>DATGVJ010000283.1:0-3685 GCA_035300505.1 Xanthobacteraceae bacterium
TTCTGACAAGCCGCGCGCAGGCCGCCGTCGCAGCCTTGCGCGAAGCGGGCGTATGTTTTGCCATCACCAGCGGTCGTCCCCCGCGGGGGATGGCAATGCTGTTCGACGCCCTGAAACTCACCACGCCGATCGCGGGCTTCAATGGCGGTCTGTTCGTCAAGCCCGACCTTTCGATCATCGAGCAAAAAACCTTGCCGCGCGCCGTTGCAGACCAAGCCATTGATTTGATCCGCCGACATAACCTCGACGCGTGGATCTACACCGGCAACGAGTGGCTGATCACCAAGCCGGGCGCGCCGCACGTCGCGCGTGAGGCCTGGACGGTCAAGTTCGAGGCGACGGTCGTGCCGGATTTCAACAACAGACTTGATGCGGTTGCAAAGGTCGTTGGCGTCAGCGACGATCTCGAGCGGGTCCGCCAATGCGAGGCAGATGTCCAGACCGCCCTCGGCACTCGGGCGACGGCCAATCGATCCCAGCCATATTACCTCGACGTCACCCACAAGGATGCAAACAAGGGCGCCGTTGTTGACTATCTGTCGGCCCATCTCGCTATTCCGCCAGCGGAGATCGCGACCATTGGCGATTCCCCCAATGACGTCTTGATGTTCAAGCGTTCCGGTCTCAGCATCGCCATGGGAAATGCCTTCGAGGAGGTGAAGGCGCAGGCCAATGTAACGACCGACTCATACAATGAAGAAGGCTTCGCCAAGGCAGTAGAGCGCTTCGTTCTCGGCGGCCTCGCATAGGGTGACACACATGATGGAGCAGCCGGGTCGTATCGCGGAGTTGGGCCCGCCGGTGTTCGCATTGCCGGCAAAAATCGAGGACTACGCACTGATAGGCGATTGCCTGACGGCTGCATTGGTCAGCCGTGAAGGCTCGATCGACTGGCTGTGCTGGCCCTCGTTCGATTCCGACGCCTGCTTTGCGGCGCTGCTCGGAACAAGCGACAATGGACGCTGGCTGATCGCCCCAAAGGATAAGCCCAATGCGATCAAACGCGCCTATCGGAAGGAAACGCTCATCCTGGAGACGACGTTTGAGTGTGCCGGGGGCGAGGTTACGCTGATCGACTTCATGCCGCCGCGCGGCAAAGCATCCGACATCGTCCGCCTGGTTCGCTGCAATAGCGGTGTCGTGGCGATGAGGATGGAGCTGGTCCTGCGCTTCAGCTCCGGATCGAACATTCCATGGGTTCACAGGCTTGAGGATGGCTCGCTTCAAGCGATCGCCGGGCCAGATTCGGCGGTGCTGCGCACACCGGTGGAGTTGTGCGGCGAGAACATGACGACGATAGCCGAGTTCAATGTCGAGGCCGGCGAAACGGTGCCGTTCGTCCTCACCTACGATGCGTCGCACCAGCCATTGCCTAAACCGATTGATCCGATGCGGGCGCTGTCAGACACGGAAGCGTTCTGGAGCGAATGGTCGTTGCAAGGGAAATATAGCGGCGAGAACCGCGATCTCGTGCAGCGCTCCCTGATCACGCTGAAGGCGCTGACGTTTCGGCCGACCGGCGGTATCGTCGCGGCGCCGACGACATCACTGCCCGAGAAACTGGGCGGATCACGCAACTGGGATTATCGGTTCTGTTGGCTGCGTGATGCGACATTTACGCTGATTGCCTTCATGAACAACGGATACCGCTCCGAGGCCCGCGAATGGTACAACTGGCTGCGTCGCTCGGTCGCCGGATCGCCTTCCGAAATGCAGATCATGTACAGCATCACCGGCCAGCGGCGTCTGCTCGAGTGGGAAGCAACCTGGTTGCCTGGCTACGAGGGGTCGCGGCCCGTGCGTTTTGGCAATGCCGCCCACGCCCAACTGCAACTCGACGTCTATGGCGAACTGATGGACACCTTTTATCAGGCCCGCAAGGCAGAGGTTGAATTCGAAGGAGAAACATGGGGGCTTGAACTAAAATTGCTCGACCACCTCGCCACAATCTGGGATCGGCCAGACGCCGGCATCTGGGAGACGCGGGGCCCCGGCGAGCACTATGTGTTTTCAAAGGTGATGTGTTGGGTCGCCTTCGATCGGGGAATCAAAAGTGCCGAGCAGTTCGGCCTCGATGCGCCCATTGACCGATGGCGCGCGATTCGCGAGGAAATCCACACTAATGTGTGCACCCGCGGCTTCGACAAGGACAACAACACTTTCGTCGTGGCCTACGGCTCGCCTTACCTTGACGCGAGCCTTCTATTGATACCTTCATTGGGTTTTGCGGCACCGGAGAATTCTCGGATCAGAGGCACCGTCGCTGCGATCGAGAAGCACCTGATCCGCGACGGTTTCGTGCTTCGTC
Organism: Xanthobacteraceae bacterium; assembly: GCA_035300505.1. Lineage (GTDB taxonomy): Bacteria > Pseudomonadota > Alphaproteobacteria > Rhizobiales > Xanthobacteraceae > VAZQ01. Next base: position 2,309 of record DATGVJ010000283.1, read on the forward strand.
ACGATCCACGCCAGAAACGCCCTGGCGAACTCGAACCAATTGAAGGTGCATTCCTTGCCTGCACTCTCTGGCTTGCCGACGCGCATGTCATGCTCGGCAACGTTGCCAAGGCGCGCGAGTTGTTCGAGCGTGTTGCCGGTATCGCCAACGAGGTCGGGCTGTTCTCGGAGCAGTACGATCCGATCGTGCGGCGCCAGACCGGCAACTTTCCGCAGGCTCTAACGCATCTGGCACTCATCATTACCGCTAGTAACATCCACAATGCCATGCACCCGGCCGAGCAGCCGGCCGTGCAGCGCTCGCAATAGGCATTCACATTTATCAATCATCAGCTCAGCGGGTCCAGAAGCATCGAAACTGCATCGACGGTCACTGTGGGCTCGTCAGCCCGTCAGCCGGGATGACGATCTGTTGCGGTAGAACGGACGTTCGGAGGCACCGCGGCCCGGTCCAGCATCCAGATTGTTTCGCCGGCTGACGCGAACGCGCGCGCGGCCGGCAGATCCTCGCCGCTGAATACACGCTCGAGGATGGCCTTCTTTTCTGCGCCCGCACACAAAAATATCATTTCATGTACGAGCGACAGACAAGGCAAGGTCAACGACACGCGCGGCACGAACGGTGCGACCGCGGCCTGCGGAACGCCGACGACCCAACGCTCGGTCTCGCGCGCCGCGGAGCTTCCCGGAAATAACGAGGCGGTGTGTCCGTCCGGCCCCACCCCCAACAGCACGACATCGAACAGTGATGGACCGTCCCGCTGCGCCAAGTGGTTGCGAAGTATCCGCTCGTAGTCGGCGGCGCTGCCATCCGGCGAACCTTTGTCTGTATCAATCATGTGGATGTGGTCGGCCGGCGCACAGGCATCGAGAAACTGGCGTTTGGCCATCCCGCAATTGCTCAGCGGGTCGTTATAAGGCACGAAGCGATCGTCTCCCATGAACCAATGCACGCGGCCCCACGGAATGCGCTCGCGCCACGGCGGTTGTGCCATCATTGCGTACATGTGTTTCGGCGTTGTGCCGCCGGTCAGGCAGACCGCGATCTCGCGCTCCAATTTCGCCATTTGGTCGGCCAGCCGGGCGAGCGCCGCCTCGGCGAGCGCAGACACATCATTCACGACGATGACCGAACTTTTCCGCGGCATGGCGATCACGTTCCGGCGAGGCTGCGCCAGCGGCGACCGTCACGTTGGATCAGATCATCTGCGGCGTCCGGCCCTTGCGTGCCCGCTTTGTATTCGCAAAGGCCTTCAGCACCGGCTTTCTTCCATGCATCCAGAAATGGCTGCACGGCCTGCCATCCCGCCTCGACGCTGTCGGCCCGTTGGAACAGAATGTTGTCGCCGATCATGCAGTCGTAGATCAGCGTCTCATA
>DATGVJ010000284.1:0-49173 GCA_035300505.1 Xanthobacteraceae bacterium
GCGGCAGAGTAGAATGTGGAGGAATATGTCCCGAACGAATTTATAAACTATAGTGCCTATACACAACGGATTGCGGATCCATGAATCGACTTTCGGATTTCAAACCGCTTCGACAAGTGACACTGCCCGGCACCGGCGACATCGAGTGTTCTGGTCTTACATTGATTGTTGGTCCAAATTCTTCCGGAAAAACTCAATTATTGCAGGACTTGCATTTTCGTCTTAGTGGAAACCCGAGAAATTTAGTAGTCGCAAAAGATATTGAGCTTGCAAAACCTCAATTCGATCGTCTTATGGAGTGCCTCCACACTGAGGGGTACATTGAGCTACGACGCGACGGCAGCGGCACTCCGATTCAAATCCTTCCTCGCACAACGTACCTGGGTATCGGCCAAACGGTGCCGAATTTTACGTATTCAGAAGCAAAATCGTGGCATCATTCCTATGAACCCAGTCGAAATAATGGACAGCAAAATCATTTCTTAACCCAAATCGGTCAACTGCTTGTAAGCGCTTTATTTCTTGATCGACGCCTCACTTCTTTGGGCACCGTTGGCGTCATCGATTTTCAGAATCATACGCCGACCCACGACTTGCATACCCTGATCATAAATGATGACGCTCGCACCGCACTGGAGAAGGAAATTTTCATCTCTTTTGGCAAGACCATTTGGCCAGACATGGCGCAGGGAAACACTGTTTCCCTGCGCGTAAGCGACGAACAGCCGACGCATCAAGACCGCCTTTCAATCAAGAAGATGTTGAAATACCGCAAAATTGAGACTGAAGGTGATGGCTTAAAATCATATGTCGCAACTTGTATCGCAATCCTCTTAGGCCGGTTGCCAGTATGCCTAATTGACGAACCGGAAATATGTCTGCATCCGCCACAGGCGTACAATCTTGGCATGTTTATTGGGAGGCATGATCACGCGACACCGCAACTTTTGTAGCCACACATAGCAGTCAAGTATTGCGCGGAATACTTCAGGTAACAAGGGAACTTCAGATAGTCCGCCTTACTCGATATGATGAATCATTCACCGGTCATCTCATTCCAGCAGATATTATAGCAGCTGCGCTCTCCAGACCTACACTCAGGGCTGAAACGATACTCGACGGCATCTTTGCCGAATGCGTCATCATCGTGGAAGCCGACGGCGATCGACTCGTATATCAAACTACCTTGGAAACACTCTCAAATGAAATTCGTATTGATGCTCATTTCGCTGCGGTTGGCGGTACGAGTGGAATTTCCGCTCCTTCCATTCTATATCGGAAATTAAGTATACCATGCGTCGTGATCGCTGATCTGGATCTGATCGCAGACGTCGATCGGCTACGAACCATCGTAAATGCAATGGTTCCAGGCGATGCAGCCAAGGCGCTTGTAGAGGAAGCGAGAAACGTCGCTTGTGAAATTCAAAAAATGTCGCCGTCGATCACATCGAATGAGTTTGAAGCTGAACTCAAGGCTATTAATGCAATGGCCAACAACATGGGCAAAGACAGCTATCCGGACGTTCGACAAAAGCTTAACCATCTTGCTGGTCGTCTCGATCGATTGGGGAACCTAAAGAGTGGAGGAATTTCACAGCTACCAAATGATATCGCACCTATCGTCGAGTCCTTCATAGGTAAGCTAAAGCAGGCCGGCATCTTTCTCGTGCCTGTTGGCCAGCTAGAAGACTGGCTAGCCTCTGAAAAAATCAGCGCGAGCAAGAAAAATAAATGGGCATGGGCCAACGAAGCAGCGCTAGTCATTCAGGCGAACGGCGCAAGAAAAGGCGATATCTGGGATTTCCTGCGAGAGGTCGCTCAACATCTGCGCAGGCAGCTCAAGGCACCAATGTAGGCATAAATCTTTCAGTCTCGACGCCGCGAACAATCGATTGCCTCATAGAACATGAGCCAGGCGACTTCGACCCAACGGCACACTCCGGTCCAATGGATCTTACCGCAACCCGCTCCCGCCGCATCGCTGACATTTCACCACCTTGTCTCCCTTCTTCAACGTGCCTTTGCCTTCGCAATTCTTGCACTTCGGTTTCTTCTTGACGTTGGGACCTTTTTCGTTGGTCATGATATCCTCCAAAGCATGATATGTCGCGTGAGCGCGCCGGCGCGCAAGCGAATCGTATTCCCCCAACTTCATGGAACCAAGTTGGACCACGGCGCAACACGCTTCGCTCATGCGACGCTGCGCCCGGGACACGCCGTCAATTCTACTCTCTGCCATGCACCACCCATGCTAAGATTATCATAATGGCGGAGACAGGACGAATGACGACCGACATCACCAGGGAAGAATTCAAGCAGCTCGAAGGACGCGTTGACGTTCTCGAACACAAAGGCAACCGCGACAAGACAATCAAAAGCCAAATCCTCGAACAGACCCGCCGCAATGGCGACGACCTTGCCGCCATCAAGTCGTGCCTGGACCGTGTCGAGGCCAAACTTGATGGGATTGATCCCACGGGCCTTGAGCGCAAAGTCGACGGTCTGCAACGGAAAATCGAGGACCTGGCCAAAAACCTGCCACGCATCGTGGCGGATGCGGTGCGCGAGGTCTATCGAAATGGCGGCGGCGGTCGCCGAAAGGCCGGATGACGCGACATTCGCGCGGCAGGTGACGGACCCGTTTGTCGCACCAGACCCGGTACCGCGGGCAGGTTCTGCCGCATTGCTGATATTTCTGCTCCTCGGCAACGCACCACCCATGTTAAGGTAGTCACAAAGGTGGGGATAGGACGAATGGCTGCCGACATCACAAGGGGCGAATTCAAGCATCTTGAGACACGCGTCGATATTCTCGAACGCGAGGTCGACGGCGAGAAGATGGTTACCCGCCATATTCTTGAGCAGGCCAGGCGAAACAGCGACGACCTTGCAGCAATCAAGTCACGCCTCGATCGCGTCGAAGGCAAGGTCGACGGGATCGATCAAAGGCTTGGAGCGCTGGAGCGCGATCTGCCCCAGATCGTTGCGACCAGCTTGCGCGAAGTGCTGGACGAGCGCGACCGCAAGCGTTGACCCTCCGCAACCCCTGCCAACCTTTATCGAAGCAGCGGCAGTGCAAGCTCACATGGCGTGCGGCCGAGAGACGCGTTAACACATCCGGGCCTGCCCGCGGGCGCTCGGTTCCCGTCCATCGCCGCGACCATTCTGCCTCCGGCCTATTGCGTACCGCCCCACAAGTGCGGATAATCGGATGTATCCAAGACCATAAGCCTTCAAGAGGGGAGAACATGCTCAAAAGATTTACGACAATGATCGCCGCCGGAGCCTTTATTGCAATCGCGGGCCTGCCGGCACAGGCCCAGGATCCCATGGACGCAAAGGCGCTGGTGTGCAGCGCCTGTCACGGCCAGAATGGCGTGCCGTCCGACCCGAAAACCATGCCCGTCATCTGGGGCCAGCGGGCTGACTACCTCTTCAAGCAGTTGGTCAACTACCGCAATGGCATGCGCGAACACCCGCTCATGTCGGCCATCGCCAAAGGCATCCAGCAGGCGGATCTCCGCCCGATGGCGGTTTATTTCGCCGCGAAGCCCTGGCCGGCGCGCGCCGCGGGAGCAGCACCCGGCGAGGAACCCAAGGGCATCGCCATGTGCAAGCCATGCCATCAACCGAATTTTGAAGGCGGTCCGCCCGCGCCGCGCCTGGCAGGTCTGAGCTACGAATACATCGCCAATTCGTTGAAATCGTTCGCCACCGAAGAGCGGACCAACAATGGCGACATGCCGAGGATCATGCAGATGTTCACGGAAGCCGAGCGAGACGCGATGGCTAAGTATATATCGGCGCTGTGAGGCGAGCCGATAGCGCGCATGGGGCGGACCAGGCAAGGTCCGCCTTAGCCTGTCGAAATTCATACGGATTATTTTGGAAACCCGGGATTTGGTTTGCAACACTTTGCGCAAAAAAGAAACGCCAAGCCTTCACATCAAGCAACAATCAAAGCCAATTACCGGGAAAAACGTCGCTGAAATTAACCGGATAATTTCGACAGGCTAGGTCATACCCCCGCTTCGCACAGGATCGCACAAGATCGCACAATATATTTGTTTGACCGCGCCCTCCGGATCAACTATTGGCGAAATGGTCGTGTCGAATTGCGCCCGCCGCCGGCCGGGCACATTTTTGTGTCACGGGCGATCCGCGTTGCCAGCATCCGGGCTGTGCGGCGCGACCAGCGGGCCGGTCTCATGCATCATCAATCACCAACAGATAGTTGTTGTCTTATCAACATCCGCCGACATATTGAATTTGACGGCCGAGGGACTACCAGACGAAGCGAACCTTTTTGGCCAAAACGAACCCACCGGGGCGCCCCGCGGGTCGAATGGTTGGGCCACTTGCCGGCTTCAAAGATCGGCCGCATAGCCGAGCGTAATTGCAATTGGTCACACGGGCATATTGCGGCGCGCCACCTGCGCGACAGCCGGTTCCCGCACGCGGGCTACAAACCGGAGCCCAATTTCGGCCCCTATGCGGGAGCAAACACCGAGGCGGCCGATCCCCCGAGGAGCGCGCGTCTCCAACGCGCTGCGGCGACATCCCGTGTGATCCAAGGCTCTAAGTGTGTGCGGTCGTACCGATCCGCCCAACCAGGAGGTAGTGGTCTATAGGCCAATCACCCGAGCCAGCAAATCCGTTCCTCAATTCCCGTACTTGATCAGGTCGCCGCGCGTAACCGTCACGTTGTCGACCAGCGCCACGGGCCCGCCTTTGGCGAGGTGCCAGGCGGCGTAGAGTTCGTTGAAGGCGTCTTCCGATGACATGCCGTCGACCGGCACGACGGCCTTGAAGCCGCGCTCGGTCGCGCCCTGGGTGGTGCCGGCGACGGCGCCCTGCGCCGAGGTACCGGTAACGATCACGGTCCTGATGCCCTTTTCCTTGAGCGCCGGTTCGAGGCTGGAATTGTAGAACTTATTGGCCCCCCGCCCCTCCTTGATCATGTGGTCGCCGGCACGCGGTGCGAGGCCCGGGTCGACCATGTCCTCGACCTTGCCGGCGCCGGTGAGGTTGTAGGCGATCATCATATTGTTGGCGCGCGCGGCGTCGATCAGCTTCTTGACGCTCGGCACCATCGCCTGGCAGCGCGGTCGTGCTCCACAGTTGTTCTTCATCAGGTCGAGCACCAGGAGCGCCGTGGTCCTGGGATCGACCGTCACGGGTTTGAGCTGCGGCGCCGCCGGCGCCTTGATGCTCGTCCATTCGGTCGTGACGTCGGCGGCCCCTGCAGGCATTGCAAGGCCGGAGGCGATGGCGAGGCTGAGCCCAATTGCAAATCGTGTCACGGTTCTCTCCCTTTGCGGTAGACGTTGGGCACATTATTGCACGAATTCCATCGCAAGATAGACGCCCGCAGGAGAACGGTCTTACAGGCGGCCCCGGATTGCGCACCAGTTTGCGCTGAGCGCAAACAGCGCTGCATCCGGGCTACGTCTTCTCAATGACGCTCTCACGCCGCCTGTTTGGCCGCGGTACTCGGCGTCGGCCGTGATCGCGGCTTGCGCAAGCGGGCACGCACGATGTCGAGAATGACGACGCTCAGGCCTGCCGCCAGCACCAGCCAGCCCGGACGAATGTCGAGGTTTTCGAGATCGACATCGAAAGCCATCTGCAGGATCATCAAGGGTGAGACGCTGAAGGCAATACCGATACCGATCGCTTCGGCCACGAAGGTCAAGGCCGCAACGGCGACTGCGAGCCCGAGCAGCATCAAAGGGGACGGCTCCTCGTTTGTCTTATGCCACCATATGATGAAGCGATAGCCCATCAGCCAGGTAAACAGGCTCGCCACGAAGGTCGGTACCCAGATGTCAGCCTTGGTCTGTTGAAAGAAATGAATGAGTGCAAGCAGCGCGATGACATAGACGGCCTGGTGCAGCCGGTTCCAGCGCAAGCCACCCAGGCGGCGCGCCATGGCGTCGGTCGACGTTATGGCAAGCACCGTGAGGCCGACGAGCGATATGAAGCCGATCGTGAGATAAAGCCGCAGCACAATCTCCGTGGCGACCTTCACGAGGTCGAACATCTGGTCCGTGACGTAAAGCAGGATATGCACCGCCGCATAGCAGAAGGCACCCACCCCGAGCATGCGGCGCACATCGACCAGCTGCCCGTAACGGGCAACACGCCGGAGCGGCGTGATCGCCAGCGTAATCAGGACGAACAGCAGCGCCCAATAGCCGGCGCGGTGGATGAGATTGTTGAGCGGGCGCGCACCAAACCGGTCTTCCGTGAACGCCGCCGCAATCGCCAGGCCGATCGGCATGGCGAGCAACAAAAGTACGATGATCCGGGGCGTCGAAATCCGCCCGCGCCGATCACGCCAAAGCTCAAATGATGAAGCCAGACCTCTGCCAACCATGCCTTCGCCCTACCACAAGATCGGGCAATTTGCCCAGGTGGTTACGCCACCATTGCGTAGCAACAACTCCCTATACGTCGGACCGAGCCACAAGGTTTCAAGAAAAATAGGCACCCAATGGGCACAATATTTTGATTTCTGAAGGGTTTTGGCTGCGCGCCCATCTCGGAATGGTTGTGAGTCGCAAGGCGCACCGCGGCATTTGCCTTCAGGCGAATACCGTGCGGGGAACCGGCACCTAAACGAACGCTGTTTTATGTACGGTCCCGGTCCGGCGTTGCACGCGAGACACACAGCCCCCCAGGCCGGGGACGCCACGGCCCCTTTTGGCGACCCGGCCCATTGCTATCTTGTGGAATAGTGGATTGCGCCGCTTCTCACGTAAACCAAAGGTTGGCGTTGAGCCTCGCCTTGGTTAAACTGGCCCCTTCGCGCTGCCGCGAGGGGAAACGTGGGGGTTGGGGCGTGTGCAGAATCGTCAGCGGGGCGACGTCGCTCATTGTCGCAATATTGGCTGGAGCAACCTTATCGGCTGAACCAATTGGAACACCGACGCCTGTCGTCGGCGAAGAGGACCTTCCCATCGCCGGGACCTATGCGAAGGACCGGCTTTGCCGGGGCGACGGCTCCGATCCGGCCGACCTGCTGGTGAAGATTACCGGCAAGGCCATTGAATCCAACATGGGCTCGTGCTCCATCCTGGGAAGGAAACGGAAAGGCAAATCCTTTTCGATGCAGGTGGAATGCAAAATACCGGGTGATCTGGTCCTTTTGAGCGACATAACCTTCACACTGCGCAACGACAACACGTTGGATTTCGTCGACGAATACAACACATCGCCCGCCGTCCTGCACAAGTGCGGTAAATAACCGTGCCGTTCGGCGTTTCACGTCGGAGCACCGCCTTTAGGCGGCCTTACCTTGAATGCATCTCTAACTTGGCCGCACAAGCTCGGCCTTGTAAAACGGTTCCAGCGTATCGATTGCTTCCGGCGTTTGCGTCTTCACGTCCCATTTGAATTGCTGCACGGTCATTTTACTGGGCGTGAAGTCGACAATCGTGAAACCATGCTGCTCGATGGGCTTGACCTGTTCGTCCATGTCGAGATGGACTGGCGGCAGTGCACCGGTTCCGCGCCGCCCGGAGGGCCAACCCATGGGGCGCGTGCCAATCGGCCCTGAAAGAATCGTGTTGATCGGATTGGCCTTGAGATCGAGCGTTCCGCTGCGCAGCATCCGCCCGGCACCGACCGCATGCAGATCGCCGCTGATGATGAGCGGCACACGGCCTTTCATGTTGCTCATGGCCTCCATCAGCCGGTCGTGCTGCTTGAGCCAGCCCGACTGCCAGTAGGGCTTGGCGACGTTTACTGTCAGCTTGTTATCGGGACCAAGGACGTCCGGATACCACTCGCCCCATTTTCCTGCAGTCCAGCCCGGCGGATTGGAAGGCACATGCACCACATGGGCCACCTCGTTTGCGGCCGTGCGTGCCTTGAGCCATTTCTCGGCCTCAACATCGACATAGACGGCACTTGGGCCGGCAAGTGTCAGCGTCCGGCGGATATCGTAGAGGAGCACCTCGACGAGTTGCCCATAGCGCAGCGTCCCGAAGCATTCCGAAACGCCGCCCGTGCGGTCGCCGGCGGACGACCATGGCAGGCCAAGCGGGCGCGCCGCATCGGGCAGGAATTCGGGATAATAGAGGCTTTGCGTCGCGCGTGCGAGCTGCAGCATGAAATGCGACGGCGGGAATGTGATGATGTTGTCGTCCGCATCATCATTGTCGAAATAGTCGTGATCGTCCTGCACGAAGAAAACCGGGATCGAACGAAAATCGGTCTTGTAGATCGAGGCAATCTGCGCGCTGCCGATGCGCTTGAGAATGGTTTCGTTGTTGCTGCCGAGAACGAGGTTGCTGCGGTCGAACTCCCCGCCCGCAAGCGCCACGGCCTGCGGTGTGTGATATTGCCCCGCGAAGGGAGAGAGCTGATCCCAGTAGACGTGGTCCCCGATGGCGACCGCTGCATCGGGTTGAAAACTCAAGGCACGCCGAAACAATCGATTGCGCACGGCCGCCGGCAGAAAATTCATTCCCTCGTGGCCGCCCGCGCACGTGAAAAACAGGATACGTGCCTTATCCTGCCGCGCGTCGCGCCCCGGAAACGTCGCAAGCTCCCAAGGCTGGCAGAGCGCACGGCCGCCACGACCCGTCAGCGACAGCGTGTAGCGCTGACCCGGACTCAAACCGGTTGCGAGAAACTGCCAGTGCTCCCCGCGCGTATCGCTCATGCGGCCACGCACGGTGGTATTACCGACGCGCAATGCCGGCTCGCCCACGAGCGGCGCATTGAATGACGCCTTGACGAGCATGCGCGTATCGCTCACCTGCGGCAACAGATGCACCACGCTCCCGGTATCCCACAACGTACCTGACGATGCCGCGCCTGGCCGCGCCGGCGTTTTGGCGGCTTGCGCGAACAACTCGCCCGGCATGCCAAGACCGAAAGTCGCTGCCGATGTCGACCGCAGGAAATCGCGTCTATCCATGAAATCCTCCCGCCTTTCGGGCATCGCAGCACAAAGCGTTGGCTTCTGCAATGTTCCTGCTGCCATGTCAGGCAGAGGCGTAACCCTTCCTTCCAAGGCTCGACAGGAGCCGAGGCACTTCCGAGACAGGCGGCGGGCTGCTGAATAGAAAACTCTGCACTTCGTTACACCCTTCAGGCCGCGAATTTTCTAACCCTAGTGAACAACAATGTTCAATCTCGTGCGTGAGACGCCTTCGATTTCGACGAAATTAGTGTACATTACGATCGACTGCAAAACCGCGACCCGGTGGGCGCGCATAAACTGGAGCTTGGAGATATCCCAATGACAGACACCGGACACTTGGAAGCTGCCGTCGTCGGCGACGGGGACAGGGGGCGGCATCATCACAAAAATCGGGTTCTCGGCTATGTACCGGGCTTTGTATACATTCTGGTGCTATTCGTCGTCGGGCAACTCATCTTTCTGGATCCGCGAGCGACACTTTTCAATATCGGCGGGTACCGGCTCGCGTGGGTCGAAGTCCTGTTGCTCGCGGCTGCCATCATGGCTATGGCGGAGCAGATCAAAGTCGCCACCCCGGGGATAAACAATACAACCGAAGTGCTGCTCATGGGAGCGATGGCCATCATCCAGGTCGTGCTGTTTGCCCTCGCTGCCGCCAAGGTGCAAGGTCTCGGAATGTTCGACAACACAGAGTTCCTGCTTCTCACCTTGATCAATGTGGCACAAACCGCCGTTGCCTATCAGATCAACGCCGCCACACTGGTGCGAACCATCTCGTCGTCCTGACGGCCTTTCGATGGTGCTGATCCACTCCTGGCTCGCTCATGGCCGACGCCAGGAGTAGAGCGGTTGATGCCAATGCGCAAGAATGTGCGAATCATCTCAAACATGCGGAATCTTCCTCAAGACGACGGGGATCCGCTATAGCGTGCGATATGGCCACCCGCGAACACAGATTGAGTGAATTCGACCAAGGACCGCCACCGCTGGGCCGACCGCTACAACTGTTGGCCGAAGACCACAACGGAACGTACTTGCTGCCATTCCGCTGCGAGTGGCGCGACAACGCGTGGTATGCGCAAGGGAAGACCACGGCGCTGGAAGCAAGAGTGCTCGGATGGCGCGAGTGGCGATAACGATAAAGGAGACGGGTATGATCACATCGGCGTCGCGTATTCGCGCGGTTCTTGCAGCTGTTCTCCTCGGCCTTAGCGTATCGGGCTGTGGTTACAACAACATTCCGAGTCACGAAGAACAGGCCAAGGCCAAATGGGCAGATGTGCAAAACAACTACCAGCGCCGCGCCGACCTCATCCCCAATCTCGTTTCCACCGTGCAGGGCTATGCAAGGCAGGAAAGGGATGTTCTGACCGCGGTGGTAGAGGCGCGAGCCAAGGCGACGCAGGTGCGGATTGACGCCTCTCAACTCACCGATCCCGACAAGGTAAAGCAATTCCAGGATGCACAAAACCAGCTCTCCGGAACGCTGGGACGGCTCATCGCAATCAGCGAGAACTACCCTGAACTCAAATCGAACCAGAATTTTCTCGCGCTACAGTCGCAGCTCGAAGGCACCGAAAACCGCATTGCCGTGGCCCGACGCGACTACATCGAGGCGGTGCGGGTCTACAACACCGAACTCAAGACATTCCCGGGCGTATTGTGGGCATCGACATTCTTCCGCTCCAACAAGCCGATGGCAGAGTTTACCGCAAATGAGACATCGCAATCGCCCCCGCAAGTGAAATTCTGAAGTTCCACCGCAATAGAATCCACTGCAATGAATGCGGGTCCTAGATCACTCCCCCGCCCAACGTCGGATTTATCCGACTTCGGCTATCGCAAAGTGTCACAACCCGGGCATGCCCGGGTTGCGCTGGAGATAGGGACGTTCTCAGCCAGCGCGGTTGTAGCGTTTTTGTTCACAATTGTTGCCGCCTTCGCCCTCACGTTTCCAACACTGACCGGCCGGGTCGTCGACCAGGCAAATATTATTTCGGCCGCCACCCGTAGCGCCCTCGAGCAGAAACTTGCCGGTCTCGAGGCGAGGTCCGGTATCCAGCTTGTTGTTGCTACCATAAGTTCCCTCGAAGGCCAGGAAATTGAACCCTACGGCAACGAATTGTTCCGCACCTGGAAGCTCGGCGAGAAGACGAAGAACAATGGAGTTCTGTTACTGGTCGCACCGAACGAGCGGCGCGTCCGAATCGAGGTTGGTTATGGGCTGGAAGGCACGCTGACCGACGCGCTTTCGAAGGTCATCATTACCAACGCCATAGCGCCGCGCTTCAAGGCTGGCGATTTCGCAGACGGCGTCACGCGCGGCGTCGACGACATCATAACCGTGCTGACCACCGATGCATCGGAATGGCAGAAGCGGCCCTCACTACGGCTGGACAATCAACAGGCCCCCGATCCGGCGAGTTGGCTGCTGATCGCAGCATTGATAGCCCTTGTCACTTTGCTCATCGTTTCGCCCGGCTTCCGATGGTTCTTCCTCAACGTTGCGCTGAATATCCTCGTCAATTCGGGTGGCTCGGGCAGGAGCAGTGGAAGTTCGAGCGGCGGCGGCTTTTCCGGCGGTGGGGGTTCGTCCGGCGGTGGCGGGGCGTCGGGGAGCTGGTGATGACCATTTCGGCACAGGACCGCGAACGTATTTCTCTGGCTATCCGTTCCGCCGAGGCAAAAACTTCGGGTGAAATCGTGTGCGTGCTGGCGCAGTCGTCCTCCGACGCGACGGCCTTGCCGGTTTTTCTCGCCGCCATGGCGGCGCTCGCGCTGCCGTGGCTGCTCGTGGGTTTCACCGTGATGACGGTCCAGCGCATCCTGTCGCTGCAGATTGTCCTGTTTTTCGCAAGCATGGCCGTCCTCTGCTTGCCGCAGGTCCGCGTCGCACTCATGCCGCGCAAGACGCGGCGCGCCGCCGCCTATCGGGTTGCCATGGAGCAGTTCGCCAGCCGCGGAATTGCCCGCAAGGCAGAGCGCTCGGGGATTCTCATTTTTGTGTCGCTTGCAGAACGCTATGCCCGTATCATCGCCGATGAGGGAATTGCCGCTCGCGTGCCCCAATCAGAATGGCAGACGACCGTTGACGCGCTGGTCGCGCATATGCGCGACGGTCGCATCGCGGATGGTTTTGTCACGGCCATCGAGATTTGTGGCAACAACCTCGCGCGGCACTTCCCGCGCACCGCGACGAGCCGCGATGACCTTGCCGACCGAATCTATTTGATCTGAATCTAATCGACTTTGATCTTAAGTTCCCGCGCCAAACGCGCATATTTCGCAGAATCGTCGCGTACCAGCTCTGCGAGCTGGTCGGCGCTGTCGCCAACAGTATCGTAGGCACCATCCAGCAGCTTTTGGGTGACGGTCGGATCGAGCATCGCGTTTCTCATTTCGGCCCCAAGGCGCGCGATAATTGCAGCTGGTGTTCCTTCCGGCACGAACGCACCCTGCCACGTTTCGAGTACGACACCTTTCAGGCCCGATTCCTCGATCGTCGACACGTCGGGGAGACTTTTCGAGCGCGCCTGCGACGACTGCGCTACAATGCGCAGGGTGCCTGCTCGATGGTGCGGAATGACCGCGGCAGGTCCCAACACCGCTATCGTGACATGGCCGGCGATCAAGTCGTTGATGGCCTGCCCAGCGCCGCGATATGGAATGTGGTCAAGTTTTATCCCGGCCGCATCGGCAAACCACTCCCCAAGAAAGTGCTGGTTCGTCCCTTGTCCCGACGTCGCATAGGCGGTGCCTGGTTTTCGCCTCACGAGATCGATCAGGCCAGAGAGGGAATTCACACCGAGCGAAGGATGGACCGCAATCACATGCCCGGTCCGTACCAGATGACTGACCGGCACGAGAGTTCGCACATAATCGACATTGAACCTTACGATTTGCGGCGCGCTGGCGATGCCGTCGGTCGTAATTAAAACGGTATAGCCATCTGGCGGACTTTTGGCGGCGCTCTCGATTCCGAGCATGCCACCGGCACCGGCTTTGTTCTCGACGATGACCTGCTGGCCGAGCGCGCGCGACAAGTGATCGGCGGTCAACCGCGCCACGAAATCCAAACCGCCACCAGCCGCCAGCGGCACGATGAAACGTATCGGCCGCACCGGATAGGCTTGCGCCCAGGCGATGCGCGACATGATCGGGAGAGCGCCTACGCCCGATGCCAGATGTAAAAATTGTCTGCGGTGGGGAAATTTCGTTTTCATCATATGCTTGCCCCCAAGAGGTCGGTGCTCTTAGTGCATGAGCGTCGGAGTTGCATTTTGTAGTGGCCCATTTCATCGTCCAATTTAAAGCATCACTTCGTCTATCCCAGTCGCTGCGCAGATCGGGTCACGTGGTGCATTGGAAGAAGCGACAATTGAGGTATTATACTGATGAACCGCCCTCGGTGAAATCGCGTCAACGTGCTGCCCCAGCAAGCCGCGAGCACGGTGCCAGCGAACCACGAAAGTGTCGGCTTTGAAAGTCGTAACAGTTTTTCTCGCCCTGACGGCACTTACGATGTCGTCAGCCTTCGGCCCCGCAACAGCCCAAGGCAATTGCGGCCACCCGAATGGTGACCACGTGGTCATCGAGGTCAAGTGGGAGGACCCGATCGGAGGGCTCGCCGTGCGCGATGGCCCCAACGGCGGCGCCAACCGGTTGGGTATCATACCGGCGTCAGGCACTGGCATTGGTGTTGGCCAATGCCAGGACAATGGATGGTGCCAGGTGAAATATGCCTGTGTGAGCGGGTGGTCGCTCCTGGCGCGATTTCTCGCACCGCGCATCCGCCGGCTCAATAGAGTGACCGGCGTCAGTCCGGACGATCTGGAAGGCCTCAATGTGCGCGTAGGACCACACCAGACCTACCCGGCCAAGGTCAGAATTCCATACAACGGCACCGACGTCATCAAGCACATCTGTCAACCGAGTCCGAATGACCGAACCGAATGGTGCCTCGTCACCTATCGCGATAATTCGGGTTGGGTTGCGGGTCGTTTTTTGACGGCTGTTGCGACCCCAAGTCCTGTGCCAAGTTCTGGGCCAAATCCTGGACCAAGCCCCCCCAAGGTCGATCCCTTGCCTGACCCCAAAGTTGAACCCAATCCTGGCCCCAGTTCAGGGCCGGCTCCCGGGCCAAGTTCGCGCGCCTGTCAGCTGTTTCCCAACCTCTGCTGACAACGATGGTGGGGCAAGTGAAGGAGAACGCGTCATGTGGACACGCCGGGAAACTGTCGCAGGCGGCGCTTTGACGCTGCTTTTGGGCGGTACGCCGCGTTGCGCTTGCGCAGCCGATCCGCGCGCGCCGCGCTCGTTTGGATGCTTTCTTGCCGACACGGATTTTGATGCGATCTATCCGGCAGGAACAGATACCCGGGCCTTCATTTCCGGGGACGAGCCGATGATTCCGAAATCCGGCGATGTGGATTTCGATCTGGCTCTTGCGCAAACCCTCGCGAAGTTGTCGGACGCGCTCAATGTCTTGCCGGGATTCGCCTATTACGACGACTACGACGGGCTCAACGCCTATGCGACGCGGCGCAGCCGTCTTGAGCGGGTCGACGGCACAGTTTTAATGGGAATCAAGCTTTTGCAAAGGTTGAGAAAGGGACTTGAATCCCCGGAGGTTGCCGTCGCAGCGGTTACCGCCCATGAATTCGGGCACATTCTGCAGTTTCGACATTCGTTGATCGACACGGTGAACGCCGGCCAAGCCAATGTGAGAAAGAGCGAGTTGCAAGCCGATTTTTTCGCGGGCTATTTCGCCGGTTTGCGCAAGCGCGAACGGCCGAGTTTTCCAGCAGCCGTGGTAGCCATGACGCAATTTGGTTTTGGGGACAACAATCCCGGCAACCGAAACCACCACGGAACCGCGCAGGAGCGCGGCGCAGCCGTTGTTCGTGGATTTGAATCCTCGTTTCGAGACAACAAGAATCTCAGCGATGCGATCCAGGAAAGTACGACTTACGTTTTGAGCCTTTGAGACAATTACGCCAAACCTTAACACTCCATTACGCGATTTCCTAGAATCGGCGGCGCGACCTTAGCTGTGTTACAAACAGTTTGTGACAATATTGCCTTTAACTGAAGTTGGTTCTTCCGGGGGTTGGGCCAATGAATCCGTCGATCAGGGCAATATCGAAATCCATGCGCTTTACCGTGATGGCCGCGATGATCATCGCGACGTCGGGCATGCTGGAAGGTGCTGGACTTCCGATTTTCTCGGCTTTTGGTAGTATAGTTCGAAATCTTGCGGCGGCTCAGTCCGAAGCAAAAAGGCTGCGCGACCAGGCGGCTGCGAGTTTGCGATACGTGCCCCGCAATGCCAGCTACCAGTTCCGGCGCGACCGCGCTGGCGTCACTTCCGCACCTGGTCAAAATATCTCAGGTCGGGGGGCGGCTGGTTCTTGCGCGTCGGCATAAGCTCGCGGTCGGCGCTCAGGTAATAAAGCTCTTTGCCGATGAGCATGTTTGCGGTGGTGCCTGTACAATCCTGCTCGGTATGAATCGGATACTTCGCGGGATCGCGCCGATAGCTTTTCAACACCGTCCATGGTCGCGTGAAGGCGTGGTCGATCAACGTGATCTCGTCGTGCAGGCGGCCCGGAATGGCTTTGTCGAAATAGATGCGCTCCTTGACGATCGACTGGTTGTCGGCATGGGTCGGCAGACCGGTCGGGTCCAAGGCACGGGGCCCTTTGAAGTGGCGGGTCTCGACTTCAAGCACGTCGAAACGACCGTCGCCGTCCTCATCGATCCATTGTCCGATCGAATAGCCCTGAAAGCTCGGCTCGACCCTCTGCGGCCAGTCGCGCCCGTCGGTGTAGATGCGGCGATTGTAGCCGGTATTGTGATTGACCAGGATATAAGTTGTCTCCGGCAGGACGACGATTTCCATTTCGCCATATACAGTCATCGTCGCCGGCATGCCGGGTGGCATGCAACGTGCCCCGGAATGCCAGTTGCCCTGGCCACCGTTGGCCTGATCCGCCATGCTGGCTTCATGAATGGCCTGATACTCGGGTGTCAGCGGAGCCTGCTGGCCCCGACCCCAGGGCTTGGTCGGGTCGAATGCCGCCTGGCCCCCAACTCCAAGGTTGACCGCGCGCCAGAGCCCTGAGAATTTTGGGTACTTCCCGTCGTCCAACACTTTTCCGTTGTCCAAAACTTGGGCCGTCGCGATCGAAATCATTAGTGCCGTAACCGCAATCGTACCAATCGTGACTCGAATAAGCATCGCAGTTCTCCCTGTTATCGCGGACCTAAGGGCTCACGAGGCAAACGAGAAGCGCTTGCAGCCGAAAGAGTGGCTGTTAGTGTCACAACTGTCCGTAGGATCACAAACTGAACCGACTCGCACAGGTGTGTACAGTTCCACCCTCTTGATCATTATATCATTGAATGCTTTTCGAACGCAGACTACGACGTTACCTCACACACCCGCGTCACCGGCCGCGCCGCATCCTCGCCAGCAGACATTTCAAACCCCACCACCCGCAGCACACCGCGCGCGGGACACATCTCGACCGCCACGCGTGTATAGGGATTGAGCACCGGCGGCGTCACCCAGCCGAAACCTCCGCGCGCGAATTCGCCCGCAAAAGCCGCAAGATGCATGCGCCGGGTGCGGCTGTTGTCGGCGGCCTCCGCAGAGCTGCGCGTAAATATCGCCTGGGCCGATATCCGCGCTTCCCAACGCGGCGCGCTTTTGAGCCAGTCGTTGGCAGCACCGGTATCGGTTTCCCGCGTTTGAAAGCCATCCGACATGCGCTCGATGACACAGGCTTCCCCGCGCCGGCACCCGATCAGCGTGTAAATCGCCGGTCGCGCGATCGAGGTTGTCTCAAGTTGGCGCCGCGCCTCGACATAGGTCCCGCAGGTCTCGAATATCTGCCGCAGCAAGTGGTCGGGCGGGATGGACCGGATGCGCCAAGTCGAAAGCGCATTCGCCATCATGTCATAGGGGCGGCCCCACGGATGTTTGGTGCGCCGCCACATCGGCGCCTGGTTGATGGTTGCGGCAAAGCGGCCCGGCGCCGATGCGGTAAGACATCCGACGAAGCCCGGCCAGGTCACATTGTCGAAATGTCCGACGTCGCCGCGCATGCGCGCGACTTCGAGATGGCGCCCGAGACCGGGGAACGGCCAGTCAAGCGTACGTGCAAGCCATGAGTGGCCCGCCTCCTCGCGCGCGAGCGTCGTACAGCCCCATTGATAGCAGCCGTTGAGAAACCAGACACCGGAAACCCCGGCGGCATCCGCGATCGCCTCGACCTCACTTACGTAAGGCGACCCCGAACGCCTGAGCCAAGTGCGGGTGATGCGGTCCATCATCGGCAGCAGGGCGCGCGCGGCCGGCGGCATGAATGTCATGCAATCATCGCGCAGCGTTCGCGCGCGATCGCGCGTTTCGACACAATGACGCATCAGGCCGGTGTCGCGGACATCGACAACCGGTATTGGCGGCAGCGTGGGATGAGGATACACGGCCATGTGTTGTTATTTTTCACGCAAGATGTTTTCCGTCCACCCGACGGTTTCGCGCGGCGCGCCAGCCACTTTCTCGAACAGCCGCTGCCCTGTCAACGCGCTGCCCGTTGCCTCGGTCCTGGCGAAAGGCCCCGGTTGCACGACCGGGCACAGCTGACTAATCTCAACCACACGCAAGAACAGCGGCCGCCGGAGTGCCACAATGAACGTCATGACCCATGCCCGCCTCGACATCGTTCCCCTCACTAAACATATCGGGGCGGAAATCCGCGGCATCGACCTGCGCGAGAAACCCGATGCGGACACCGTCAAGGCCATCTACCAAGCCTGGCTCGACCATATCGTCATCGTCTTTCCGGGCCAGCAATTGTCGCAGGAGGACCTGATCCGGGCCACCAGCTTTTTCGGCGTGCAAGGCATGCCGCGCAGGCCCCCGCACTTCTTTCCGAAGGGCTATTCGAAAATCCTGCCCGGCATCATGCTGATCTCCAATATCCGCGAGAACGGCGAGCCGATCGGCGCGCTGCCCGACGGCGAGATGATGTTCCACCACGACATGATCCACTCCGAAATGCCGGACAAGGGCACGCTGCTCTATTCGGTCGAAATTCCGGATAGGGGCGGCAATACGCTGTTTGCGAGCGGCTATGCGGCCTATGACACGCTCGATCCCGCGGTCCGCAACAAGCTCGAAGGCCGCAAGGCGATCCATCACTACAACTATGGCTCGACGCAGAAGGGCGACGGCAAGGGCACCGAAGCCTTCGGCCAGTGCATGCACCCGTTCTTCCGCACGCACGAGGACACGAAACGCAAAGCGGTCTACGTCAATCGGCTGATGACCGTCGGCGTCGTCGACATGCCGCAGGAAGAATCCAATCCACTGCTTCAGGCGGTGTTCGATCACGCCGAGAAGCGCGAATTCGTCTACGAACACGAATGGCGGCTCGGCGATCTTCTGCTCTGGGACAACCGCTGTTCGTCGCATGCGCGCACGGATTTCCCCTCCACCCAGCGTCGGCTGATGCTGCGCACGACCGTGACGGGCGACGTTCGGCCTTATTGAGGGCGTCGTTTGTAGGATGGGTAGAGGCACATCAGCGCGTTCACGCGCGTCTTGCGACGCGCTATGGCGCGTTCTTACTTTATGCGCTTTTCCGAAACCCATCATGGGTCGTGCCGCCGGATGGAATTGATGGGTTTCGGCAAAACGCGTGAAGGACGCGCTTTGCCTCTACCCATCCTACAAAACAACGAGCGGAATCGCGTCACAACCCGAACTTCGCAGCCAGATCTTCCAGGCTCTGCGCCGCAACCTCGACTTCAACAGTCGGTGCGGTTTCACCCCGGCCGGGCCCGCGCTCATTCGGGCGCGCGATATGGCCTCCCTGCAAACCGCAAGCGCGTGCCGCGGCAAGATCAGTGCTGTGTGCCGCCACCATCATGCAGTCAGAAGGCACAAGATCGAAGGCCGCACAGGCTGCGAGATAGACGCGCGGCTTCGGTTTGTAGTCGCCTGCCGTCTCCGCGCCGAGGATCGCATCCCAGGGAAATCCATTGCGGCGCGCGACATCCACCATCAGCGAAATATTACCGTTGGAACAGGGCGCCAGCAGGCATCGCTTCTTGAGCCGGGTGAGACCGGGCGTCACATCCGGCCAGGCATCGAGCCGATGCCAGGCGAGATTGAGATGTTGCATCACGTCTTCCGGCACCGTGATGCCGAAACGCGGCGCGATGCGATCAAGATTGTGCCGGTGCAGCACGTCGAGTTTGCTGAACGGAATGCGCCCTGAGCGCACCTCATCCATGGCGGGCTGGTATTGATCCCGCCAAGCATCCGCAAAAGCGAGCCAATCGAGCGTGTAGCCGAGCGGCTTGAGGATCATCTCGGCTTCTCGCGCGATGCTGTTGCGCCAATCGACCAGCGTCCCGAACACATCGTGGAAGAGCGCGCGTGGAACTTTGGTCGCCGCTCCAGTCATGAGCCGGCAGGCTCCATACCCTTCTGTTTCATGGCCGCAACAGCCTTCGCATCGCCAAATGCCTTGATCAGTGCCTTGACGACATCGACATTGGCCGAATTGGCAGCGATCCCCGCCGCATAGATCGTGTAGTTCTGGATTTCCTTGGGCAGGGCCCCGACCAGCGTAATGCCTTTGACGGGCAGAATTTCGCTGATCTGGTGAATACCAAGTTCAGCTTCGCCCTTCGCCACATGTTCGGCGACGGCGCCGCCATGAATCAGCACCGCTTTCGGCTTGACCTCATTGGCGATGCCAAGCTTTTCGAGCAAGCCGGCCACATAGATACCACTGGAACCCCCGGCCTGCGGATCGATATAGGCAACCGACTTCGCCGCCACGAGCGCGCGCTTAAAGGCATCGACCGTGCTGACGTCTGGCCGCGGCGCACCTTCCTTGACGACGACACCAACACCCACCTGGACCAGATTGACGCGGCTGCCGGCCGTGATCTTACCCTTTTTCGCGAGATCATCGACGGCGGCCGGAGTGAGGATCGCAAGGTCGAAAGCCTCGCCCCCCTCGATGCGCTTTTGCAAAGCCCCGACGGTCTCGCGCTGCGTGGTGACTTTGTGGCCCGTCTGCCGCTGGAATTCCGGCACGACGGCTTCAACCAATTGCGTGAAGGCGCCGCCGTGCAAGACTTTGATCTCCGCAGCGCCGACATCGGCGCTGTGTGACAGCACGACCGCCGCCAGGGCCGCAACGAACGCTGCTTTCATGACGCTCTCCTTTTGACTGGTTCATCGGCAAGCATATAGGTGAACCAGCCAAGATCAATCGCGCTGTCTTGCCTGGACGGCATATGGTACGGCATCGCCATGCCAATTGTGCCGCTCGCCGACCTCGCACCGCTCTTGCCGCCTCGGGGTGCCCTGATTGGGCTGGACCTCGGCACCAAGACGATCGGCGTCGCAACCAGCGATCCCGACCGGCGGCTCGCAACCGGGGTGGAAACGATCGCGCGCAAGACTTTCACCGCCGATGCCAAACGCCTCATGGAACTCGCGGCCGAGCGCAATGCGGCCGGCTTCGTGCTCGGCCTGCCCATCAACATGGACGGCAGCGAAGGACCGCGCGCGCAAGCGACCCGCGCCTTTGCCCGCAATCTTGCGCGCCTCACCGAATTGCCGATCGGATTGTGGGACGAGCGGCTTTCCACGGCAGCCGTCGAACGCGATTTGATCGCGGCGGACGTAAGCCGGCAGAAGCGGGCGGCTGTGATCGATCAACACGCTGCCGCCTATATTCTCCAAGGCGGGCTCGACCGGCTGCGGCGGATACCGCAAGGAGAGCGAACCTGAGTGCTTGTGGATCGCAAGTGCCGCGCCCTTGCCGGTCTGGGCAAGTACCCTTATATGTGTCGCTTTAATGAACACCTTTGCGTTGAAAATGTTTGCGCTCGGTCGCCACGTAGACCTTCCGTCGGCTCGATGGAGCCAGGCATTGCCTTCCGTTGCGTGGCTCACCTTTGCGTGGCTCACCTTAACGTGGCTCAAAAGTTAGAAATGGGGCCCATGCCATCGAAATCACAGCCTGCCACTCGCCACATCATCTCGATCAACGATTTGTCGGACAAAGACATCGAGACGGTTTTTGATACGGCCCAGGCTTTTCTCGATGAGCTTCCTGACCCCCGCGTTCCCTACCGTATTGGTCGCAGCGCCAAGATTGCATCGAACTCCATCCTCGCAAGCCTGTTCTACGAACCATCGACACGCACACGCCTGTCCTTCGAAAGCGCCATGTTGCGGCTGGGTGGCGAGGTCATCACCAGCGCCGATCCGGCAACGAGTTCCGCCGCGAAGGGCGAAAGCCTCGCCGATTCGGTTCGGGTGATCGCCAATTATGCCGACATCATGGTTATCCGCCACCCGCGCGATGGCGCCGTGCGGCTGGCTGCCGAATATTCGCCGATACCCGTCATCAACGGCGGCGACGGCAGCCACGAACATCCGACGCAAACGCTGTGTGATCTCTTCCTGCTCAAAAAGAAGAACAAGCGGATCAAGAATCTGAAGGTCGCGATTTCGGGCGATCTGCGCGGATCACGAACGATCCATTCCTTCGTCTATGCGCTCGCGCGCTTCGGCGCCACAATCATGCCCATGGCTGCCAAGGGAATGGAACTTCCTGACCATGTCGACAGACGGCTGCGGGAAGAATTCGGCTGCGAGATGGTTTCGGCGAAGAAAGGCAAAGGCGACGATTCGTCACTCGACGCCCTCTACGTGACGCCACAGGAACCGCACCAGCAATCACTTTTCTCAGGCCCGGAGATCGAATCCAATATCGGAATTCTCGATAGGAAGATCGATGCCCTCTATGTCACGCGGTTCCAGAAGGAACGCTGGACCGACAAAAACCAAGCCTATCCAACGATCGACCGAAAATTCCTCAAAGAACCGAAATACTCCGAGGCAAGCGTCATGCACGCCTTGCCGCGGGTCGGCGAGCTCGACCCGGCGATCGACAAGGATCGGCGCGCCGTCTACTTCGAACAGGCGGCCTATGGGGTTCCCATCCGCATGGCGCTCATTGCGCTATTGTTGAACCTGAAAGGCAAGTCGCTGCACCGCTTCGAGGGCGGGTTCGAACGCAGGCCCTCGCCGATCTATGACCAGCCGCGAAATGTCGGTGCCAGTTGCGCCAACAAAAATTGCATCGTGCACGATCAAATGGAAAGCCAATACGTCCGCAACAAATTCTACGTGCTCAAGACCAGCGCTCCGAATGCTTGTCGATTGCGCTGCTTCTACTGCGAAAGTGATATCGAGCAATTCGTTGTCGCCAGCAAGAAAAACAAATGGTTCAGCAACGATCATACGGCCCTGCTGCGCGCCGACGATCAGCACCCGCGCGAACACATCGTATTCCCCAATAAGGAAGCAGCGATTGAGGCGGGATTTCACTCGCGTCGGGGCATGGTTGCACCGGGAACACCGCCGCGAACCCGCCGTCGTGCGAAGTCTTAAGAGGATCTTGATGCCGTCTCCATTGGATTGGCCGCCGGCCGCCATCGACATCCTGGTATTCGCCTTCGGTTATCTCCTGGGATCCATCCCCTTCGGCGTCGTCCTCACGAGGATCGCCGGGACGCAGGATGTCCGATCAATCGGCTCCGGCAATATCGGTGCGACCAATGTGCTGCGGACCGGCCGCAAAGGACTGGCGGCGGCAACGCTGATCGGCGATTTGCTCAAAGGTACGGTCGCGGTTTGTGCCGTCAAATGGAGCGTCGATCCGATTGTGCCTCTCGTAGCCGGCGCTGGAGCCTTTTTGGGTCACCTTTTTCCGATCTGGCTCCGGTTCCGGGGAGGCAAAGGCGTCGCCACTTTCATCGGCGTGCTTGTCGCCATTTCCTGGGCGACGGCACTCGCCTTCTGCCTGGTCTGGCTGGCGACGGCATACTTCACGCGCTACTCATCATTAGCGGGTCTCGTCGCCAGCGCCGTTACGCCTGGGATTATCTGGTTCGGCGGTCAAACCACGGCAGCCATGCTATTTGCAGCGTTGGCGATCCTGCTTTGGTTTAAACATAGGGACAATATCGCGAAGTTGATCAAGGGAACCGAGAGCAAGATCGGGCAAAAGAGCACGGCGACGGACTTGGAGTAGGTGCTGCCGATGATGATTATCAACCAGCGTTATTCGCCGACAGGGTGATCATGGGAATTGAGACTGGTGGCCAGAGCTTTCCCTTGAGCGAATTGGAACGCCTTGACTGGCTGCGGCTTATTCGCAGCGAAAATGTTGGCCCGCGCACCTTTTACCGACTGATGAAATACTACGGCAGCCCGCGCGCCGCGCTGACGGCTTTACCTGATCTCGCCCGGCGCGGCGGGGCATCCGGGCCGGCTCGAGTCTGCTCACGCGCGGACGCAGAGCGCGAAATCAAGACGGGCCAAGCCCTCGGCGTCAGGATCGTTGCAAACGGGGAAGCGGAATACCCGGAGCGGCTGGCCATGATCGACGATGCGCCGCCACTGCTGGCCGTGCGCGGAAAGATGGCTGCCCTCACCAAGCCGATGATTGCGATCGTCGGTTCGCGCAATGCGTCCGCTGCAGGGATCAAGTTTGCCGAGCGCCTGGGCCATGACCTTGGGGCAGCCGGTTTCGTCATCGCTTCCGGCCTTGCGCGCGGCATCGATGCCGCTGCCCATCGTGCGAGCGTCAAGACCGGTACGGTCGCCGCTCTCGCGGGCGGCCAGGACTGCATCTATCCGCCGGAAAATGTTCCACTCGCGGATGCGATCATGGCGGATGGCGCACTTGTGACCGAAATGCCCATGGGCTGGTCGCCCCGCGCACGCGACTTTCCCCGCCGCAACCGCCTGATTTCGGGCATGTCGGTCGCGGTAGTCGTGATTGAGGCAGCGCAGCGCTCCGGCTCGCTGATCACAGCCAGGTTGGCGCTTGAACAGGGACGTGAAGTCTTTGCAGCGCCCGGGTCCCCGCTCGACCCGCGTTGCGAGGGAACCAATGGCCTCATCAAGCAAGGCGCCGCGATTGTTACCGAGGCCAACGACGTGATCAACGTCATACGCCCCATTCTCGGGCAGCCAATTGAATTGGCGGAGGCACCTCCCGACCAGCCCCAGCCGCCGGTAACAGAGCCCCGTGGGACTGAACGGTCGAAAATCTGCGACCTGCTGGGTCCGACCCCCGTGGCTATCGACGACCTGGTGCGGACGGCGGAGAGTTCGCCCGCTGCCGTCCGGGCGGTCTTGCTGGAGCTGGAAATCGCCGGCCGGCTCAGGTGGCACCGCGGCTCGCAGGTTGCCCTCATCCCAATGGAATAAATGGCCTTTTGGGTCCTCGTTTTGCGCATGCCAGCCCTCGGGAACCCATGCACCACCGGCGGATGGATTTGACTTGGGCGGGTCATCCCCCCATGTTCCGAACACCCGGAGGGTTCAAAGCCGCCTTCCGGGGAACCGGGTTTGACCGCTAAACCTATGGAATTACATGAATATTGTCGTAGTTGAGTCCCCCGCCAAGGCCAAGACGATCAATAAGTACCTCGGTTCCGGCTATGAGGTGCTGGCGTCCTATGGCCACGTGCGGGACCTCTTGGCCAAGGACGGTTCGGTCGATCCGGAAGCCAATTTCAGCATGCTGTGGGAGGTAGACGATAAGTCGCGGCAGCGGCTCAACGACATCGCACGCGCCGTGAAGGGCGCCGACAAGCTCATCCTCGCGACCGACCCTGACCGCGAGGGGGAGGCGATCTCCTGGCACGTCCTGGAGGTGCTCAAGGAAAAAAACGCCATCAAGAAACAAACTGTCGAGCGGGTGGTCTTCAATGCCATCACCAAACAGGCAGTTCTGGAGGCCATGAAGCACCCGCGCGACATCGACGGTTCTCTCGTCGATGCCTACCTGGCCCGCCGCGCGCTCGATTATCTCGTCGGGTTCAACTTGTCGCCGGTGTTGTGGCGTAAACTCCCGGGCGCCAAGTCAGCCGGCCGGGTCCAGTCGGTCGCTTTACGGCTTGTCTGCGACCGCGAATTGGAGATCGAAAAATTCGTCGCCCGCGAATATTGGTCGCTGGTGGCGACGCTCGCGACGCCACGTGGTGACACATTCGACGCTCGACTGGTCGGTGCCGACGGGCAAAAGATCCAACGGCTCGACATCGGTTCAGGCGCGGAAGCCGAAGGCTTCAAGAACGCGCTCGACAACGCGACCTTTGCGGTAGTCGAAGTCGAAGCAAAACCCGGCAAGCGCAATCCGCCGCCGCCGTTTACCACTTCGACACTTCAACAAGAGGCAAGCCGCAAGCTTGGTCTTGCGCCTGCCCATACGATGCGCATCGCCCAGCGGCTCTATGAGGGCGTCGACATCGATGGCGAAACGGTCGGCCTTATCACCTATATGCGCACCGACGGCGTGCAAATCGTCGAAGAAGCGATCACCGCCGTGCGTGGCGTGATCGGCAGCGAATACGGCGCGCAGTACGTGCCCGGCGCGCCGCGCCAGTACCAGACGAAAGCCAAAAATGCCCAGGAGGCGCATGAAGCGATTCGGCCCACCGATCCGGCTTACCTTCCCAAGCAGGCGAAATCGTTCCTCGATTCCGATCAGGCCCGCCTCTACGAACTGATCTGGATGCGCACCGTCGCAAGCCAGATGGAATCAGCGGAGGTTGAACGAACTACCGTAGACGTAATTGCCAATGCCGGCGATCGTACGATTGATTTGCGGGCAACCGGCACGGTGGTGAAATTCGACGGATTCCTGACGCTTTATCAGGAAGGCGAGGACGAAGACGCCGCTGACGATGAGGCCAGCCGGCTGCCTGAATTGCACAAGGATGAAGCACTTGCCCGGCGTTCGATTGCCTCGACGCAACATTTCACCGAACCGCCGCCACGCTTTTCGGAGTCTTCCCTCGTCAAACGCATGGAGGAACTCGGCATCGGTCGCCCCTCCACCTATGCGTCGATCCTGCAGGTGCTCAAGGATCGCGGTTACGTACGCCTCGACAAGAAGCGGCTCATCCCGGACGACAAGGGCCGGGTGCTGACCGCGTTCCTTGAGAGGTTTTTTGCACGCTATGTCGAATATGATTTCACGGCCGGCCTTGAAGAGCAACTCGATCGGATATCCAATAACGAACTTGCCTGGCGCGACTTGCTGCGCGATTTTTGGCGCGATTTTACGAACGCCATTGGCGACACCAAAGAATTGCGAATTACACAAGTCATCGATGCGCTCGATGAAATGTTGGGTCCTCACCTTTTTCCCGCGCGACCTGACGGTACTGATCCCCGCACATGCCCAAACTGCGCTGGACGCCTTTCGCTAAAGCTTGGAAGAAATGGCGGCTTTGTGGGATGTACCAACTATCCGGAGTGCCGCTACACTCGGCAGCTATCGGGTGACGGCG
The DNA here is from genome assembly GCA_035300505.1 of Xanthobacteraceae bacterium. Lineage (GTDB taxonomy): Bacteria > Pseudomonadota > Alphaproteobacteria > Rhizobiales > Xanthobacteraceae > VAZQ01. The sequence goes on from DATGVJ010000284.1 coordinate 26,345, forward strand.
CGGCCGATGGCGGGATGAAGAAGCTCGGCGAAGACCCTGCGACGGGTCTTGAGGTAACCGTCCGCAGCGGGCGTTTCGGCCCCTACATCCAGCTCGGCGAGGCCGTCGAAGGTGAAAAGGCGAAAACATCGAGCTTGCCGAAAGGGCTTAGCCGCGACCAACTCGATCTGGATCGCGCGCTCGAACTGCTTGCGTTGCCGCGCGAAGTCGGCAAGCACCCCGAAGACGGCGAACCGATTATGGCCGGCATCGGGCAGTTCGGCCCCTATGTTAAACACGTCAAGAATTACGCCAATCTGGAAGATGGCGACGATGTCTTCTCCGTTGGGCTTAACCGCGCCGTAGCGTTGATTGCCGACAGGAAAGCCAATCCTAAGCGCCGCTTCGGCGCCGACCCTGGCCGACCGCTCGGAGAACATCCTGATCAAGGCGGACAAATCGTTGTGAAAAAAGGTCGCTATGGCCCCTATGTCACTCACGATGGGGTCAACGCCAACCTGCCCTCTGACATCGCCCCGGAAAGCATTACGCTCGAACAGGCCACAATCCTCATTGATGCACGCGCCGCAAGCGGTGGCGGCCGCAAGAAAGCCAAACCTAAAGCCAAATCTAAAGCCAAAGCTCCAAAAGACGAACTCAAGACTGACAGCAACAAGACTGACAGCAAGCGGGCCGCACAACTAGGCCAGAGTGCGACAAAAGCTGCGGTCAAATCGGCGCCAAAAAAAGCTGTCGAGAAAGCTCTCAAGAAACCCGTCCAGACGGCCGCCAAAGACGCGACCAAGATTGTTTCCCAAAATGCCGCCGTGAGTAACGGCAGGGAAATGAAGGCGGCCACAAAAGTGCCACCTGCGCTTCCGCCAGCGAGGACCGTTGCGACGAAATCAGTTACATTATCCAAACCTGCGGCGCGTGCCCCCAAGAAGGTACCTGCGGCTCCAAAAAAATCGGCGAAATCATAGGGACTGTTTTCACCTTGGAGACTGCACGCGCGACGTTCCCTGGTCCCCTTCCGTCGGGCGACCTGATTGGCCATAATGGAACGCCCGCGTTTGTGGAGTTCACAATGCAACGCGCCATCATCGCAATAGTATTCACGCTGTTTACGGCGAGCTTTTCCTGGGCACAGCCACTCGACGGACGCCTCAAGACCATCCAGGAAACAGCCACCATGCGCATCGCCTATCGGCTGGATTCACGTCCGTTTTCATACCTTGATGCGCCCGGGCGGCCGACCGGATACACGATTGAGCTTTGCGAGCGTGTCGTCAAATCCATTGAAAAACAGATCGGTACCAAACTCGCAATTGATTGGGTTGCGGTCGATACCCGCACCCGTTTTGAGAAAATTGTCGATGGCTCCGCCGACATGGAATGCGGCTCGACCACAATCTCATTGTCGCGCATGAAGATCGTCGATTTTTCCAGCGTTATTTTTGCCGAAAGTACGGGCGTTCTGGTCAAATCGGGCCGACGGATTTTCAGCTTCGATGATATGGCGGGCCGAAAGATCGGCATCATCAACGGCTCGACCAATGCGCTGGCCATTCGCAATCAATTGCAGCGCCGTAAGCTTGAGGCAACCCTGGTCGAGTTTCGCGACCGCGATGAAGGCATGGCCGCAATTGCCCGCGGCGAACTCGACGGATTTGCATCTGACAAACTCGTTCTGCTCGCGCTCGCGCAGGCTTCCAATCTCCGCGACCACGTCCTGCTTCCCGAGGACCTGTCATTTGAACCCTTCGGCATCATGCTGCCACGGAGCGACTGGGCCTTTCGCCTGGCCGTCAACACCGGCATCGCAGAAATATTCCGCAGCGGCGAGATCGTCGAACTCTACACCAAGTATTTTTCCGGACTTTCGCGAGGAGCGTCAAACTGGGTCGGCGCAGTCTTCATCTTCGGCGGCCTACCCGAGTAAATCGAAAAATTTCGTGAAACGCCCGACACCCAACACACCCCAACCGACCAAGGACGAACTACTTGCGTTCATCGGCAGCCAAACCGGCAAGGTCGGAACGCGCGAGATCGCCCGCGCTTTCGGTTTGAAGAGTGCCGATCGCGTCGTCCTCAAACGCATGCTTCGTGAGCTCGCCGACGAAGGCCATCTCGAACAACGGCGAAAAAAGCTCCACCATCGCGGCGCGCTGCCGCCGACGATCGTCGCCGATATCACGACACGGGACCGCGACGGCGAGTTCATCGCGGTTCCTGCCGAATGGGACGAAGATGCGCACGGCCCCCCGCCAAAAATACGTTTGACGGCGACGCGACGCGCGCGACCGGGCGAGGTTGCCGGTATCGGCGACAGCGCATTGATCCGGGTGGAAGAAACGGACGAAGACACCATCCCTTACAGCGGCCGCATCATCAAGATTGTCGGCCGCGCCAAACAGCGCGTTCTTGGGATTTTCCGGGCACTTCCAGGTGGTGGCGGGCGGCTGGAACCCATCGACAAGAAACGGCTCGGCAAAGAGCTGTCGATTCCGCAAAGCGCAAGCCTCGATGCCGCCGATGGCGATCTCGTGGCCGCCGACGTCGCCAAATCGCGGAGCGGATATGGCCTGCCGACCGCGCGCGTGACAGAGCGCCTTGGCTCCCTCAAGAGCGAACGTGCCGTGAGCCTCATCGCGATCGAGGCGCACGACATTCCTCATGTCTTTCCACCGGCCGCGCTTCGTGAAGCCGAGGCGGCAAAAGGTGCACGGCTGACCGATCGTGAAGACTGGCGTGATGCACCTTTCGTGACGATTGATCCAGTCGACGCCAAGGACCACGACGATGCGGTGCATGCCGAGGCCGATCCCGACCCCAACAATACCGGCGGCCACATCATACGCGTCGCTATCGCGGACGTTGCCCATTTCGTGCTCCCGGGCTCGGCACTGGACCGCGAGGCGCTGCTGCGCGGCAATTCATGCTATTTCCCGGACCGGGTCGTGCCGATGCTGCCGGAGCGCATTTCCAACGAATTGTGTTCGCTGCGTCCCGGAGAGGATCGCGCCGCGCTTGGCGTACGGATTGTTATCGGCGCCGACGGCCGCAAGCGGGCTCACACATTTCACCGTGTTTTGATCCGTTCCGCCGCCAAATTGAATTACCTGCAGGCGCAGGCCGCAATCGACGGCCGTCCAGACGATACGACCGGCCCGCTCCGCGCATCCGTCCTCGAACCCCTTTACGCCGCCTACCATGCGCTAAAGCGGGCGCGCGAGGATCGCGCGCCGCTTGATATCGATTTGCCGGAACGAAAAATTGTTTTGACCGCTCACTTCACGGTCGATCGGGTGGTGACGCCGGAGCGCCTCGACGCCCACCGGCTGATCGAAGAGTTCATGATCCTTGCGAACGTCGCAGCCGCCGAGACGCTCGAGCGTGCGAAAGTCCCGCTCATCTTTCGGGTCCATGACGAGCCTGCGATCGAGCGTGTCAACGCGCTGCGAGAGTTCCTGCAAACACTTGAAATCTCGCTGCCGAAAGGCGGTGCGCTACGTGCCGAACAGTTCAACCGTATCCTCGGCCAGGTCAAAGGTCGCGATGTCGATAAGCTCGTCAACGAAGTGGTGCTCCGTACCCAGGCGCAGGCCGAATACTCCGCCGAAAATTACGGACATTTCGGCCTCAACCTCCGCCGCTATGCCCACTTCACCTCGCCCATTCGGCGCTATGCGGACTTGATCGTGCATCGCGGCCTGATCCTGGCCTTGCGATTGGGCACGGACGGCCTACCCGCGGATACCGACATTCCTGCGTTGGGTGAAGTCGCTGCCGCCATCTCGGCAACCGAACGGCGCGCCATGAAAGCGGAGCGCGAGACCTTTGACAGGTTGATCGCCCATTTTCTTAGCGATCGCATTGGCGCGCAGTTCGAAGGCCACATTTCCGGTGTGATCAATGCCGGACTGTTCGTCAAACTGGACGATACCGGCGCCGACGGCTTCGTCCCGGCTCGAACCATCGGTGGGGAATATTTCCGCTACCGGGAGGATCGTCATGCGCTTGTCGGCGATTCCAGCGGCGAATCCTATCGGCTGGGCGACCGCGTGAGCGTCAAACTCGTTGAGGCTGCCCCCGCCGCCGGCGCGTTACGATTTGAGCTCATGTCCGAAGGACGCTACGAAGGACGCCGTGACGCACGCAAGAGCCGGAAGAGCGAGCGTAAACCCGTCCCGAAGGGCAATCGCGGATCCAAGAAGCGAAAGTGACCTGACATGAATGATCAACTCGCCCAACCTTCCCGAGATGCATGGACCTCGTTACGGCGCGGTTGGTTTGGCCGCTGCCCCGTTTGTAATTCACGCGGACTGTTTCGGGCGTTCCTGAAGGTGTCGGACTATTGCCCCAACTGCCGTGAGCCTCTCCATCACCACCGCGCCGACGACGCTCCGGCCTATTTTGTCATTCTCATCGTCGGGCACATCATTGTGCCGCTTGCACTTTTGGTCGAGACCCAGTATGCGCCGCCGCTCTGGGTCCACTGGTTGATATGGATCCCCGCAACGCTCGGTTTGTCATTGTACCTCCTGCAGCCCATCAAGGGTGCCATCGTAAATTTGCAATGGGCTTTCCGCATGCACGGCTTTGGCGCAGCCGACCCTGACGGCGGCACCACCGTGCCGATTACCAGGTCTCCCACGGAGCTCCATCCGTGAGCGAACTGAAGCACGAGCTCGACCGTATCGAGCGTCTCAACGATTTCGTACGGCGGATGAACGAGGTCGAGCGCGATCTCTCACACCCGACGATCCGACCGAAGGATGCCGCAACGCTGATCCTGATCGACCGGTCCACCCGGGTGCCAAAGGTATTGCTCGGCAAACGCAACGCACGTCACAAATTCATGCCCGGCAAGTTCGTCTTTCCAGGCGGCGGCGTCGACGCTTCCGATAAGACCATGCCGGTGGCTCGCCCTCTCGACAAACATGCCGAAGCACGCCTGATGGAAAGATTCCATAAGGGCAGCGCGGTCCGGGCCCGCGCCCTGGCGCTGGCGGCCATTCGCGAGACCTGCGAGGAAACCGGCCTCCTGCTTGGTACCCGAATGCTTGAGAACCGAGCCGAAGCCGCCAACATTCCGTCCGGTCCCTGGACGCCTTTTGCCCAGCATAATGTCCTCCCGGACCTCGGCGCCATCCATTTCGTAGGGCGCGCGATCACGCCGCCCGGCCGTCCACGGCGATTCGACGCTCGCTTCTTCACCATGGATGCCGGCGCCATCGCGCATCGCATCGAAGGAATTACAGGGCCGGACGCCGAACTGGTCGAACTGGTGTGGATGCCGCTCGGTGAGGCCAAACAGCTCGACATGCCTGCCGTTACCGGCGTGATGCTCGAAGAACTCGATGCCCGCATAGCCGACGGCCTAAAGCATGCCCTCCCGGTCCCCTTTTACCGGATGTTGCGGGGCCAATTCCTGCGTGAGCTTCTATGAGGAGTGAGTTCGGATTCCTTGACATCGCTTGCTGACCGGCTAGTTTGGCGCCAACATCCCTGGTTTAACGAATTTCGAGGTTCCCTATGGCGAAGGCCACCACCATCAAGGTCAAGCTCATCTCAAGTGCAGACACCGGCTTCTTTTATGTGACCCGGAAAAATTCACGTACAATGACCGACAAGATCACCAAGCGGAAATACGATCCGGTTGCCAAGAAGCACGTCGAGTTCCGCGAAACCAAGATCAAATAGGATTCTGTGGGATTGGAACAGAAAAAGGGCGCCCCGCGAGGCGCCCTTTTTGCATTGGAGACTGCACTTTCGCGACCAAACGACAGGCGACCCAAACCCTCTAAAGTGGCCGGCCGAGAGCGGCATCATGAGGAGGCCACTCGCACCACCCCCGAACCGGCCGACCCCACGGACCCAGGAGATGCGGCGGACCTGAGCACTCCGTAGGGCGTTCAAACTACTCCAGCACCATCAGCGGCTTGTGCGTGCGACCAACACTTGCAAGGAGGACTGCAAGGCACCGGAGTGAGCATTCAACTGGTAAAATGAGGCTAGCGCAGCCAAGCTTGAAAACCAACAATTAAGACTGTGGGTAACCTTGGAGAATGCTGTAAACCTAAACCATTAAGGTTGACTGCCTCTTAATTTACACTTTCGGAGATCACGCCGCAACTGGCACGACCCGATTGCGGCCGTCGCGCTTGGCACGAAACAGCGCCTGATCGGCGCGTTTGACAAGCATTGCCGCATCGTCCCCGCCGCCCAACGCCGCTATCCCGATGGAAATGGTGACTTCGATCTGCCGGGCGCCTTGTTGAACACGAAATGGTTCGCTGGCGATACGCCGGCGCAGGCGTTCCGAAACCGCGGCCGCAACCGCCAGATCGGTCTCTGGCATGAGTACGACGAATTCTTCGCCGCCGTAACGGCAAGCCAAGTCGATGCCGCGGATCGATTTGCGGATTCGATTGGCAAACTCGCGCAGGACATCGTCGCCGGCATCGTGACCGTAGGTGTCGTTGACCGACTTGAAAAAATCGATATCGAGAAGCGACACTGCGAGCGGCTTTCCGCGTGCGGACGCCTGCTCAATGAGCGCACCGATATGGCTCTCCATGTAACGTCTGTTGTGAAGACCGGTGAGCGCATCCGTAATTGCCATCTCAATCGACATTTGAACGTTGTCACGCAAGCGCTCGGAATATCGTTTCTTGCGTATCTGAGTACATACGCGTGCATTCAATTCGCACTTGTCGAACGGCCTGGTCAGATAGTCATTGACACCGATTTCAAGCCCCCGGACCAACTTCGTATCGTTTTCAACGTCGGCAATCGCGAGAATCGGCAGATTGCGCGTTCGCTCGAGCGAACGAATTTGACTGCAAAGCCTCAAGCCATCGAAACGGTCAAGCCCGAGTGAAACGATCAGCAGGTCGTAATTACCCTCGGCAGCGCGGAACAAGGCGACGCTCGGATCGACCTCGATGTCGACCTTTTGCGTGTCGGACAGGAATGCAGCCGTTCGGTTGGCAAACTCCAATCGTTCGTCCACAACCAATATCCGCCCGCCAAGCCCTTTGTCACCGATAGCTTCGCGTTCCGGGCTCTCAATACCGATCTCACGTGATGTGCGCGCGCGCATGCGGACCTCATCCGTCATACGCTTGAGCCGCGACAGGGAACGTACGCGTGCGATCAACGCGATACCCGACACTGGTTTGGTAAGAAAATCGTCGGCGCCCGCTTCGAGCCCCCTCACCCGGTCCGAAACCTGATCGAGCGCAGTCACCATCACGACCGGAATGTTGTGCGTCGTCAGCCCGGATTTCAAGCGTCGGCATACTTCGAAGCCATCCATGCCCGGCATGAGAATGTCGAGCAACACCACATCGCAATCGCCGCGCTCGCAAATTTCAAGCGCGTCGGTTCCGTTGGTGGCCGTAACAACGTCGAAATATTCAGCGGAAAGACGCGATGCTAACAGATTAACATTGGCCGGGATATCATCGACGACGAGTATACGGGCAGTCATCAATGCGCTCCCTCAGGCCGCCCCAAGGAAATGACGAATTGTTTCGATGAATTTCCCTACCGAAATCGGCTTTGAGAGATAGGCCTCACAACCGCCCTCGCGTATGCGTTCCTCGTCACCCTTCATTGCAAAGGCCGTCACGGCCACGACCGGGATCGAACGCAGTTCCTGGTCGTCCTTTAGCCATTTCGTGACTTCCAGACCGGAAACCTCTGGAAGCTGGATATCCATGAGGATCAAGTCTGGACGATGCTTGCGTGCGAGATCGAGCGCCTCGATACCACTGCGGGTGCCCACGGTGCCATAGCCGTGGGCTTCCAGTAGGTCGTGGAAGAGCTTCATATTGAGCTCGTTGTCCTCCACGATCATGACGGTCTTGGCCATCTCCCCCGACTTTCCGGCGCCTCGCGCACGCCAATCACCCCATTGGCGACGGTTGCCTGCTTGTCCGTCCCAAACCTACTTCCGATATCTTACGGAAAGGCAAACGGCAGGTCCGGCAACCCCCTGAGATTTTATAAGAATCCTAGGAATTGCGGCGATTTGGTGGGCCTGTGGTAGCCTGTGGTAGGCCACCCATTTCATCGCGCGGGTCAATTGGCTCACGACCGGCATTGCGCCAAGCCGATGTAGGCGCGATCCTACACCCGCGCGGACACGATTCGACCTCGGCATGGCATTCCTGAGAGACGTCAAGACCCACACACACGGGGCAAATGATGAAAAGCCAACCACCGCGACGCGGCTTCAAGCCCAGTCTGGCGCAGCAGCGCGAAAACGCCACCAATCTCGCGATCGGGGCTTTAGGATTCATCGCCTCGGAGCCAGAGGAACTGGACCGGTTCCTGTCCCTGACAGGCATTGAGGCCGAATCAATCCGTGCGGCCGCCCGGGAGCCTGGATTTCTCCTTGGCGTATTGGATTTTCTCGCCAATGATGAGCGCTTGTTGGTCGTTTTTGCCGACCGATCGAGCCTGGCGCCGGAGGAAATCGGACACGCGCGCGCGATACTTGCCGGTGCGGCCTGATGCATCAGCCAAGTGGGGATCGAGTGGGGATCAAGTCGAGACGGTGAGAAGCTACCGCGAGGGAGCGGCTAGAGGGGGCGGCTCGATATGCCGGGTTTCTGCCGCGACTGCCGCAATGATGTTGCGCAAGGCATGAGCCGGTGCCCGGCATGCGGCTCGCCGCGTTTGGTGCGCCACCCGGAACTCGACACCTTGGCCATCGGGCATGTCGATTGCGATGCTTTCTATGCGACGATCGAAAAGCGCGACGACCCGTCCATCGCCGACAAGCCGGTAATCGTCGGTGGCCGCCAGCGCGGCGTGGTCCTGACCTGCTGCTACGTTGCCCGCACCTTCGGGGTGCGTTCAGCGATGCCTATGTTTGAGGCACGCCGCCTTTGTCCGCAAGCGACCGTGGTCCGCCCCAACATGGAGAAGTATGCGAGTGTGGGTCGCGACGTGCGCGCACGCATGCGCGACCTGACGCCCCTGGTCGAGCCGGTCTCGATCGACGAGGCGTTTCTCGACATGTCAGGAACGGAGCGCCTGCATGGCACGTCGCCATCCCGGGTTCTTGCCGAATTTGCAGCACGGGTCGAACGCGAGATCGGAATCACGGTATCGATAGGCCTTTCCTGCAACAAGTTCCTTGCCAAGATTGCTTCGGATCTCGACAAGCCGCGCGGATATGCGGTTTTGGGCAGCGCCGAAGCGGAGAGCTTCCTCAGCTCCAAGCCGGTCTCGCTCATCTTCGGCGTTGGCAAAGTCGCGCAGGCCCGGCTCGAAAAGGACGGACTGCGCACCATCGGCGACCTCCAGCGTGCAGGCGAGGACAGCTTGTTTCGCCGCTATGGCGCGGACGGCGCTCGGCTCTTTCGGCTTGCGCATGGCATCGACAGCCGGCCCGTCAACGCCGAGCACGACAGCAAGAGTGTATCGGCCGAGACGACCTTCGAGGAGGATATATCCGAGTTCCGGCCGCTGGAATTACGGCTTTGGCGGTTGGTCGAAAAAGTATCGGCGCGGCTGAAGAACAGCGAACTTGCCGGCACGACCGTGACCCTCAAGCTCAAGACCGCCGGTTTCAAGATCCGGACACGCGCGCAGTCATTCGACCACCCAACGCAACTTGCAACCAAGCTGTTTGAGGTCGGCCGCAACATGCTCGCCCGTGAAATCGACGGCACGAAATATCGTTTGATCGGCATCGGCATGTCGGGACTTTGCGATGAGAAAGACGCCGGCCCCGTCGACATGCTTGATCGGCGTGCCGCAGATGCCGAAAATGCCGTTGATCAGTTGCGCGAAAAGTTTGGTGATGAAGCGGTGTTCAAGGGCCTCAGTCTTGACGGCAAAGCGCCGAGACCGGGTCATGACACATCGGATGCGGAAGCCAGGCGATTGCAGGAAGCAAGGCGATCGCAGCCGGATTCGCCACGAAAGGCGTAGCCGGATGGAGCGAAAAATCGCGTTTACGCGATTTAGAGCGCAATCCGGGGACAACTCAATTACCAAAACCACTCCCGGATTGCGCTTGATCACGCGCGTAAACGCGCGCGATCCGCTCCATCCGGGCTACGGGCTGCGGCCCGCTTTTACGGGCACGCCTTGCTGCTCGATATCTCCAGCGTCTTGAGTTCGCCGCTGACCGCAAAGTCGTTGTAGTCCAGCATCAACGCGCGGGCGATGCCGTTGTCGTAAAGCTCGAAGGAAATCGAATAGACCGGCACTTGCTCGCCGCCCTTCGCGGATTTGTCGAAATAACTCACCGTCACCGGCCACCGCTTCATGTCCTTGAGCACCTGATGGCCGGAGGCGGCATCGGTCGGCGGGCGCGTATTGGCGGCGATTTCCCGGCCGATGACCGTCAACGTGTTATAGACTTTCTCGCCCGACTCCGATCCATCATAGACCGGAAATTCGAGGATCGTCTTGCCTCCCCGCGCCGCCTCGATGATGCGACGCACATGCTCGGTTGGAAAAATGGTCGCCGTCTCCAAATCCATCTTGCGGTCCTTCGGCTTTATCAGCGTGACCGCAATCGCATTCTCCCGGCGCTCCGCGCGCCCATCGACGGCATCGACCGGCCGTTCATTGAGAAAATTCTGCGATTTGAACTGGTAGGCTTTGCCCGCACCGTCCTCCCAGGTATTCGACCGCAAGTCGCTGAGGCTCACCCGGCCTTCACCGTTGTCCAGTTCGGAAACCTGGCGAAATTCCAGCTTGTAGCCTTCGCAGACATTGCCGGAAAAGTCGTAGAGGATACGGCCGCGTGCCGCGACCGTACCTGACTTGTTGTTTTGTCGGGCGAGATTGAGTTCGTAGACCGCACGATGGGCGGTCAGTTCACTGTCCGCGGATTGTGCTAAGATCGGCCAAAAATCGACAAGCAGAACGGCCGCCATTGCGCCCGTAAAGGACCCAGCACGAAGAAGGTTTGACGATCTCATTGGTTTCTCTCCTGCTCGTCCCAGCATCACAAACATAGGGGCCCAATCGCCTCCCGGCAACCACCCTGTGCCTGCCCGTCCCCGCTTGAATCTACCCCGTCAATCGGTCAAGAGAAGGGCCCAAAGGACCCGACAAATCTACCAACCCATCCACGGATTAAAAAAGGAGCAGCATTGTGGCGCAAATTGAGAAGAAACTCGCAGATCTCGGCATAGTGCTGCCGACTCCAGCCGCCCCCATCGCTAATTACGTGGGTTTTGTCCGTACCGGATCGCTCCTCATCGTGTCGGGTCAGATCTGCTTCGGCGCCGACGGGAAGCTCGTCGCCAAGGGGAAACTCGGCAGCGCCGTATCGATCGAGGACGGTCAAAAGGCGGCGCGCGCTTGCGCCATCAACCTCCTGGCCCAATGCAAGCTGGCGCTGGGCGACCTCGACAAGATCGTGCGGGTGGTGCGGCTCGGCGGTTTCATCAATTCGGATCCGAATTTCATTGATGGTCCCAAGGTCATGAATGGCGCTTCCGACCTGGTGGTTGAGGTCCTCGGCGACAAGGGCAGGCACGCACGCACGACCGTCGGCGTCGCGGCGCTACCGGTCGATGCCGCCATCGAAGTCGAAGGCATGTTCGAAGTCGCCTGAGCAACCCAATAGGGGGTTTAGCATGCAGGGCCTGAACTGGCTCACCGCGCGGCCAGTCGCACATCGCGGCCTGCACGATGCCGAATCCGGCATCATCGAAAACACGACGTCGGCTTTTAACGCTGCGATCACGGCCAACTACGCCTTTGAATGCGATCTTCAGATCACGGCTGATGGTGAAGCCGTGGTGCATCACGATGATCAACTCGGGCGTCTGACCGAAGGCAGCGGCCGCCTCAACGCGATGACCGCGGCGGAACTCAAGCGCGTCCCCTACAGGGCCTCACCTGATCGCATCATCACGGTCGGCGAATTGTGCGATCTGGTGGCCAGCCGCGTCACGATGCTGATCGAACTCAAGAGCCGATTTGACGGCGATACCCGCGTGGTCGAGCGCGCCGCACAAGTGATCACGGGCTACCCGGGACCGGCCGCGTTGATGTCGTTCGATCCGGTGCAAGTCGCTCACCTGCGGGCCATCGCGCCACGATTGACCCGCGGGGTCGCTGCCGAGAGCCGCTACCTGCCAGCGGACTGGCGGGACCTACCGGAAGGAAGCCGTCGAACGATGAAGTATTTTTGCCATGCGCTGAGTACGCGTCCGCATTTCATCGCATTTTCGGTTAAGAACCTGCCTGCTTTCGTGCCTTTTGTGGCGCGAAACGTTTTCGGTCGGCCCGTGCTCACCTGGACGGTGCGCACGCAGGCGGACCGCAACACGGCGGCGCGCTTTGCCGACCAGATTATTTTCGAGGGGTTTCGGCCGTAGCCACATGTCCTCCCCTCCCCCGCCGTCGACCGAGTTAACGCTCCGCATCGCCAATGCGATTACCGACATTCCGGCGGACGCATGGGACGCCTGCGCCAATCCGGTCGACAATGAGGCTTGCAAGCCCTCGTACAATCCATTCATCTCGCACGCTTTCCTTTCCTCCCTTGAACTGTCGGGTTCGGTTCGAACCCGTGCCGGCTGGCAGCCGATGCATCTGCTGGCGGAGGAACCCGGCGGACGGCTCGTCGGGGCAGCCGCCTGCTATGCGAAATCGCATTCGCAAGGTGAATATGTCTTCGACCACGGCTGGGCCGATGCCTATGAGCGCGCCGGCGGCAGTTACTATCCGAAACTGCAAGTCACAGTTCCGTTCACCCCCGCGACCGGAAACCGACTGCTGGTGCGGCCCGGGCCGCAGGCCGACCAAATCAGAGATGCACTTGCCGATGGATTGGCCGAAGTCTGCCGCAGGTCCAAGGCATCGTCGGTGCACGTGACCTTCTTGACGGAAACTGAATGGCAGATGCTCGGTGCACGCCACTATCTGCAACGCACCCACCGGCAGTTCCATTGGGAAAACGCCGGTTACGACACGTTTGAAGGATTCCTTGGTGCCCTCTCCTCGCGCAAACGCAAGACCATTCGCCGCGAACGCGCGGACGCTCTGCAAAACGGCGTAACGGTCCACCAGCTTACCGGTTCAGACCTTACCGAAACAGTATGGGACGCGTTCTTCGAATTCTACATGGACACCGGTTCGCGCAAATGGGGCCAGCCCTATCTCACCCGCTCGTTTTACTCGATCGTCAGCGAAAAAATGCGTGATCGCATTCTTCTCGTGATGGCCAGGCGCGAGGGGCGCTGGATCGCCGGCGCCATCAATTTCATCGGTTCCGATGCGATTTACGGCCGGCACTGGGGCGCCATCGAGAACCATCCGTTCCTGCATTTCGAAGTTTGCTATTACCAGGCTATGGACTACGCCATTGCGCACAAGCTCAAACGCGCCGAAGCCGGCGCCGGTGGCCAGCACAAGATCACGCGCGGCTATATGCCGATGACGACATATTCCGCACACTACATCGCCGACCCGGCGCTACGTCGGGCGATTGCGGATTTCCTGACCCACGAACGCGCGCATGTCGCGGCCGAGATCGACGAGTTCGCGGAAGCCGCACCGTTCCGCAAGGCGTGATTTGCGAACCGGCCTCTCTATTTGAAAATCGTTGGGTTCGTTTTGGCCAAAAACGGTGGGGTCGTGTGGCTGCGCTACCCTGCCGACGTTGAGAATGATGCATAATATCCAATTATGCTTGTAACTGCAGGCACGGGGGACACCTCACGATCGAGAAATCGACAGCGCAAATCATCGGCGGCACAAAAAGCGTCCGGCTGCGGGCGCAATTCGACACGACCATTTTGCCAATAATCCATTTACAACACACGGTCAATCAAATGCGATTGTGCGATCCGGTGCGATGTTGTGCGATTCTGTTCAGGGCGCCAGCGGTAACGATGGAACCGATTCAATTTTAGACAATCGATCCATTTAACCTTAATCGGCGCCCCATACCTTAAAAGGTTCACGGCACCGATACGTGCATCCGACGGAAGGCGCGCACCCATGCAGGGCACCTTTTTTGATGGCTCGCGAATGCGAACCCGCTGCCCAGGCGAAAACAATCTCTATGCCGGCATCGACGTCGTGGCCAAATTTGTTATCGGCTTTTTCATGCTGATCGGCATCATTGCGTGGAATACGTTGCGGGATGCCGTTTCCTCACCCGCAAAGACATCAAACGACTTCACCCTGGATCGGTTGTAAAATAGCAAATACTTCCAACGCATTCCTGGTCTTTGGTGTTCCGAAAATATTCACTATGGCCATCCGCTACAAGACCCGGCACCCGCGCATGACAATGTCGCACCTATCTTGCGGGTCTGCCGACAAAGGGTCCATAACCGCATCGATTCAACAAGTGGATTCTTAACTAACATCGGCGCGGTCGGGGGACGAGGTGGACGCAAGTCAGGCTGTGCTTGCTGCTTTGGGTTTGTTGATTGCGGGCTTGGTGAAAGGTGCGACAGGTCTCGGTTACGCGACCTGCGCATTGCCTTTTCTGGTCGCGGCGATCGGGCTCAAGGCCGCGATCGTGATCGTGCCGATCCCCGCCATGGCGGCCAATATCGGGCTTATTCTTGGCGTCGGACACGGACCGGAGGTCGTTCGACGGTTCTGGAAATTGTACGCCGCGACGGTGCCCGGCATATTCGGTGGCACGTTGCTCCTGGGCGCCGTCGATGCGCAATCCGCCACGCAAGTGCTCGGCCTGATCACCATCTCTTACGTCGTCCATGCCTTCGCACGTCCGGACTTCCGGCTGTCGGCCCCCTTGGCGCAGAACCTGCAAATACCGGTCGGCTTGCTCAATGGCTTTCTCACCGGCCTGACCGGATCGCAAATCCTGCCGTTGCTGCCCTACATGGTCTCGTTGAAGCTCGATCCAGACCGCTTCGTTCAGGCCATAAACATGGCGGTCATCATTGCGTCGCTGATGCTCATCGTGGCGCAGATAACGAGCGGGCTGATGACATGGCCGCTCGCGATCACGTCGGTCCTCGGCATAGTGCCGGCTGCGCTTGGCACCTATGTGGGGAACCGCGTGCGCCGCTACATTCCGGCTGAGCGGTTCCGAATGGTCGTGCTCGTAACGCTGCTGGCGATCGGCGTTTCGTTTGTGGTCAACATAAAGTCCTATTTCGCGATGTTCTAGGCGTTGGTGTCGTCGTGTTGTAGGATGGGTAGAGCGGTTTGCGCGCTTAAGCGCGCAAATAGCGAAACCCATCAACCTCCGTGCGATAGAATGATGGGTTTCGGCAAAACGCATAAAGAACGCGTTTTGCCTCTACCCATCCTACACTTCTGCGCGGCGCGTCAGAGCCCCCCAAGATTCCGGAATTTCTGCACGCGCTTGCCCTGCACTTCGGCGCTGTAGATATTGCCCTTGCTGTCGATGCCGATGAAGTGGAGATTGTTGAACTCGCCGACCTGGTGGCCGACGCGGCCAATGCTGTTCACGATCTCGCCGGTGACGCGGTTGACGACATGGAATTGGCCGTTCGGGTCGTCGACCACGAGCAAGTAAGTTTGCTGCGCGTCGGGCCATTTCACGATCGAGCCGATCGTGCCGGGATAACTGTCTTTGAGCACAAAGATTTCACGCACGAAGGTCCCGTCCTTGCGGAAAAACTGCATGCGATTGTGCTGGCGGTCGCACACCGCGACGAGCCCGTCGTAGGTCATGGTGACGCAGTGCACCTGGTTGGTGAACTGCTGCGGCGGCGGCCCCTTGAAATCCCAGTTGACCTTGTCGTCGCTCGGCCGGTTGCCATAGGCGCCCCAGTGCCGCTTATAAGCGCCGGTCGCGGCATCGAACACGATGACGCGTTTGTTGCCATAGCCATCGGCGACGAACAATTCGTTGGTCTCGCGATCAACCACCATGTCGGCCGGGCGGCCGAGATGTTCGACGTCGTTCGAGCCACCGGGCGTCCCAGGCTTGCCGATGCGCATGACGAACTTGCCGTCGCGCGTGAATTTGAAAATGTGTCCGCCGGCTTCGACATTATCGCCGACCCAGACGAAATTATTGTGGTCGACATGGATACCGTGGCCGTCGTTGCCCCACTTGTAGCCGGGGCCATCGCCACCCCAGCCCTGCACGACTTTGCCGTCCTGGTCGAACTCAATCACCGGCGGTGCCGGCACGCAGCATTTCACGTTCGGCGCGGTCGAGGCGCGCTTCTCGCGGGCATCGAGCGAACTCGGCCGCTGGTTGATCCAGATATGGTCCTGCGCGTCGACCGTGATGCCGCCGATGGTGCCGATGATCCAGTTGTTCGGCAGCGTCTGCGGCCAGCTCGGGTCGACCTGGAATCGTGGGACGGTCTGTGCCGCCGCAAGCCCCAGCATTGCGAGGGCAAACACGCCCATGAGTGTTATGATTCGTACCATCCGCGTCATCCTCCGGTGTCCATATCATTGCATTATTGGCGCTTTTGCACGCCGCGACAAGGCAGCGACTACCGATACTTGTCCGACATGGCGCTGCCGATTTCGGAGGAGGAAGTTCAATGCCCCTGGCTTTGTAGCTCAAAGAGCGGCACGGCACGCTTCTTCGATCCGTTCGGCGAGCTGGCGGGCGTTGCGGTCGCCCTCGACCCGCAGGCTGCGCGTGATGGCAAGGGCATCCGCGATTGTCGGATCCGGCACCGCACGGCTGCTCCACAAGGCCAGCGCGCCGAAATCGGCAAACGCTTGCTGGTAGAGACGCACGACCTCCGCCGGAGCCGGGCGGCCGACGCCAAGGTCTTTAAGTTGTTCGAGGTCGTGCGTCGTGGTCACGATATCTCCTTAGCACACACAGTCCACTGCTCTGGCCCATTTCCTTTCGTCGGCTTTCATGGAGTACAGCAGACTAACAATGAAGCACTTTCAAGAACACCCCATCCGAATTCGCGTCAATGGCGGCATTAAAAAATGGAGATCCGGCCCCCGGTTGCGATTCCGTCCTCTCCTATTTCTGGTCAAAATAGTTCTTCATGTTTGGTCCGAAGTAGATCGTCGCAAGGAAGACGCCGTAGCCGACAACGAAAAGGCAGGCGATTACAATCATGATGATCAATTGCTGATCAATTGCTGATCCATTGCTGATCTCCCGTTGCGGTGTGCATTTTCTAGTGCTAGCCGCATTCGATCACAAATATTCCAGGCGAAATTCAACAATATACCGCCGATGAGCCCGGCCCGGCCAGCACAATCAATATCCGCAGGTGAAGCAGCAGGCCGCGATATTGCTCGTCAGTCATTGGTTGGTCTCCCACGGAAGCTATTTGGCGGGAAGCTGCCAATCCCTGCCGAGCCGTCTTCCGCTGTCGGTGGCGGGTTGCTGCAGCCGATGGAGACAATGGGCCATTAGCGTCGGGAAAGCGGACATGGCGGCACGAGTCCTGTGGGCCAGCAGCGGAAGAATGCACCGCAATAATTGCCGTCGAGCCCCCTTCGCCTGCTCGCAAATCTGATGTAGCATTTTACCTAAGCAGCCAGCGGACGTGCCGAAGTCCTTCCTTTTCAACGGCAGAGCCGGCACATAGCGGCGTAGCCTTCGGCCCGCCGCGATGACTAGACAAACAAATAAGTCCGTAAACCGGATTGATCGATGGGAGGAGACAGTAGCCAAAATCAGGTGGGGCCAAAGCGCCCAATTCAAAGCTCAAGAGGGCGGCGATTGCGAAAGGATTGTCGAAGAACAAGTCGGCCAAGCTCAAGTTAAGCAGTTGGTATGAGAAGGCTGCCGAATCCATCAGAATTAACAACAATCCGAGGACTGAAAGCCGCGATGAGGCGCCTCAATAGGGGTGCCTCGTTTGTTCAGGTCGAAAAGCCACCAACCTGCGACTACTCTTGCATCGCCGCAATTGACGGTGGCGAACCGACGCGATGGAGCGATAAGCGGAAGCCATGTTGCGCTGCACAAGATTACTGTCGTGGGGCCAGGAGCGGACTACCGCATTGCAGCAAACAGGATGTTTGTTCGATCAGTTCGTCCGCGCGGCCGCGCAGCGGGCTGGCCGAATCCTCAAGGGTGCGCGTCGCGACGTCATCGTCCTTCTCGGCGGTAGCTGCACCCGATCAACACGACAGTTCTCATTCAGACGAAACACGCGAGGATGGAAAAAGCGAAGGAGGGCGCATCATTTCGGTGGCAGGATGGCGACCAGCTCTCGAAAGAGATTGAGCGCATGGATACGAAGCTTGCCGAACTCGCCAAATGCACATCCGATGATACACCGAAGGCTTTCGGCTCTGCAGCAATCCTTTCTTCCTAAAATTTTGCTGGCCGGACTTCCCCGAAGGTGTGCTCCATGTCAGCGATCGCCCTCGAAATGGCGGACTGCCAGATTGCGAGGTCTCTGCCTGCTTTGGCCATGCTTCCGGCCTGCGCAACGGCGAGCAGATGATGACGCCGATCACAAACCTCGAAGTGGGCGCTATTTCTTCGCTTCTGCCTCGCGGACCTGTTCTGTGAAGTTCTTTTCTGACCTGGCCAACATGTCTGTAAATGCTTTGGCGTCCATGCAGGTATCGCAGTGCGAATCGACGGGAAGCGCGGCATCCAAAGGACGCCCGAGGTTCTGGTGATGGTTGTGAAGGAAGAGGTCTGGGGGATTAAGCGCCTTCAATCTTTGAAGGGTCATCCGGGTGTCTTCAATGACGGTCGGATGGCGAGGATTGTTGATGAGCGGAACGCCATCATTCGGGACTTCGCCGCCGCGGAACGCGAGGGAGTAGTTCTTTCCACCTTCCTGCACAGTCGTCATCCACACAGTAGCGCCTTGCGTGTGTCCGGGCGTCCAAAGGGCGCGTAGCGTAGTCCCGCCCAATGAGACGGTGTCGCCATCTTTGATCACACGATCCACGTGCACGGCGATCATGCCGGGGAACCCTCCGGCCGAATTGTCCTGACCAGCTTCCAGCGCGGCAGCGTCGCCGCCGAGCGCCACCACCTGCGCTCCCGTCAACTTCTTCATTGCCGCATGTCCCTGGACGTGATCCCAATGCGCGTGGCTCGAGATCATGATTTTGATGTCCTCGACTTTGAAACCGAGTTTCTTCACGTTCGAAACGATCACATCGTACATTTCGGTCGAGCCCGTATCGAGCAGAATGTGGCCTTGTGGCGTAGTGATCAGATAGGAGCCATACTCGCCGCCCACCCAATAAATGTTGCCGATGACTCGGAACGCTTCTGGAAAGGCCGCGGGCTGCGCTGTGATGACCGTCCCCAGGAACAGAATTGCTGCACTCAGCAGCACCCACACATTGAACCGGCGCATAAGGTCTCCTTAATCCGAAAAAAGCAGCATATTCCTCGCTCTCGGGCGAGTCCAGCTTCAAGGTTTTTGTGCATCTTGTGGCTCCCGTCCGATCACCTTCGTCTTCGACTATGTGTTCATGACAACGGCACAAAGCAGCAATGGTCCGGCACGATCCCCGGATACGGGGATCGCAGTTTTGCACCGGCATCGTGACGGCTGCAGTTGACGAGCTTCTACACCTCCTCACACGACTCCCTGACCGGCGGCCGCCGATATCGCCCGGCACCCACCCGTTGAATTTTCCAATTTCGCCCTAAGTGTGTTCCTGTCCTAGGTTGGTTTCGCGAACAGCCTGCGATACCGTCGGCACCTGTTTCTTATTCGACCTCTGGAGCGGAAGGGCTTATAGCGACCCGATGAAATTGCCAGCGCCCCAACCCGGGAAGAACTTCCAATGCCCTCATTGCGGCGTGGAATACCGTATCAAGTTCTTGAAGACACAGACTCGCGATAGCGGAAGCGCGTATTGCAAGGGCTGCCGACGCAAGATGTCAGAATGG
The DNA here is from genome assembly GCA_035300505.1 of Xanthobacteraceae bacterium. Classification (GTDB taxonomy): domain Bacteria; phylum Pseudomonadota; class Alphaproteobacteria; order Rhizobiales; family Xanthobacteraceae; genus VAZQ01. The sequence goes on from DATGVJ010000284.1 coordinate 46,131, forward strand.
AATGATTACGAGCAGCCATTCTTCATAAGTGTGGGCGATCGCGGGAAAGAGCAAGATTGAGACGGATAGCGGTCGCTTGGTCCTGTCGTCATGCCGGAGCGCCTGCGAGTAAGAAAAGCTCTTACGCCCCCAAGCGATCCGTAGGTCCTGGGACCATTATCACCTGTCGCCGGCATGTTCCCCAGGCACCCAAAACGTTGTTCGATAGGTCTTTTTCCTTTTGGCGCCGACAATTTGGGGCGGATCGCCCGCAGGACGTCTGGCTGATTTACCGGCACCGGCGCGAGGCCTAGGTGTGCACCGACATGCCGATGGGGCGTGTTGGACATCAAACACAGGAGATACCAGCATGTTTCAGAAGTGCACCGTATCTGCGGTACTGGCCGCAATCCTCACAATTACAGCTTCCGCAGCATTGGCTGCGCCCCGGCAGAGGCCCGACGAGACGATCAACACGGTCCCGATGTCAGGTGCGGAGTGGTTTCAGAATAGAGGTGTCGTCGAGGAGGACATGGGAATGGTGTAGCAGATGCGATTGTGGGGCCCAGGCGAAAACCTTTTCACACAGCCTGGACCATAAGCGGTCGTGAGCATCTGCAACAATTCATTGAACCCAATTCCTGGAATAGGGGTGCTGAACTATCGCATAACTATCGCGCCCCGCGGCTGGCGCGCATTTAACAAACGCTGTAAATTGAGGACAGAGGTAAGCTGATCCGCTTGCCCTAGCGCTGCTCATCAAACGAGAACGTGCCGAATTTCTCGTTCTGAGTAACTGGCAGCACTGGTGCCACCGGCAGGCACAATTTCACTCTGAGATATCGACATTCTTTGGCATTGCGGTTGCCACCTGCAGACGCAATGTGTGCGTACAGATCACATTCAAACACCAAGGGAGAACACCATGAAAACTCACTTAACAGTGGCTTTATCGATGATCACCGGCATTGCCATCGGCGCGGTCGCGGTGCAAGGCTTGCATGCTCAGGCAAAACCGCCTGTTTATACCATCAGCGAAATCCAGATAACGAACAACGACGCCTACGTTAAAGAGTATGTTCCGATCGCGCAGGCAAGCATCAGGGCCGCGGGCGGAAAGATTCTTGCTGCCGGACCGGGAACATCGCTTGAGGGAGCGCCGCCAGCAACCCGCATTACTATACAATCGTGGGACAGCCTTCAACAAGCGCAGGCTTGGCGCAACAGCGCCGCGTACAAGAAGACTCGTGAGATTGGCGACAAGTATGCGAAATTCCGCGCCTTCGCCGTAGACGGCACTCCGTAAGAACGGCGATGAGCTGAAAATCCCATTCCATTAATAGACGACAGTGGGAGCGCGGAGCAGGTGCTTAGGAGAGCCCAGTAGCGACAAGCAAGCGATCCCGCTCAGCTTTGGTTGGGCGGGTCGTGTTGGCGGAGTGACAATATGCCGAATGTCTCACTCTCTGTATCGCACTCTCAGCCTGAGTTGACCTTTATAGTCGCGACCTATCAGCGTGTGTGCAGCCGTGTCGCACTTGGTGCACGGAAAATATTTGAACATCAGAGGAGGAACACAATGAACCGTCGTAACATCTTCGATCTTTCACTGATCGCAGCATTGGGACTTACCGTGCTGCCCGAAACCTCGGGAGCCCAGCAAAAGTCGCTCAAGGAGCAGATTGTAGGAACCTGGATGCAGGTCTCAAATACAAATACCGCCACAAATGGCACCAAAACCGATTTATTCGGCCCCAATCCGAAGGGGATATTGACCTTTGAAAGCAATGGCCGCTTTTCCCAAATCGGGATGAGATCGGATCTACCAAAGTTTGGCACCAATAATCGAGCAACTGGAACCGCCGATGAAAACAAGGCGGTTGTACAGGGAAGCATTGCGTATTTTGGTACGTACTCGGTCAATGAGGCGGATAAGTCGTACACAGTGCAGGTCGAAGGCTCGACATTCCCAAATTGGACAGGAACTGCACAAAAGCGTGCGTTCTCGATCTCAGGCGACGAACTTACATTTATCAACGCGGCTGGATCGTCTGGCGGTACAAACGAAGTCAAATGGAAACGCGTCAAGTAGGCGCCGAGCCGGAATAAAAAATCGCGTGACGTCCGGCCTTGCCGTGACTAATTCAAAACTGATCCCACGCGGTTTCGGCCGGGTGGGTCTCGTTCGCAGAGCGCTTGTGCGTCGTTTTTAGTGTGGCCCCGTTTTGAGAGGGTGATCTGCCGGTCCAGCAGTTGGAGAAGTTCGAGTTCGTGTTCAATCTGAACCGCCAAGGCGTTGGGCCTCAACGTAACACGGATCGTGATGACGGCCAGTGTCCCCCAACTGCGGAAAATCTGTCCAGTTTTAGGTAGGGTTCGGCAGCTTACCGCCAGATAGCTTCCGTGGCGGGTGGCTGCAGGCGACGGGGACAATGGGCCAGATTCGGACATATGCGCTGCAACAAATTGAGGTAGTGAACTCCCAAAAATCGGTTGCCGAATTGTCGGCCCGTGCGGCTGGCGGATACCTCTCAAACGCTGTACGTTGCGCCCGGAGGCAAGTTGCTCAGCTTGCCCGAAAGCTGCCCATAAAACGAGGACGTGCCGAATTCCTCGTTGTTAGCAATTGTCAGCACTTGATGCCGCCGGCAGGCACCATTGCAGTCAAAACGACAAATGCACCAGCCTTCGCGGGCGGGGCGAAGCCGCATTGGCATCGGGATTTCAGAAAAGGAACGTCATGAAACTTCCCCATCGTAGAAAATTTCTGCATCTGGCGGCGGGCACCGTCGCGCTACCGGCCGTGTCGCGGATCGCGCGGGCGCAGAGCTATCCGACGCGGCCGGTGCGCATCGTCGTGGGCTTTGCCACCGGCGGTCCGAACGACATTCTCGCCCGCTTGATAGGTCAACGGCTATCCGAGCGGCTGGGCCAACCCTTCATCATCGAGAACCGACCGGGCGCCAGCGGAAATATCGGCACCGAAGCTGTCGTGCGCGCCGCCCCCGACGGCTATACTTTTCTGCTGACTGGTGCGAGTGATGCGATCAGCGCGTCTCTTTAT
>DATGVJ010000285.1:0-7838 GCA_035300505.1 Xanthobacteraceae bacterium
AGCGCAATAACAGTGCCGTCTTTTGGCGCAATGTTGTAGAGGTGCCCGGCCGCGCGCGTGCTCCCGGCGCCCGGCATGTTCTGGACGATGATCCTGGGATTTCCCGGAATGTGCCGGCCAAGATGGTTGGCGACGACACGCGTGTAGAGATCGAACCCGCCGCCCGGTGAATAGCCGGTGATCAGCGTCACGGGGCGATCCTTGTAGAAATCTGCGACCGTTTGTGCATGGGCCGGCCATGCCAGGCCGGTGACAAGCGTCACTGTGGCAACGAGTGTTACTCCGGCAACGAGTGTTACTGTGGTGACAAGCGTCGCTGTAGCAAGCCAGTTCGGGAATTGAACGCGCATCGTAACGGGCCTCGCTTACTGAATTGTCGCGTGTGCGCGGGTTTGCACTTCCATATTGACGAGCCGCAATGGTGATTCCGTTTCTTCAAGCATGCCCCAGCTCTTCACCCACTCATAGGTGCGCTGCAATTCGTCAGGCGGAATGGGCGCCGGATTGGTGACGACGATGCGGCCTTCGCGCAGGTCCTGCGGTCTGAGCGTGCCGATCTCCGGGTCCTTCGCCTTGTGATAGTCGATGAAGTAGCGCATGTAGGCGCTCTTGTTCGCATTGATGCGACGCACGGCTTCGCGCACCGCGCGATTGAAGGCCGCATAGGTCTCCGCATCGACCCGGTCGGATGCGACTTCGGTGCCGTGGAAGAACGCCGAGCAGATCAGGCGGCAGCCTTTCTTCTCGGCCAGTGTTAGATATGGTTCCGTGAGTGTCGTTGCCTCGATCTCACCCTTCATCATGAGGTTGAACCGGTTGCGTGAACCATTGGGCGCCCGGCAGACATTGATCTGGTCGCGCGGCAGGAAGCCTTCCAGCAGGTGCAGCGCAAGGTAATGCGTGCCGGCATAGAACGGCACACCTACGGTGCGGCCCGCGAGCTGCTGCGGCGTGTACGCGGCGCAATCCGGTCGCACCACGATCGCCGCATAAGTAACAATCGCACGCCGGCCGATCTGCCGGCTCCCGACGCCCGTGGCGCCGGCGCGGCAATAGTTGCCCCATTCGCAGGCATTGTACATGTCGGCCTTGCCTTGTTCGAGCAGAGTTCCGTGGCTGGCGAACGGATCGGCGCCCTTGACATCGCGTAGCGAAGTATCGGCGCTCTTGACCCCGGCCTCATCGCGGTCGGCCCATTCGACGGCGAGCCCTTCCTTGGCGAACAAACCCTCGTCATAGGCGACAAGCTCGGGCAGGCCCTGGAAAGGGGAGGTGGATTCAAGGACGAGTTTCTTCACGGTGAGGCTCCTTGGTGGCAGTTCGTTGGGCGCAAGTTCACCGGCGCCGCAGGGTCAATGGAACTCCAGACCGGGCACGAGTATTCATTTTTCCGGCGCCAAAGGAAGTCCTTTTAGCAGCTTGACAAGAAAAGGCCGGCCTCCTTTCGGAGGCCGGCCTTGCCGCGCCGCTGTAGATCCGCTTCTTATAAGAACGCGGGTTGCGCCGCCCCGTCATGGGCACGGATGACGCAGGCCGTCATATCCAAGATAAGTTCCCGAGGCGGGGTCGTATGAACGGTAGCGTTGCTGACAGTACGCAACGTCATCGCCTCCGGCATAGCCCTGACTATAGTAGCCATCTCCATAATAATCGGGCGCGTAGCTATAGGCATAGTCATCGTCATAGTAGGGGTATCCGTAGCCGCCGCCAAACGCGAACCCAACGCTAGGGCCGAACCCGCGACGTCCGCGCCAATTGCCGCCCTGCCAAGTCCCTTGCGCGCTGCGGAACGATCCGTCGGTCCGTACTCCGCCGGTAACCGTCCCACCTCCCATCCGTGGAGCGCTTTGCATCCCTTGCGCCATTCCGCCGGCGCTCATACGGGGGCCTGCTTGCATTGCGCCGCCGCTACGCATTGCGCCGCCGCCGCCGCTGAAACCACCCCCATTACGCCGCATCTGGACATTTTCGATGGGCATCGTTGAACTCTCGAAAGCCAGTGATCGCGAGGCCGGTAAAGCAGATGCAGACCCGGCGAGTCCTGACACGGCTCCGCCGAGTATCACGGCGGTGGCAAGCAATTTTGTTTGCATTCTCATAATGCATGTCTCCAATTCTGGTTTGATTACTTCGGTGAATATCAAACGGTCCAGGGCCGGTTGGGTTCCATTATTTTGGCAAGGGCAGTATGCTCCCCAATCCAGCTTACGCCATGCCGATCGACAACCTGTTATTCATTTCGGCGGAACCTATAGGCCTCTTTTCAGTTATTTCGATGAAAGCAACCCCAACCTGAGCCCGGTCATGCCCAAGACATCTCCAAAATTGTTGGCAACCTCTGTGCTCGCCACGGCTTTGTTCGCACTCTCCAACCCGGCATTGGCGGTCACGTGCGAAGAAGCGCGAAGTTTGACGCGAGAACAACTCGATTACTGGGCTCGCCGTCTCGAAGTGACATCGCCCTATCTTTCCGAACTTTTGGACCAAGCTTTTTGCAAAAGGCGCATCGAATCGTCCGATGCATGGGCGATGGCTGAATGTAATGTGACCCGTCAGCCAAATGAGGGCCGAAAAAGCTGGGGTCGGATGTCCTCCCGCTGCGCAATGCGGCACCCCAAGTAATTTTCGAATTTGCAGAAGCGCGCATTCGTGGAATGAACTATCGTTCAGTCAAATGAACTATCGTTCAGCCAAATGAATTATCGTTCAGCCAAGCGCATTGCGAGGCTTTTCGCGCCACTATTCGATTTGCATCAATTGCTTTGAAAAACGAGCCCAATGCATGGGTTTTTCAGTAGTCACGCTCACAACGTTCGGTGGAGGCGTGAGTTCCACATGTGGAACTTTGAACTCTGTGATAGGACTACGCGAACGTATTTGGTTCAGGAATGAACAAACGTCTCATTATCAACAAATTGTTCCCGCTGATCTCGGATAATTGTTTTGTCCTGGAGGTGTGGAACCAATGCGTAAACTGTGTAATCGCGTGGGTCGATTTTTGGTTATTGGAGTTCCATTTAGCGTTTCGGGGATGTATATCGCCTCGACGCCAGTTGAGGCTACCGTGTCGTTCGCGGTGCCGGCGCAGAGGGTGTCGGTTACGGCTGTTCCGGATGTGCCCGTCAAAGGAACGGAATCGGATTCCGTGGACAGTCCGTCCGAACTCTCACGTAGCGAAATGCCCGTATTTACCGATTCTGAATCCAGCAGAAAATATCTGGTGCAGACGGCACACCCCGGTGGAACGATGACTCTGCAAGGGGCGGAACTGGCGATCTCTCGCCTGCATCCCGAATTCGTTGTGCGTCTGGCCAATGCGATATCCCACGCTCGGCGAGCCGGGTTGGAATCTGCGGGAATTTTCTCGGCCTATCGTCCGCCCGGTTTAGGGGTAGGGGGATTTGCCAACAAATATATGTCGCTGCACAGTTATGGGCTCGCCGTCGATGTTGACGGAATCGGCGGCCCCGGTTCGGCCACTGCCGTGGTTTGGCATCGAATCGCCGCGGAGAACCACGTATCGTGCCCTTATGGCGCACATCATCGGTCAGAATGGAACCACTGCCAAGCTTTGTCCCTCAACGCAGTTGCAGCCAACAATCCATTACGCGCGACCGTAACTGAGGGCGGACCGAAGAATATCGATGAGATGTTCGATGTGGGCGCTTTGGTGATCGCACGGCACGACACGTTGTCGAAGGTTCCGGCCGGACTTGTGCTCAGTGCGACGGCGGCTGCATTCACACCAGCCACATTAAGGGCCCTTAGTGACTTCCCTTCCACACGAAAAGTTGCTGAAAAACCTTCCACACGAAAAATTGATGAAAAAGTGTCGAACTCCCATCATGAGAAACGCAGCAATACTGGGATCATCCCACGCTCTCTTCGAATTTCCTCCGAAGAACAGCCGAAGAAAAAGAAGTATGCGTTGCATACATCACGCACTCGATCGCCGCGCCATTCATGAGAAAGTTCCGGCGAGCGCGCGCAAACATCCCGTGGGCAGCAGAGATTCACTGCATGCCCACGTCTCGCCGGTGATCATGCGGCTTTTGGGGCTACTGCGATTTGGATCATCAACGCGCGAATCGATGATGACGGAAGGAATACCGAGACATCGCCCGACCACTCATTGTTGAGCCAAGTTGGCGTTTCCGTCGAGACAGCGTCCGCATGGGTTCCCCGCATGCTTGGCTGGTTGTCGACGTGGACGGATGCAACGACGCCTTTGACGCCGTGAAATTGAAAATGATAGGCACGATGCGAGACGCGCCGGTACGCTGCGTCGCCGCTCTCTGGGTATACCTCAATGGAAATCTGCTCCTGGTCTTGATGAAACCGGAAGTGCGTTTTCTGAAACGCGCCGTCAAGGTAGGCTGTGCTTAAACCATCATCCTCGTAGAGCGAGCATACGCTGAACTTTGGACCATCGGAGAGGTCGGAATCTGCAAAACTGTAGACGTTGACGTGCAACGCGTCGACCGCCTTTTCCCCAGTGTGCTGCATTGCGGGACCAAGTGGAACGACAGCGCCAGCGCGCACGAAGACTGGTAGCCGGTGGAGGGGCACGGAATTGCGTGCGATCGATTGGCCGCCATTGACAGGCTGCTGCTCGCCGAAAAAATCGTACCACAGGCCTTTCGGAAGATACACGCGCCGATCGCGATCACCGAACAGCGGCGCCACCATGATGTTGTCGCCAACAAAGAATTGGTCATCTATTCGTAATCCTCCCTGATCGGCAGGCTCCTGCAATACAAGCGGGCGGATAACGGGAACACCAGTCCGATGGGCATGTTCATGAAGCGAATAGAGATAAGGGATGAGCTGATAGCGCAGATCCAGGAATGTTCGTGCTGCGCTTTCGACGAGACTGCCATGCGCATAGGGTTCATGGTCGCCTTTTCCGTGTGACCACATGAATGGAAAAAAGGTCGCAGCGGCAAACCAGCGCGCGTAAAGTGTATTCCCGCCCTTGCTATCCCAGCCGCCGATGTCCTGTCCCACATTGGAAAAGCCGGACAGCGTCAGGTTCAACATTCCACGCGTATGCGCACGAAAATTCCGATAGGTCGGCAAGGAGTCGCCGGTGGTTGTCCAACCCAGACGCTGCGAACCCGCAAATCCCGGTCGTACCATTCCGGTGCTGCGGCCGCCGATACGTTCAAGTACACCGTTCACGACAGCCATTGGATAGACGAGACCAAACAGGTTTCGTGTTTGCGCAACCGACAAGCCGAGACTCGGCCAGAATTTCTGCTCTGGATCCTTGAGGTGATCCAACTCACCAAAATCGACCATGCCTAGAATCGCGCCATTCCGCAGCGGTTCATCCCATTTGGCGGCGAAAACATGATTTACGGCAGCCGACGAAAAATAGTCCAGATAGGCGACGGAACTGCGGTCCTCATCCTCCTCCTCGAGGTGCTGATCGCGCCCTATCGCGGGCTTGTTGGTTCGATCAACCATCAGATAGCCGCGTCCCGCGAGGTCGTCGAGCAACGCGGTGTCATCGTTCCCGCGCCAAGTCCCAAACATCGGCATACCAAACCCGACTGTAATCCGCGCTCGGTAGCGGTCCCACAATTCCTCAATAAAGGGCTTGCTGATCGCCAAGTGGTCGAAAGCGTCGTAATAGATTACATCGAAAGGAAGCTTTCGTTGACGCAACCGCGCTGCGACATCCAAGCCTTCTCGGCCCCGATAGGTTGCCTTGGCTTGATGATATCCGAAAGCCCAGTAGGGCAGCATTGCGGATCGTCCAGTGAGTTCGGTATATTGCGACAATATTTCCTTCATGTTGCCGACGAAAATATAGAAATCCAATGCCCCGCCGGTAGCCTTGATCCGCAGCTCTTTTCGTTTTGTGGCCCCGATATCGAATAGAGATGGCCGATAATTATGAAAGAATAGTCCGTATCCGGCACTGCTCATGTAGAAGGGAATGCTTTTGTAACTATCGTTGGTTTCGCTCGCGAAGGCATCCCGATTGAGAATGTTGACCTTGTGCCCGCGCTGATCCATGGCTGCACGTTTATCGCCAAAGCCGTAAATTCGCTCTCCATTTTGCAATTCTACGCGCGCGACAAGCTCACCGGTATCGATTTCCCATTCGTCGATCAAAACCTTGTCGGGTGTCTGTAAATCCATGGTGACGACTTCATCAGTCGCAGCAATGTTGAAAATCGCTGACGAGGATTTGAAGGTGATTTCATCTTTGTCGGTGAAAACCTCTGCGTCGACGGGTGAATACGAACGGTTGTTTCTTACCCTCACATAATCTGGAACCTGCGTCCCGCCTGGCTCCCTTTCACGGACGGTCAAGCGTAGCACCTCTGGTGTCAAAAAAGTGACCCGCAACGTCGGCGAGTTGGGAAAGTAGACCGAGAACGATCCGCTCTGTTCCCTTAATACCGATAGGCGAGTTCTGTCGGGTTGCGAGTAGCTGACCGTAGAAGCCAATGACGTCCCTAAGAATGCCGTGCTTCCAAGGAGGGCCCCCATCAACTCGCGTCGATCAAGGACCGAAGAACTCATGGCAGTCTTCCTCAGCTGGGCAACTCGATTGGATCGCCGCAATTCAAATATTCTCGTGATCGCCTCGCACGCACTTCAGGAATCATGCGAAGCCATAACGACGTAGTGCAAGACCAGTTCCCATAAAAATATGCTTGTTTGATCGTACCGCCAAATGTGCTGAAGTTGGGGCACCAAGATGATATAAAAAAGCTGGACGATTTCGCACTTGCAGTGGAAAATTCCGATCCTATTCCGCGATCAACTCGGAAGCAGCTCCAGGTGTGCGATCCTCCATCATCCGCTCAAGGGTTGATAGACGATCGGCTTCCCGCGGGGGTTTGTCCCAACGCAATCGGCCTATCCGTGGGAACCGCATGGCGATTCCTGACTTGTGTCGCGTCGAGCGTGCGAGTCCCTCAAAAGCTATTTCAAGCACCAAGCCATGTTCGGCGGTGTGCACCACCTCACGCACCGGGCCGAATCGAGCAACGGTGTTGTGTCGAATGAATCGATCGATTTGGAGAAGTTCGTTATCTGTAAAGCCGAAATAGGCCTTTCCCACCGGGACAAGGACGTCGTGATGCTCGACTTCAGTCCAGACACCAAACGTGTAATCAGAATAATATGACGAACGTTTGCCATGCCCTCGTTGCGCATACATCAATACGGCGTCGACGGTAAATGGGTCTCGTTTCCATTTCCACCACAGACCCTTTGGCCGACCTGGTAGATAGGGCGAATCGCGGCGCTTGAGCATCATCCCTTCCACGGCGCTCGCGTCGTCGCCGGCACCAGCCGATGCGGGATCGGCGCGAGCTGCAGCAAGCTCATCCCAATTGGAAAATGTCACGAGCGGCGAGATATCGATGCGTGGATTGGCGAGGCGCGATACATAGGCTTCCAGCCGGCTGCGACGTTCAAAAAAGGGACGTTGCCGCAAGTCCTCGTCGCCTTCGGCCAAAATGTCATAGGCGCGCAGATGCGCTGGAAATTCAACCAATAGTTTTGCCGTGATGGTTTTGCGGTTCAGCCGCTGTTGCAGCATGTTGAAGCTTTGCACGCTGCCTTCGCGCATAACCAGGAGTTCGCCGTCCAGTGCGGCGGAAAGTCGCAAACAATCCACCAGATCGGGAAAACTACCCGTGAGGTTTTCACCGCTGCGGGAATATAGCCGAGCAACCGGTCGGCCGTCGTCGATATTGGCAACGGCTTGCACACGTATGCCGTCCCATTTCCATTCGGCGATAAAATCACTGGGCTCAAGTGCCGCAAAATCCCCGATGTCGATTGCGTGCGCGAGCATGGCGGGCCGAAACGGG
>DATGVJ010000286.1:0-15076 GCA_035300505.1 Xanthobacteraceae bacterium
GTCAAACCGAAGGCGTGCTCGACAGTATCGCAGCCGGCCGCAATCGTGTTCGCAAGCCCTTCGCCGCCAAATACATGGCAGCCGGCCTTCTTTCCGAGGCGATGGGTCTCGTCGATGATCGCCTGCAACACTGCAAGCGGATAGGTCGTCACGTAGTTGACGTCGCCTGTCGGCGTGAACGAATAGGCGCCGCCCGGATAGAGCTTGATCCAGTCCACGCCGCGCTCGACGTGTTCGCGTACTGCCGCACGTCCTTCATCGGCCGAGGCGATCCGACTGCTTGCCAATGGGTTCACGGGAACGTTCGCGGAAATGGCGGGTCCCCAGACGATGCCCCGCCCGGCCACTTTGAGCCGTGGCCCGTCGAGCCGGCCTTCGTTGATGGCGTTGCGCATGTCGACATCGCCATAGGCATTCCCGTGGGAGGTCATATCGCGCGAGGCGGTGAAGCCGGCATGCAAATTGGCCTGCAGATTGTGGATGGCAATGAGGGTCGACGTCTCGCGCGACATCCCGGGTTTCGGGGGATTGAAAATATGCGTATGCGCGTCGATCAGGCCGGGCAGCACTGTTGCTTGGCCAAGATCGATCACCTGTGCGTCCGTCGGTATCTTCACCGAATCTGCCGGCCCGACCTCCGTGATGCGCTCGCCATCGAGCACCACCACCTGGTTCACCAGCATCTGGCCGGTTTTGCTGTCGAACAGGCGACCTGCGCGGACTGCCACCACGGACTTAGCCGGCGGACACATGTGTGTACCGCCTTCAGCCCCAAAGCAGGGCTTTTCGCCGGCCCCCCGCCAGGGGGCATTCGCGCCACCTTCTTGCGACCAAACTGGGCTCGCAAGGGCGGCCAATCCCATGATCCCAACTGCCGCAGATTTCGCCGTGGTCGATTTTAGTGCGGATCGAAGTCGCATCGCGTAATCCTCCACCAGTTTTTTGAATTCAGGCTCGGGGTTCGATTTTGCCCCCGATAAGCACGACTATACATCAGGAGCGGGGACAATCGAAGGCCTTGTTGTATAAGATGGACGGTGTCCAGAAAATCCAACTCAGCAAGACGGGAGGATTCAATGCGTTGGCAAGCCCAACTATCCGCTGCGCTCGTAGCCGCACTCGCCGGAACAGCAAGTTCACCCCTTTGCGCCCAAGGGGTCGGCATGTATCTGGCGCCGAGGGATCAGGTCATCGCCGTCAAGGCGGCCCAAATGTTCGATTCAAGGACTGGGGCCCTGGTAAGCAACCCGGTCGTGCTCATCAAAGGCGACCGTATCACTGACGTCGGCGCCAACTTGGCCATTCCGGCCGGCACACGTGTGATCGACCTCGGCACTGCGACCATGATGCCCGGCATGATCGACGCCCATGTGCATGTGAACACCGGCGGCAATGCGCCAAGCCTTGCTTCGCGGGCACTGCGCGCGCTCGCCAATGCGCAAATCGATCTCGACGCCGGCTTCACGACCGTCCTTGATATGGACTCGCGCGGCACGTTCTACACCGTCGACCTGCGTGACGCGATCAAATCCGGTATTGCCCGCGGCCCACGCATGCAGGTGGTCGGCCAATCGCTCAATCCGCGCGCCACCAATTACTATCCCGACAATCAGTCGGTGCGCACGTATGACAGCTACACCGAAAGCAAGAACGTCAATGGGCCCTGGCTTGCCCGTTCGGCCGTGCGCGAAGCAAAACTCCATGGCGTCGATTACATCAAGATCTACACGACTCAGGATTTCGCCGGCACCGAGCATATGTGGAAGCCAGACGCAACTTTGGTCAACTCGCCGTCGCTCACGCCGGAAGAGGTCAATGCCATCGTCGATGAAGCGCACAGGCTTGGCCTCAAGGTGGCATGCCACACCTACGGCGGCGAGGGGATGAAGAGTTGTATCAATGCCGGCGTCGATGCCCCAAATCACCTGCTTGAACTTGACGATGACGACGTCAAGGTGATGCTTGCAAAGAAGCTTCCCTTCGTGCCAACGGTCGACGATCTCGTGGCCCTCGAACAGCCCGACCTCCGCGAAACCGGCGGCAGGAACTCGCGTCTCAAGCTTCTTGAGCAGGCTGTAAAGCGCGCCACCGCGGCCGGCATCCCCATCGTGTTCGGCAGCGGCGCCACTTCGGTTGCGATCCCGCACGGAAAACAGGCCGGACAGTTTGGTTACTATGCCAAATGGGGTCTGACCCCGGCACAATCTCTGCAGACGGCCTATCTGGCCGCCGCGCGTATGCTCAACTATGACTGGGAAAAGCACATCGGCACGATCGAAAAGGGCAAGTTCGCTGACATCATCGCGGTTTCGGGAAATCCGATCGCGGACTTGGGGCTCATGAGGAACGTAAAGTTCGTGATGAAAGGCGGCGTGGTGTCGAAAAACGAACTGGCGCCGTGACAGGGCGATTGCAACGGCTCATGCCGAATCGGGGCGTTGACGGAGTAGCGATACCTCCGTCAACCCAATGTCACGCAAAAACGCCTGTTAATTTGTGAAGCCTGACGCTTGATGGGACGATATTTGCCCGTCAAAGAGACCAGATCCAATCGATGTTCTTCCAACGCCAATGAGACGAAGCGCGGCCTTCAACAGCATAGCGGTTGGGAAATGGCGAAGCCGCGCCGACCTTCAACCGTTCAGAAATCGGGCCGCTTCGCGGTCGGGATGCCGACGTTCTGATCGACGTGGAAACCAAACGTGTTCTCGGCGCAGGCGACTTCCGGCCATTCGCCGCGGTCGCGCAAATAGATCATGTGCGCGGTCCATGGCCGCGTAAACGCGCCCGGGTCCTCGATCGTGAAATCGATCTGCAGATACTTGTCCTTGTAGTTGGGGTTGGGCGGGCCAGCGGGGCGCCAATTCTCTTTCACGCCTCGCTGCAGGGTATCTTTCACCTCTTCGTAGTCCCGCAGCCGATAGCGTTCCACCACGTGCAGCTTGTCGGTGTACGGCGTGCCGAACAGATCGATCATGGGGTACGGATGATCGGTCCTCATGCCCACCGTGTCGATCACCAGCGTCTCGCCTTCGTAATGGCCGACCGCATTGCCCTGCCAGGACGGCTTGGCCTGCGCGGAATGTGACTGGTTCAGGCGCACCCTCCGAACGTCATGATCCTCGCTGAACAGCATCACGATCTGGTTCGGCAGTTGCAGCATCTGCATGGCCATATGCTTGAAAAGAAATGGTACGGGTTCGGGCCAGCACTGATTGGAGGCACTGGGATAAGTCACGCCGGCGAGCGAGAGTTCGCCCTTCTTCTTCACGACTTCGGAGGCCCAGGGCTGCAGGATCGGATTGGTGTAGTCGCCGACAAGTTCGCCGTAATTGCTTTGGCCTGTATCCTTGCGGCGCGACCTGTTTGTCACAGGGCCGGGACCCGACTCCGGCGGAATCAACCAGGGAAGAGACCCATGACGCCAGACGCCAGAGAAATCAGGCATGGGCGCGGGACTTTGTGCCGCGGATCGGGTTGGCGCCGCCGCATAAGCGATCATCAACAGTGTCGCCAACAGGAAGCAATTCCACTGCACCTTCATGGCCTTCTCCCTTGCAAGGTTTATCTTGGCGTGAGTACGACACAGACGCGACTCTATCACGCGCGCGATGACGCCAGAAGGTGGGTTCGCGTTTTCTTGATCACCCAATTGTCATTATCCAATTGTCCTGGCTGGAAACCTGCGGGCGAGCCCTATAGGCTCACGGCAAGGGACCTTGCGGCGTCTGACAGGAGACGCGGGTCTGACAGGGGATGCGGGGTCTGACAGGAGATCAAGGCATGATTCATCGAAGCTCGATTGGCGCGGCCGTCGTGGCGGCGGCGCTAGGTGTGTGCGTTGCCGCTAACGCACAAGAAAAGAAGTTTCCAGATTGGGACGGCCTGTGGGGCCGCGGCAGCCCGGTAGGCCTTTGGGATCCGAGCAAGCCGCCTGGGCCGCGGCAGGAAGCACCGCTCACTCCGGAATACCAGGCGATTTACCAGTCCAACCTCGCCAAGGGGCGGGCCGGCACGTTCTTCGACATCAAGGGGATTTGCGGTCCGGTCGGCATGCCGCGCGTGATGATTGCCTACGAACCGATCGAGATCATCCTGAAGCCGAAGACGGTCTACATGCTGGCGGAGTCCATGAGCCCCCTTCGCCGCATCTACACGGACGCGCGCGAGTTCCCGAAAGAAGAGGCTGACGCGTTGCGGAATTTTTCGGGTTATTCGGTCGGCAAGTGGTCCGACACCGACAATGACGGCACCTACGATACGCTGGAGGTCGAAACCCGCTATATGCAGGGGCCGCGCCTGTTCGACTCGACCGGCATCCCGCTGCACAAGGACAATCAGACGGTCGTCAAAGAAAAGCTTTATCTCGACAAGGCCGACAGGAACATCCTGCGCAACGAGATCACGACCATCGACAACGCCTTGACGAAACCTTGGACGGTGAACCGTTTCTACCGCCGTGTTGTCAACAATCCGATCTACGAAGAATATAACTGCACGGAGGACAATCGCTGGATCACGATTGGCGACAAGCTTTATCTTCTCGATGGCGAGGGTTACGTCATGCCGATTCAGAAGGATCAGCCGCCGCCGGATCCGAAGTATCTTCAGAAATATTTCAAGCAGCCGGCGCATTAATACGCTGATGCAAGGCTTCGATCGTCGAGGGCAACAAGCCTCGCCGTCTACGGTTGGATCATGACGGGGTGGCTTTTTTAGCCATCCCTTTTTGTTTCTGTGATCTACGAGAATCGAGCACGCACAAAAAACTTGCTTCGATTTGCGTGGAGATCGCTCTACATTTGCCTGTTCTTATGAGCAAGAAAACTGGCGATAAATAGCGGAATTAGGGCAACCAGCAGCGCTTGCGGATGGGTACATGCACCAAACGAATATGTGCAAACCAGATTGGCCCACATCTGTCCACGCCCGTTAAACTGGGAAGCAGCATACAACAAGATATCAAAGCAAAAGACGAAGAATAAAATATTGGCCATGGCCGCCCCCAACATCTCCAGTGTCGGAATCATAAGCATAAACAGTCGCATATGGTAGCCCCGATTTGCGACATAGCTGGGGGCGGAAGCATCCAGACTGATGCGGTAGGTCCGGATTGCGCCCGGCCTGCGAGACTTGTCGATAGCCGGGCCGCCTGTTGCTCATGGCTGAGAGGCACCGTTCCTCGGAGTTTCGATACCGGATCAAACGTATCGAAATACCGTTAACCGGATCAAATTACCTTAATTAATCATATACTTATAATGTCTTCGCCGCACAAAGATCAAACTCGTATCACAACGCCGCCTGATTCGTTGACGATATTGTAGGCGTCCGCGTGTAGCGCAGCCTGATCCAACGGGGGGCGCGTAGGAGTCGCGGTAGTTAGCGGTAGTTTAAGCGTCGGCAGCTGGGTGGGTTCTGCGTTGGGAGTGTGTGTTGCGTAGCGTAGGCCCGCCGAGCGGGGGGACAGAGATGTGGGGGGGGCTGCGGTGGCTCATGAGGCCATTGTGGGGGTATTGCGTATTGGCCTTGGCGGTGCTGACCGCGGTCCTTTCCATCTCACCCTCGTTTGCGCAGAATAACCGAAACAGGTGGTTTCCGGAGAAACCGGGGTATGGCGGAACCCTGGAACGTGCCAATTCCAACACGGTTACGATTGTTTCGGGAAATCTGGATTCTACCGATCTGTCGGTTGCGTCCGATCTGGCGGACGTTCTCGATGATGGCGATGATTTTCGTGTCCTGCCAATTATCGGCCGGGGTGGAGGTCATAGCATTCGTGACGTCCGCTTTCTCAAAGGCGTCGATCTTGGTATCACCCAGTCGCCTCTTCTCAATTCGTACCGGCGCTCGAACGAATTTGGCCCCTTAGACGGCAAGGTCGTCTACATCGCCAAGCTCTACAATGAAGAAATGCATATTCTTGTTCGTGCACAATCGGAAATCTCGTCCGTCCAGCAACTCATGGGAAAAAAAGTCAGCATCGGTGAAGCTGGCAGTGGGGCCCACCTTATCTCGCGCGACGTCTTTGATCGGCTTGGCATCAAGGCGGATGAGGTCAACCTGGGACAGGCCGATGCGCTGGAGAAACTCAAATCTGGCGAAATTGCTGCGGCGGTACTGGTCGTCGGCAAACCCTCCGGCGCAATCGCTAAACTGAAAGTCGACGGAGGCTTGCGCCTGCTTTCAGTGCCGTTTGCCAAGCAATTACAAGACGATTACCTGCCGGCCGTGCTGTCCGATGCGGACTATCCGGGAACGGTTCAGGCGGGCGAAGGCGTTGAAACGATTGCCGTGGGTGCGGTACTCATCGCCTATAATTGGCCCCGCGGAAGCGAGTCGTATCGGCGTCTTGAATCTTTTGTGGGACGGTTCTTTCAGAATTTTAATGCATTTCATGAGAAACCACGACATCCGAAATGGCGTGAAGTGAACTTGGCAGCGGTATTGCCGGGATGGGCTCGATTTGGACCAGCCGAAGAATGGGTGCAGCGAAATCGTGAAATGGCGTCGTCGCGCACCCAATTTGAACAGTTCTTGCAGAGTCGGCCGGGGCAACCAGCCACCATGGACTCGCCGGAGGCCCGTGAACGGTTGTTTTTCGATTTCATCAAATGGGGGCAAACGCGTGAGCGTAAGTGAGGCGCAAGCGCGTGAGCGCAAGTGACGGGGCAAGCGCGCGAGCGCAGGTGACGGGGAAGGGTGACTTACTGCAATTAGGGTGTGCATCGACCGCGATGGTCGTAAGGGGAAGACGATCATGAGTTCTCCGATACACAACGGCGACAAGCTGGGGGCACTCGAGCTTTACGCCCCGCCATGGGTGCGCGAGCAGACATCGCCTTCGGCGGTGTTGCCTTCGGTGACAGTTCGACAGCAACCGCCGTCGCCACAGGACCCGGCTGAGGACTTGGCCGAGGTATCTGTGCCGCAGCCGGAATCAACATGGTCGAGGTCGAGCACCCCGCCGCCTTCAGCGGTGCCGCCTGACGTTCAGGCAAGGACCGAAGTTTCGCCAGCGGCCGCGGCAGTGGATCGTTCGGCAACATTGCCAAAAGAAAATGATCCATATTCTGCGGCTTCGTTATGGCCCGATATGTTCGAAGCGCCGCAGGCACAGCCCGAGAGTGCCTTGCACATGGAGCCGTCAAATCTGGAGCCGTCAAATCTGGAGCCGTCAGGCCGTTTGGCAAGCGCGGCGCAACCGCGATTGCCCAAAGGCGTTGGCGGTCCCAACCTCGACTGGCGCGCACCACGTATCGAGGTGCCGGCGCCGGTCTTACGCTCGAAACCGTCTGAGGGGAAAGCCGTCGCCAAAGTACCTCGGCGTCGTTTGTTGCTTGAACCGGGGACCATTCCCGAACCGCCCATCCCGCAACGGCAAAAGTCTCTTATGCCCTTGCTCGGTCGGTTGGGTCTTTTGACCGTATTCGCGGCCACAGTCGCCTATGCGATCACATTCTATTCGATCCCCGAGACACGCCTTGCGTCAGTCAAGCCGGATACCGGCATTCAGGACCAAATTACGGTTGGGGCGGCGAATAGCTCGCAAGTCGAAGCGACCACGCTGAAGCAATTCAAGATGCGGATGGTGATCGAGGGCCGCCAGGCTTTCGTGAATGAAGCTATTCCGCTTGGCGTTTCGCTCATAGGAACACCAAACGGCGAGTTTGTCCTGCTATCTGGCCTGATGGCTGGGACGAAGGTGTCGGTGGGGACGGCGTCTGGCGATACAGGCTGGCGGTTGGCGGTGCGAGATCTGTCTACTGCCGTTGCTTTTGCGCCCAAGGACTACGTTGGCGTAATGAACGCGGCCGTTGATCTGCGGACGTCGAATGACGCAATCATTGACCGTAATATCATGCGGCTGGAATGGGTCGCAAAACAACCGGAAATTCGTCCCGATGCGACGGGCCGCGATCGCAACGCAGGGGAACCACCCGGGTTGGCGGTGCAATCGCTTGGCAAAGAAGAGATCGCAACATTGCTTCGCCGTGGCGCGGAATACATGAAGGGTGGCGACATCGCAGCCGCTCGGCTTGTGCTTCAGCGGGCGGTCAGTTCCGGCGATCCGGAATCCGCGCTTGCGCTTGGCGCGACCTATGACCCCTATGTGTTTGGCGAACTTGGTGTCCTCGGATTTTCCGCAGACGCCGTCCAGGCTCGCGTTTGGTACGAACGGGCCGCGAAACTCGGGGTGCGCGAAGCCACGCAACGGATTGACCGGCTGGCGAAGCTTGGTCGATAAGTGGCGCATGGGCGTGTGGCGTCGCCGATTCGCCTCGTTTGCAATATTGTCAACAGCACCTGGATCAGCGGCACTTGGGTCAACGGCACTTGTGTCAACAGCGCCTGGCATGCCTTTTGCGTTTTCTGGGGGATGATATACTTACGGGCTGGCATGAGTAAGCACGCGGGGTTCCTGCGTGTCGGAATGGGACGGCGGAGACGGGGGGACGCGTGAAGCGGTGTTTCGCTTTGGTACTGGCGCTGATTTCAACCAGCGCACCATTTCATTTGGCGGGCCATTCATTTGCACAGGGCGATAGCAAGCCTTCTACCATGCAGTTTGAATGGCGAACGGAAGGGCCGGCAGCGCAGTGCGGTCGCTCCTGCCGCACCTGGGTTTCGGCCGTGGGGCTGGTAACGGACAGGACGGCGCGCGACTTCGAGATATTTGCAACCGACAGCCTGGTCCGCGGCGCCACTCTCGTCCTCGATTCCGAGGGCGGTTCGGTGCTGGCCGCCATGGCGCTCGGACGTGCAATTCGCCGCCTCGACATGACAACAACCGTGGGCAGGACCCTTGTTCTTCCGGAGGGCAACGGCAAGGAACCGCGAACGACGCTTTCCTCGCGGGCACGCTGCGAATCGATGTGCGCTTTCATCCTTCTCGGCGGCGCGCGCCGGCACGTGCCGCAGGAGGCGCGCGTCTTGGTCCACCAGATCTGGCTTGGCAGCAAGAGCAAGCGTGCGCTTGAGTCGAGTTATTCGGCGGAGGAAATCAGCCGCGTGCAACGCGATGTCGGCAGTCTCGCGCGCTACACTGTTGAAATGGGGGGCGGAATAGAGCTGATCGAGGCGGCGCTGCGCGTTCCGCCCTGGGAGCCTATGCACGAACTGTCTGGCGAGGAGATTCGCCGTATGCGGCTGGCCACGATCGACTGGCTGTTCGACGACCAGACACCGACCGGCTCCGTGACGACGGGCCAATCGACAGCGCCGACGCCAACCACGCTGCCGCCGCCAGCCACGCCGGCGCCGCCCGTGCGGGCACGCCGCGCCGGAAACTAATTGCCGTCAATGCAAGGAACCATTGTTCGCGGACGCGCTCGGCGCGCCATCCAAGTCACTATTTGTTCCGCGCCATCGGCCATATCGCCATGGCAGGTACCAGGACGATTTTTCCGGTAGCGATCGCGGCGAAAAGTCAAGCCCGCTGGTGCCCCAGGGGTGGCAACGGCAGAGCCGCGCCAGCGTTATCCAACCGCCGGCCCAAAGCCCAAAGCGACCGACTGCTTCATCCGCATATTGCGAACAAGTCGGCAGGTGTCTGCAATGGAAACCGATCAGGCCGGAAAGGGTGTGGCGGTAGATCGCGATCAATCCGCGCCCGCCGAGCCGCGGCAAGCGAGTGGTGCGTTCGATCCATTTGCGTGGGTTCAATTTGGCAGCGTCCGGCGGCAGCGATTTTGAGTGAACAGTTTTGAATAATCGACACGCGCCTTTTCCCAGTCGGCGGCAGATGCCGCATGGGTTGAACCCGGGCAACGCGCGGTGTGGGCTTTGAGACGGGTCGCGAAGGCCACCAGGGTCTCGATTGTGATGCAAAGCACTGGCCGGTCGTTCGGCGACGTGACCTCAATACGGGGCAGGTCGGTTTCCTCACGCGTCAGGGTAGCGGCTTCGTCCGCGCAATTCCCGTCTTTCGCCTGCGCCGCCTGCGGGGCTGCGGCTCCAAGTCCGCCGGTCGCCAGCAGCAAGGCCAACGAAACAAACGCGGCGGTGAACGGTTGGCGCCGAACATCGAGAGTAGCGATCATTCGCAACGTCCATTTGCGATCGGAACTTTACGGCCAAGGCTAAAGTGCCGGCGCCTTCTGCCGGCTGGCCTCGATTTTGGCGATGGCGTCAACCACGGCATCGAATGTGAGCAGCGTCGAAGCGTGCCGCGCCTTGTAGTCCCGAACAGGTTCAAGCACCGCAATATCGGACCATTTCCCGCTTGGCGGAGCGCCATTTTCCTTGAGCATTTTCCGCACTGTTTCGCGCAAGTTGCGCAACTCGTCGGCCTTTGCGCCGACGACATGGCTTGCCATGATGGACGATGATGCCTGCCCAAGGGCGCAGGCTTTGACGTCGTGGGCAAAATCGGTGACTTCGTCACCTGACATTTTGAGGTCGACCGTCACGGTCGAGCCGCACAACTTGGAATGGGCCGTGGAACTCGCGTCTGGTTGTTCCAATCGTCCGAGCCGGGGGATGTTTCCGGCCAGTTCGATAATCCGCTTATTGTAAATCTCGTTCAACATGGGTTCCCAAGCCGATTTTGCGCTGCCTAGCCTCGATTGCGAAGGAGGGCGGAAAGAATATATAGGGATTGAAAGGCGCGTGCGAGCGGACCCCGTTCGTGCATGCTGGCCGGGTCTGCGATTTATGCATGGGCCCGGTTAATGTGGCGCCCCGCAATTGCCGGCCGCCCCGGTGACACCCCCGGTCCTTGCTCGACCGGTCGAACGGAGAGACCGTCATGGACGCTTTCGTCAAACCATCTGTGGTCAAACATTGGCCAAAGACTACCCTATCCGAGCATGTTCGCAAGGCACTACCTGATGATCGGCCGTCGCGCGAACAGGCCGAAGCCGCCGTGCGGACGCTGATTGCCTATGCGGGCGACCAGCCGGACCGCGAGGGCCTCCTCGATACACCCAAGCGTGTCGTCGATTCCTATGACGAGCTTTTTCGTGGTTACCGCGAATGCCCGGAGGAGGTGCTTGACCGTACATTCAGCGAAATCGGCAACTTCGACGATTTTGTGCTCATTCGCGACATCGCGTTCAATTCCCATTGCGAGCACCACATGATGCCGTTCGTCGGCAGGGCGCATGTCGCCTACAAGCCGATCGAGCGTGTGGTCGGACTGTCAAAGATCGCTCGACTGGTGGAGACTTATGCACTGCGGTTGCAGACGCAGGAACGCATGACCTCCCAGATTGCGACGGCCATCGACGAGATTGTCAAACCTCGCGGCGTTGCGGTCATGATCGAAGCCGAGCACATGTGTATGTCGGTTCGTGGCGTCGAAAAACCCGGGTCGAAGACCATCACGACGCAGTTCATGGGTTCGTTCCGCGACACCATGAACGACCAAGTTCGCTTTATGTCGTTGGTGCGCGGGGGTTAGGACGCTTTCGTGGATGACATAAAGGAATTTCCGCTTCCCGGTTCGGGACCGCAAGCCGAAGAAGGCATTGTCCTTGCGCCCAAATTCGACGCCAACGGCCTGATCACATGCGTTGCGACCGATGCCCGCTCGGGTGACGTACTGATGGTCGCGCATATGAATGCGCAAGCCTTGCAGCGAACCATCGCAACAGGGGATGCTTGGTACTATAGCCGTTCGCGCAATAAGCTTTG
Source organism: Xanthobacteraceae bacterium (assembly GCA_035300505.1). Lineage (GTDB taxonomy): Bacteria > Pseudomonadota > Alphaproteobacteria > Rhizobiales > Xanthobacteraceae > VAZQ01. Next base: position 11,638 of record DATGVJ010000286.1, read on the forward strand.
GCGCAAGGGAGAAAGTTCAGGCCATGGGCAACGCGTCATTGAAATGCGCATTGACTGCGACCAGGATGCAGTCTGGATCAAAGTTGAGCAGGCCGGCCCTGGTGCATGTCACACCGGCCGGCGCTCATGCTTTTACAGAGCGGTGAAACTCGCATCGGCGAGTGGCGTTGCCGATGTGTCGACGTTGGATTTTCTAGGGCATGAAAAGGCGTTTGATCCGCAAGCCGTCTATGGCGATCCAAAGAAGGCTCCACCTAAGAAGCCTCCTGGGGCCGATTAGGCACTTGTTCAGCTGCTCCCCAGGGGAACCGTGCGGGCGAGTAAGCGCCTTGCGCGCGTCAGGTGAGGGCGATCGTACATCACCCCGCCAATGGCCACGACGCCGGCTTCCGGCGTGGCTGAAAATGCCGCCATAATGGCTTGGGCTTTGGCAATTGCATCGGGGGTCGGCGTGAACACGTCATTGATGACAGGAACTTGCGACGGGTGGATGGCGAGCCGCCCGGAAAAACCATCTCGGCGTGCGTCTTCCGTGTCGCGACGCAGTCCGTCGAGATTACGAAAGTCGACATAGACCGTTTCGATTGCGGCCGTCTCGGCAGCGGCGGCGGCGAACAGGCAAAGCGAGCGTGCCAGGCGATAGGGATCGGTCAGCTTTCCGTGATCGTCACGGTTTGCTTCAGCGCCGATTTCGGCGGAAAGATCCTCTGGTCCCCACGTGAGACCGATGAGGCGCGTGCTCGCACCGCGAAATGTGCCGGCGAGGAATAGACCTGCGGCCGTTTCAATCGCCTGCGCCATGATCTTGATGTGTCCCTCGACAAGACCTGCGATGGCTTCGTGCGCTGAGAGCTTGGCATGGGTATGCAGCAGGGATGCGCCGCCTTCCGCTTTCGGCAACAGGATTGCGTCTGGTTTGGCTGGCACGATGGCGGCGAGATCGGCATCCGCTTCGCCGGTCGCAAGGCCGTTTATGCGGACGAGGAGTCGTGGCCGCGATGCCTGCGTGGTTCTGGATTTCAGGAATGTCGCTGCGCAATCGCGGGCATAGGATTTGCGCTCTGGCGAAATCGAGTCCTCGAGATCGAGAATGATCGCGTCGGCGCCGCTTGCGAAGGCCTTGTCGAGTTTGTTGCCGCTGTCGGCAGGGACGAAGAGCAGCGAACGCATCAGCGCGGCCTCATGTGCATGAAGGCCTGCCGGCGGCATTCTGCGACCAGCTTGTCGTTTTGGTTATAGGCGCGATGGCAGAATTGGAGGATCCCGGCGCCAGGGCGCGAGTTCGATTCGCGTTTGCCCAGAATTTCGGTGGTGCAGTGCACGGTGTCGTTTTCGAACAGGGGGTGAGGGAATGTCACCTCCTCCATGCCGAGGTTGGCGATGGTCGTTCCGACCGTCAAATCCGACACCGAAATGCCGATCATCAGTCCGAGCGTGAACAGCGAATTCATCAGCGGCTGACCCCACTCGGTTTCCTCGGCACAGAAATGACGATCGATGTGCAGCGGTTGCGGATTGAGCGTCATGTTGGAGAACAGCATGTTGTCCATTTGCGTCACCGTGCGTCGCAGGCGGTGCTCGTAAATGTGCCCGACGACGAAATCGTCGAAATAGATGCCTCCGCGCGGGTGGCGTGCTGCAGTGTCCTCGATCATGGAACCCTCAACATCGTTGGATCAGACCTAGATTAAGAAATCGTTTACCATAAAGGTTAACGGTTCTAAATATTTATGGTGAACTTTTTGTTAAGCGTCGTGAGCTAGGCTCCTTTTCGTCGGTGCGAAGCTCCGATGCCGTATGAGCGGCTGGTCGTCGACCGTAGCGTTAAGTCAAACCATGATCGTCCGCCATTTCTTACATTGGTCACGAACGGCTTCCGTCGCCGAACGCGCGGAGGCGACGAGTGCCCTTGGCCACGCCTATCTCGAAACCGAATTTACTCCGGGCGAACGTGCTGCCGCCGAGGGCGCCCTTATTGCACTCCTCGACGATCCCTCGCCATCGGTACGTGCCGCGCTTGCGCAGGCGATGGCGCGAAGCGAACTCACGCCTCCAACCATTGTCCATACGCTTGCGGCCGACCTGCCTGAAGTCGCAGGTTGGATGCTCGAACATTCGCCATTGCTTGTAGACGCAGATCTGGTCGAGGCGGTTGCGGCAGGGCCGTCCGACTGTCAGCTTGCCGTCGCTGGCCGCGCAAAGCTTTCAGCCGCGGTCGCGGCTGCCGTTGCGGAAGTCGGCTCGGCCGAGGCCTGCCTGACCCTGATCGAAAATTCAGGCGCTACGGTCGCCATGTTTTCGATCGACCGCATCGTCGCGCGCTATGGTCATCTGATGGCAATACGCGAGTCGCTGCTGGCGCGCTCCGACCTTTCAGTTTCGACCCATCAGGCGCTTGTTGCCAAACTGTCGGAGACGCTTGCGAACTTTGCGGTGGCACGTGACGGGGTTGGGCGCGATCAAGCCATGCGCGTGGCGAAGGACGCTTGCGAAAGAGCAACGATCGCTCTTGCCGCAGCCTCCCCGCGCAAAGAAATCAAGGCGCTGGTAAGACACCTGCGTGAGAGCGGTCAATTGACGGCCGGATTGTTGCTGCGTGCCTTGCTTTGCGGCAATGTCGATCTGCTTGAGCATTCACTGGCTGAACTTTCAGATGTTCCGCTGGCTCGGGTGAGTGCGCTGGTCCATGACCGCCGTGGCTCTGGATTTCGTGCTCTTTACGACAAGGCCGGATTGCCGGCCTTGGCCTATCGGGCTTTCCGCGAGGCGCTCGAAACCCTCCAGGAGGGAGGCTTCGCCGGCAGTGCCGTCGAGGCGGCTTGCCTCAAGAGGCGAATGGTCGAACGCGTCTTGACGCGATGTGCCGACGAGCCGTGCGAGGAGGTCGAACCTCTCCTTACGCTGTTGCGTCGTTTTGCCATGGAAGCGGCCCGCGAAGAGGCTCGGCTGTATTGCGAGACGCTGGTCGAGGATGGAACCTTGCCGGCGCGTCACGTGCCGGTACGGGTTGCGGCTTAATCTTAGTCAGGTGCTTCATCTAGAAACGGTTCTTTCGTTCGTAGGGGCGGGTCTTCGGCGGCTTGCACCGCGGCGCAAGCCGCCGAAGACCCGCCCCTACGTAAAAGGTCTTCCGATCCCTTCAGTTAGTTGAAGCACGCCACTAGCGTGTCCTGTCCAATTGCCAGGTGAGATGGGCCTTCACCACCGGCCATTCGCTTGCGATGACGCTGTAAACATAGGTGTCGCGCAAGGTGCCGTTCGCTGCGATCTGGTGATTTCGCAATATGCCGTCGAGCTTGGCGCCAAGCCGCTCGACGGCCCTCCGGCTCTGGTGATTGAAGGCATGGGTGCGGAATTCGACCGCAATGCATGCCAGTGTCTCGAAGGCGTGTGTGAGAAGCATAAGCTTGCACTGTGTATTTAGCTTTGTGCGCTGGAC
>DATGVJ010000287.1:0-32806 GCA_035300505.1 Xanthobacteraceae bacterium
GATCGGCGTGATAGATTCGGATTGCGAGCCATCCGCCGACCGCAGCGATGGCGAGCCGTGCGGTGCCGGCGAGAACCGGCCAGGTGACGTGCTTGGCGCCCTGGCCCGCGAAATAAAGCAGCATGCCGAGGCCGACAAATCCGTAGAACGGCCCGACCATCCGCAGATAGCTCGATCCAGTAGCCATGACCATTGGATCGGTGCTGAATATTCCAATCCAGACCTGCGGGAACAGCGCGACGAGGATGCCAATCGTCTCCGTTACGGCGCCAGCAAGCAAAGCCGCGGTCCAGGCGATCCGGCGCGCGCGTTCCGTCTGACCGGCGCCGACATTGGCGCCAACCATGGTCACGGTGGCGGTACCAAGTGCGAACAAGAGGGGGATCAGCACGTAGTCGAGGCGCGACGCCATGCCGTAGCCCGCGAGTGCATCGACGCCGAACGCGCCGACGAGGGCTGTGACGATCGCGACCGTCAGGTTGATCTGCAGGGTGCCGATTGCCGAGATGCCACCAACGCCGAGGATGTCCTTGAACAGGCGCCATTCAAGGCGCCTCCACGCGAGCCTGACCGGGCTGCGCCCGGAGCGCAAGTAGCCAACAAATACGGCAGTCGCGAGCACATAGTAGAACACGACGGCGACGCCGGCACCGGCAATCCCAAGCCGCGGTATCGGACCTATTCCGAAGATCAACGCCGGGGATAGTGGAACGACGATCAGCGCGCCGGCAAAGATGACGAGCGCCGGTGTCTTCACGTCACCCGCCCCTCGAAGCGTAGCTGCGAGGAGGTTGGCCACCCAGATCAAGACCGCGCCGCCGAAGACGAAGCCGGAGTACTGCAGCGCCGCCTGGGTCGCGTCTCCTGAACCGCCGAGTGCTTGGTAAAGTGCCGCGCCACCACCCAGCACGCCAATCGTGAAAGCGAGGCCGAACAGGATCGCCAGCACCACCGCGTGTAACACGAGTGCATCGGCGTCCTGCCGTCGGCCGCCACCGAGCGCCCGTGCAATCGCCGACGCAGCGCCTCCGCCAAGAGCCCCATTCGACATCATGGTCATCAGCATCAGCACGGGGAATACCAGCGCGACGCCCGCGAGCGCGTCGGTGCCGAGATAACTCACGAAATAGGTTTCGGAGATGCTGACGAGAGTTTGCATCACGAGCACGACGACCGTCGGGGCGGCGAGTTTCAGCAAGGCCGGTATGATCGGTCCACCGAGTAGTCCGCCGAATGGGCCGATGCCCGGGGCAGGGTCTGCAGCCAGCGGGGCAGATTGCTCGCTCGCGGTTGCCGGCAAAGTCAGGGAATATTGCATGACCGATGTCCTTTATTCTTGGTGTGTGTTCTTGGTGTGCGTTCTTGGCGTTGCATGTGCACTTGTGCGCTTGGTTACGTCCATCATGTACTTGTATATACAATCATATGGCAAAAAAAATGTGTCTCCGGGATCATGGCGGTTCGCCGCCCTTGAGCCCGAGCACGAATGCGGCGCCGTCGTTTCCGAGCAATTGTTTGGCTCGGGCCTGGGCACGCTTCCAGGCCGGTGCGATGCTCGCCAACAGCTTTCGTCCATTGTCGGTGACCTTGAGGGGCGCGCTGCGCGCATCGTGCTCGTCCGGTATCTCTTCGACCCAGCCCTGCTTGAGCATCACGCGGAGGTTTCGGGTGAGGGTCGACGGGTCGAGGTGCAGGCGCTTGCCGAGATCAACTCGCCGCACGGGACCTGCTTTCGCCACCGCGACAAGCAGGCTCAACTGGCTCGATTTAAGCCCGAACGATCGCATCTCGGTTTCATAGAGACCGGTCAACACGCGGCTCGCCTTGCGCCAGTGCCCCAAAAGGCACTCGCTCGAAATCTGCTCGATAATGGTCTCAACCTCGGAACGCGCCATGACGGCCTCCAAGGAGATAATTGTATATACAAATAATTTTGTCAAGACGACTTTCTGCGCTTGACATCCGGGATGTGACGAATTATCAAATTCATCACTAGTCAGTCAGCCCTCATACGAGCCTTAGCAATGAACGCGCAGATCAGAACCAAACCCGACGATACCCGCGAGCGGATCATGGAGACCGCAGAGACGCTGTTCCGGCGCATGGGCTTCGCCAAGACGGCGGTCGCGGACATTGCGGCCGAGCTGCGCATGTCGCCCGCCAATATCTATCGTTTCTTCGATTCCAAGATTGCGATCGTCGAGGCGATCTGCCGACGCTGCCTGTCGGCGGTCGAGGAAAAGGCTTGGGCGGTCGCCCGTTCAAAGGCGCCGGCGGGCCAGCGCATGGAACGCCTGGTCCTCGAGATCCTCGCGTATCACAAGGAAAACCTAGTCACCGAGCACCGCGTCAATGAACTCGTGGTGGCGGCGATCGAACATAGCTGGGATACGATCCGAACGCATAAAGATGCCGTGCGCAACGTCGTCGAATTGATCCTGCGCGACGGGATCGACGATGGCGAATTCGAGGCGGTCGACCCGCGCGAGACTGCCGAGGTTATCATGCGCTCGGTTGTGCCATTCACCAATCCGCTCGTGGTCGGACAATGCCTGGAAGAAGGTGACGACCTTGAGGCCCAGGCCCGGGCATCCGTCCGCTTCCTTCTTCGCGCCATCACCCCTCGTCGTTAGCCCCATGTCCAAGCTAGACCGCGTCTCAGCTTGCCCAAATTGTGACGAAATACGACTTTCGTCACGCATCACAAATCAGTGAAGGAGGACTGCCATGCACTTTTCAGCCACGAAGCTCGCACCCCTAGCCATGGTTGCGCTGCTCCCGTTGCTCGCGGCCTGCGGAGATGCGGCTACGTCCGCCACCACGACACCCGAACGCCCCGTGCAGGTGAAATACATCACCTTCCAAACGGACGAAGCGAGCCGCGATTTCGTCGGCGTGGTGCGGGCGCGCTACGAGACCGATCTCGGCTTCCGCGTCGCCGGCAAGATCACCACGCGGATCGTCAATGCCGGCGATCGCGTGCGCGCGGGCGACGTGATCGCGCGCCTTGATCCGCAGGATCTCAAGCTTCAAGTCGCGAGCGCTGAGGCCGAGTTGGCGGCGGCGACGTCAAGCGTCGCGCAGACCACGTCCGATGAACAGCGCTACGGGACGCTTCGGGCGCGTGGTTATGCGGCGGTCGCAGACTACGAACGCAAGAAAGCCGCAAAAGACGAGGCAGAGGGCCGGCTCGAACGCGCTCAACGCGCTCTCGATCTTGCTCGCAACCAACTCGGCTACGCGGACCTCAAGGCCGATGCCGATGGCGTTATCACCGCCACCCTGGCTGAGCCCGGGCAGGTGGTCGCCATCGGACAGGCAGTCGCGCGGCTTGCACATCGCGGTGAGATGGAAGCGGTCGTGGCGCTGCCGGAAACCTGGCTCGGCGAGGCGCGCACAACGCGTGCGACGGTCAAACTGTGGGCGGGGCCGGAACGGCGCTATGCAGCAAGGTTGCGTGAATTGTCGCCGCAAGCGGATGCGATGACCCGCACCTATGCGGCGCGCTTCACCATCGAAGATCCCGATGATGCGGTTGCACTCGGTATGACCGCGACCGTAACGCTGTCGCACGCTACCGACGTTTCACTCGCAAAGCTTCCGCTTGCGGCCATCTTGAATCGTGGCACGGGACCGTCGGTGTACGTGGTCGACAAGTCAGGCAAACTTGAGCTGCGACCGGTGATGGTCGCGTCATTCACCGCCGACATGGCGCTCGTCACCTCGGGCGTAAGCGACGGCGAGCGCGTCGTCACGCTCGGCGTTCAGAAGCTCGATGCGGGCCAAATCGTTCGCGCGATCAATCAGCCTTGAGGATCTGTCGCCAAAATATCAGCAGGAGTCTGTGCCATGATGCGCTTCAATCTTTCCGAATGGGCGATCACACACCGGGCGCTCGTCTTATTCATGATCATCGTGCTCGGTGCAGCGGGCGCCTACTCATATGTCAACCTTGGGCGCGCTGAAGACCCGAACTTTACGATCAAGACCATGGTCATCAACGTCGCTTGGCCGGGCGCTACCGCAAGCGAGATGCAGACGCAGGTCGTCGACAAGATCGAGAAAAAGCTCCAGGAACTTCCATTCCTCGATCGCGTCGAAAGTTACTCGCAGCCGGGCGTTTCCTTCGTCCAGGTCTACCTGATCGACAAGACACCACCCACCAAGGTGAAAGATCTCTGGTACCAGGTCCGCAAGAAAGTCGGCGACATCAAGGGCGACCTGCCGTCCGGCGTCGTCGGGCCGAACTTCAATGACGAATACGGAGACGTTTACTCGGCGATCTACATGCTGACCGCCGACGGCCTGGGCCTTGCCAATCTCAAGACGCGCGCCGAGGACATCCGGCAGCGACTGTTGCGCGTCCCCAACGTCAACAAGGTCGACATCATCGGAGAGCAGCCTGAAAAAATCTTCATCGAACTCAGTCATGCCAAGCTGGCGACGCTTGGCATCACGTCGCAACAGATTTTCGACAGCGTTGCCAGGCAGAACGCGGTTACGTCGGGCGGCTCGGTTGACACATCGGCCGATCGTATCAATCTGCGCGTGACCGGCGCCTTTTCGGGCGTCGATGCGATCGCGGCGGTGCCCGTGCAAGTCGATGGTCGTGTGTTCCGACTGGGCGACATCGCGACGGTCAAACGCGGCTACCAGGACCCGGCCACCTTCATCGTGCGTGAAGGCGGCAGGCCCGCCCTCGGCCTGGGTGTGTCCATGCAGGATGGCGCCAACATCCTCACGCTGGGCGAAGATCTCAAGACCGCGATGAGTGCAATCACCGCCGAGCTTCCGGTCGGCATCGAAGTGACGCAGATCGCCGACCAGCCAAAGATTGTCGGGCACTCGGTGTCGGAATTCGTTGAGACCTTCGTGGAGGCGCTGGCTATCGTTCTCCTGGTGAGCTTTCTGTCCCTCGGCTGGCGCGCCGGCATCGTGGTCGCTCTGTCGGTCCCGCTGGTGCTCGCCATCGTACTCACGATCATGTTCGCGGCCGGCATCGACCTGCATCGCATAACGCTCGGCGCGCTGATCATCGCGCTCGGCTTGTTGGTCGACGACGCGATCATCGCCATTGAAATGATGGTGGTGAAGATGGAGCAAGGCTGGGATCGGGCCCGGGCGGCGACGTTCGCCTGGTCGTCGACAGCGTTTCCGATGCTGACCGGCACGCTGGTCACGGCCGCGGGGTTCCTGCCGGTCGGGTTCGCCAAATCGAGCGCGGGCGAATATGCGGGCGGAATTTTCTGGATCGTGGGCCTCGCCTTGATTGCCTCGTGGATCGTGGCGGTTCTGTTCACGCCCTACCTCGGGCTCAAGCTCCTGCCTGATCTCGCCAAACCTGGTCTGGCAAAGCCCGGCGCTCACAAGAATGCTGATAAGAATGCTTCGACCATCTATGACACGTTCATCTATCGCGCACTGCGCAAGGCGATTGAGTTGGCGCTGCGTCGGCGCCTCACGGTCGTTGCCTTGACTGTGTTGATGTTCGCCGTTGCAATTGCGAGCTTCGGCCTGGTCCAACAGCAGTTCTTTCCGACCTCGACGCGCACCGAGCTGTTCTTCGAAATGCGGTTGCCCGAGGGTACCGCCATCGGCGTGACCGACGCGGCCGCCAAGAAGGGCGAGCACCTTCTTGTCGGCGATCCCGACATCGACACTTATACAACCTACGTCGGCCAGGGCTCGCCTCGCTTCTGGCTCGGGCTCAACCCCGTTCTGCCGAATCCCAACTTTGCCCAGATCGTTATTGTGGCCAAGGATCTGGACGCGCGCGAGCGTGTAAAGGCGCGACTCGAACGCACGCTTGCCGAGGGCGCATTGCCGGAGGCAAGGACGCGGGTGGATCGCTTCAACTTTGGCCCACCTGTTGGTTTTCCGGTTCAGTTCCGCGTAATTGGACCCGATCCAATGCAGGTGCGCGTCATCGCGGACCAGGTGCGCGCCGTCATGGCGGAAAACCGCAAGATCGTCGATCCGCACCTAAATTGGGGCGAACAGGTCAAGTCGATACGCTTGGCGGTCGACCAGGATCGCGCTCGTGCCCTCGGCCTCACTCCGCAGGACGTCTCGCAGATGCTGCAGACACTGCTCACCGGGTACACCGTGACGCAATATCGCGAAGGCATTGAGCATATCGACGTGATCGCCCGCGCCGTTCCAGCCGAACGTCTTGAACTGGACCGCCTGCCGTCGCTCACCATCGTCACGCGCAATGGCATCGCGGTGCCCTTGTCGCAGATCGCACGGCTCAGTTACGAGTACGAGGAGCCGATCTTGTGGCGGCGCAATCGCGATACCGTCCTGACCGTGCGCGGCGACATCATCGACAAGGTGCAGGCACCCGACGTCACGAATGAGGTCCTGCCGAAACTCGCGCAGATAAAGGCCGCGCTTCCCTACGGCTATCGTATCGAGACTGGCGGTTCGATCGAGGAAAGCGTCAAGGCCAACGCCGCACTCGTCGTTGTTTTCCCGGTCATGGCGCTCGCGATGTTGTCGCTGCTGATGATCCAGCTGCAAAGCTTCTCAAGGCTTGCCTTGGTGTTCGTGACCGGGCCGCTCGGCTTGATCGGCGCGACCGGCGCGTTGCTTGTTTCCAACCGGCCGTTCGGTTTCGTCGCGCTGCTTGGCCTTATCGCGCTCGCCGGGATGATCATGCGCAATACCGTGATCCTGGTCGACCAGATCGATCGCGACATCGCGGACGGCCACGGACGGCACCGCGCAATCATCGACGCGACGGTGCGCCGCGCTCGCCCCGTGGCGCTGACCGCATTGGCGGCAATCCTCGGCATGATCCCGCTCGCCGGCAGTGCGTTTTGGGGGCCGATGGCGATCACCATCATGGGTGGGCTGATGGTGGCGACGGTTCTCACGCTGCTCGTCGTGCCGGCGCTCTACGCCATCTGGTTCCGCGTACGAGAGAATGAACCCGCAGTGACGTCATCCGTTGATCTTGCGGGCGAACCCGACTGGGAAGCAGTTCCATTGCGAATTGCAGCCGAATAGCGAATAGCGAAGGGAGAAAGAGATGGCACTGCTGACAAGCGGCCGACGTATCAGAATTTCAATCAGGTCGTCTGACTGCGACCTCACGATAACGGAAATCCTGTCCGATCCCATCGTGGAAGCGGTGATGAAAGCCGATGGAGTTGATCCCGTAGCGCTTGCAGCACAGTTGCGGAGGATTGCGCAGGAAGTCGTTGCGGCCCCGTCTTGAGGCCGCAAAGCAGGCTCGCTGTCATTTTCTCCTGGCGTTCGCGTTTCTCCCGGGGTTGCCACACCCTTATGGATGCTCCATCATTCGGACTTGCCGGGGCCCATTTCCGTAAACATTGGCCATGCCGTCGTCACGCGTCGCCGGTTCGCGCGATCGTGCCGGGTGGTCACGGAAATGACGAACCGAGGAGGAATGAAATGAAACACACTCGTCGAATCTTGCTGAGCATGACCATGATGGCGGGATGCGGGCTTATCGTTTTGCCCCATGTTGCTGGAGCTCAACAAAAGCCCCTCAAGGAGCAGATCGTCGGAACCTGGATGCTGGTTTCCTCGGATACGATCAATTACGGCTCTCGTTACCCCACTTTCGGTGCAAATCCAAAGGGCATCGCGGTTTTCGATGCTGGTGGACGCTATGTTTTCAATTTCGTCAGTTCCAGTTTGCCGAAGTTTGCGGGTAACAGTCGCACGGGCGGAACCGCCGACGAAAACAAGGCCATCGTGGAGGGCACGCTTTCGCATTTTGGAACATATACCGTCAACGAAGCCGACCGCAGTTTTACGCTTCGCATTGAGGGCAGCTCGTTTCCGAATTGGGCCGGGACCGAGCAAAAGCGTTCGTTCGCGGTTACGGGCGACGACTTGACCTGGACGACCGCCGAAGCGTCGGGCGGTGGATCGGCCGAACTCGCTTGGAAGCGAGCCAGGTAGCGCGGGTGTGCCGTGCCCGAGTGGTTGCGGCACACCTTTCGGCTGCCATTGGGCTGCATTTGGGCTCTTCCCCCCACCGCTTTTGAGGCGTAGGCTTCCACGGCTTCTCGCGTCGGGGCTTCCCAGATGCGTCGGAATTGTGCGTAAAAAAGCGCCATCGCAATGAACTGGGCCTTGGCCTCGCCAACCAAGGTTTCGCACGCGATCTCTACTGCGCCATAACGTTGCGCGCATGAGGATCTGTGCACTTCGGTTAAGCGTTAGTGGAAGAGCTTTATTGGAAGAACGTCAATCGTCACTTCGGAAACTCGGCCGCCCCTCCGACAACGACGGGCGGATCACAAAGGGAGAAGACGCAATGACTGATAATCGCACCAAGCTCGGAATAATCTCTGGTATCCTTCTCACTACGGTCGCGGCATTCGCGCCCGCGCAAGCCGCCGATGTCGTGCTCAGCGGCACGATCAGTTCGGCCGCAGGCCAGAAACTCGAAGGCGCGACGGTCTCCGCCAAGCGCGAAGGTACGACCATCACGACCAGCGTCTACACCGACGAAAGCGGTAATTACTATTTCCCTGCTTTGGAGGCGGGCAAGTACAATATCTGGGCGCAGGCGCTCGGGTTCGAGACCACCAAGAGCACAGCCGATCTTGCCGCGACGAAGAAGGCCAACCTGACGCTGGCGGCGATGACAGATCCGGAACGCCGTATCCGTCAACTGCCGGCCGAATTGCTGGTCGCAGCGCTTCCTGAGGATACAAGCGAGGACGCACGCATCAAGAAGGTCTTCACCAACCAGTGCACCGGCTGTCACAATCCGGGCTACGTGCTTCAGTTCCGCTTCGACGAAGAGGGCTGGACCAAGGTCATCGGCTTGATGGCGCGGGTTCCGGCGGTGTTCAACAATCCGAACGCCAAGGCCAATCCGCTGATCGAGTACAATCAAAAGGCGCTCGCAGCTTATCTGGCCCGGGCACGCGGCCCAGGCCAGAGTTCGATGAAATTCACACAGCGCCCGCGCGCGACCGGCGAGGCTGCTCGCGCCACATGGACGCTCTATGATCTGCCGCTTAATCCGGATCGGGGCATCGGGGTCCAGGGCGTGAAGTATAATCCGAACGACGGCACCGACTGGTCGCTCGGCACCACGTCGCGTCTCGGCCAGTTGCCGCATGACGGCGGCATTGGGCTCGACGGCACGATCTATTACACCGTCAATGATCCCAACAAGAATGTCAGCATCGGCAAGGTCAATGCCAAGACTGGCGAGGTGACGTACCTCAAGGTCAGCAACACTCAAGGCAACGCTGCCACTGCGCACGGCATCACGCGCGACGCAGAAGGAAACTTCTGGTTCGATATCAATCCCGGCCGCCGCGCTCTCGGCAAGCTCGACGTCAAGACGGACCGCATCACGGTCTATCAGACGCCGAATACCATGTCGCCGCTCGGCGGCGCCGTGACCATGGACGTCGACGGCAAGGGCAAGATCTGGGCCTCGGCACCGGACGGCGTGCTCCAGTTCGATCCGGTTACCGAGAAGTTCACCGATTTCAAGTCGGTCACGCCCTTCAAGAATTCCAAGGGTACCAACTCGACCTATGGCGCCGCCGGCGACCGCGACGGCAACGGCTGGTGGGCTCAGATGGCGTTCGACACCATCGGCAGGGCCGACATGGCAACCGGCAAGGTGACGGAAGTCACGCTACCCTCGCTCAAGGATGAACTCGACCGGGCCACCCCGGAAGCGCGCGCCTTCTACGAGGGCTTTGACGAGCGCACCAACGGCAATCCGCTGCCGTGGAGCCAAGGCCCACGCCGCATGGGCACGGATAAGAATGGCGACGTGCTCTGGGTCGGCAATTCCTGGGGCGCGAGCCTCGCGCGCATCGACACCAAGACACTAAGCGCGACGATCGTGCCGTTCCCCGAAAAGACCATGCAGCCCTATCACATCGCGGTCGACAGCAATCACAATGTGTGGGCCAACCTCTGGACCTCGGATCATCTCGTCAAATACGATCCGACGGCCGGCAAATGGACCACCTTCGACCTGCCGGTGCGCGGCACTGAAATCCGCCACGTCTCGCTCCTGGAACAGAACGGCGTAACCAAAGTGGTCGTGCCGGTCTACCGATCCAGCCAGATGGGCGTCCTGACCGTGCGCAGCGAAGCTGAAATCTCGGCGCTGAAGGCGCAGGCGCAATAACGCAAGCGAAAAGGCGCACCGCCGAAGAGGCGGTGCGCCTTCCCGTCATAATTGTGTATTTTTTGGCTTCATAGTTAGCGCCAAGGCAGAGCATATATCGAACGATTCTGCGCCCGTAATCTAGCGACGAGATGGTGAGGAACCTACAGAGTTTTGGGAATAAGTAAATTATTCAGTGAGATCTGCGTAAGGCCCGAAATCAGGAGGATGCCCTACATATTTATAATGATCAAAAATCAACCAATATCTTGGAGGATTGTATAGGCCTTCGGGCGAACAGTTTTCACAAAACAGATTTTCTACCAAATCACTTCTAACAAAAAATGCGTTAGTGCCAGTAATATTTGTTCCAACGAGCCTATAGCCTTTTTTGTCTGCAGCCTCACACAAAGCGCTTAAGCTCGAACCAAAATAATCCGTCTCTTGCCAAAACCGTTTGGGGTCATAAACCTGCTTCTTAATAAGATTTCCAGGGAACCTTGCGTTGTATTCGATACAGATAATTTTTGGAAAATGTTCCAAGCACTCAAGCAAATAAATATCATTTCCATCGATGTCGATAGATAGAAAATCGAGATTATTTCTATCGAAACCAGCCTCAACTATTAATGAATTGATATTATCTACAGACACCGTTTTTGAAAATAGCTGCAGCCGTCTTGGAATAATTGATGCAAATTTTTTTTGGATTGAATCACAATAATTCTGATTTCCTTCTATCCAGCACCCTTTCCATCCTCTGTGAATCAAATATAGCGAATTGCATTCCAGCCCATTTTCCACGCCGATCTCAAAAAATGTACCAAGAGTCATTTTTAGCCGTCGGCAGATTTCTTCGATGATGCCGTCCTCATCGCCTTGACTATAAACTTTGAACCCAAACGGCTCTAACCGTTTTTCATCATGGCAAAGTTCAGAATGTAATCTCTCTAACTCTTGCCTCGCAAGATATCCGTTATTTCTTTGCTGGAAGTTTGCAATTTGATTCGCCAAGTTCAGAACAAACTGTCGATCGAGCATAAATTCCTCATACGTTATTTACGACACGCCGTCTGGCATGCTCAGGACCCTCAATATATCGTTGGCTCGTGCTCAGAGCTGATGCCCAGCCAACAGCTGAACGTCAGGAAGGCTACCACCGACTGTCGATATTTTCCTACGTTTCTAAAGGTGCAACGCCGAACTTGCCACGACCATCGGCCCAAACAGCTCCTCGAAGGAACTCCGGAGCGCCTCGTCGACTTCGTTCATCGTCGCATCCACGCCAAGGTCCGCCAGGCTCGTGACCCCATAACGCGGCCCGCTGATGCCACAGGGGACGATTCCGGAGAAGTGGGACAGGTCTGGCGCTATGTTGATCGCGATGCCGTGCAGGCTGACCCATCGCTTGAGCCGAATGCCGACGGCCGCGATTTTGTCCTCGCGATCAAGTTCGGGCCGCGCCACCCAGACGCCGACGCGGTCGCCACGGCGCTCACCCAAAATCCCGAAGGCCGAAAGCGTGTGGATGACCCATTCCTCCAGCGCCGCCACATAGCGGCGCACGTCCGGGCCACGGCGCTTGAGATCGAGCATCACATAGACGACCCGCTGGCCGGGCCCATGATAGGTGAATTGGCCGCCGCGGCCGGTCCAATGAACCGGGAAGCGTGCATCGAGGAGATCCTCCGCCTTGGCGCTGGTGCCGGCGGTGTAGAGGGGAGCGTGCTCCAGCAGCCAGACGAGCTCCGGGGCTTCGCCGGCCGCAATTGCACCGACGCGCGCCGCCATGGCGGCGAGAGCCTGTTCATAGGCGATGAGCCCTTCGCTCACGAACCATTCGGCCGGCGCCGAGCCCGGCGAATCAAGGCCGATGGAGATATTGCGGCGCACGTCAGCCATGCCGTACCTATATCAGCGGTCCCAACATTTCCGCCACCGCGGCCCTTGTTACTGCCAGATCGATTTGTTACATCGGGCGCCTTCGTTGTGGCGCGACGCCGGTTGGCCCGCGCTTCCTATATGCGGTCGTGGCGGAATTGGTAGACGCACTAGCTTGAGGTGCTAGCGGGGCGACCCGTGGAGGTTCGAGTCCTCTCGACCGCACCAGCTGACTGTCAGTTTAGACATCAGCTCGAAATCGGAACAACGCGGGACAAAATCCACGCGGATCTAAAGACGGCTCCCTAGAGCGGAACCGTTCCGCTCGGGCGCAGCCCCCCCGGCAACTGGTGGCCGGTGGACGGCCGCTGTTGCGGCGGGCGTGGTGGCTGGTTGGGAGCACCCTGACTGGACGATTTGGGCTGGGCAGTATTCTTCGGCAATCCGGAAGATGTGGATGAGGTCGTCGCAGGGGTACTCCTGGCCGCGACCTTACTCCTGGCCGCGGCTTTGCTCTTGTCCGCATGGGCCGGCGCAGCCGTTCTGGGCTGCCATACGCGCACGTAGTTGAAATTCTCCGCGGCCGGGGCCGGCAACGTCGCGGAAGGCGATAGGGCCACCCAACTGACGCCATGCGGCATGAGCACGATGGGCGGCAACGGCTTGTCGCGATACTGCTTGTCGTTGCCGGTCAGGTCGGCGATACCGAAATTGCCTGGATTTGGGGCGCTGAGGACGGGGTCGGGCAATTGCAACGATGCGACCGAGACCTGCGGCCAGAAGCTTGGCCGTTCGGGCCGGCCCAGCCATTGGCTGGCCACAGTCTCGGTCTTTGGCCGTTCAGGTGTCGCCGCGACCACGTGGACGATCTTGAACCGGTGCGCCTTGAGTTCACGGATCAATTCAACGATCCCCCCCGAGGTCGCGGGTTGGATATCGTGCAAAAGAACGATGCCCTTACCGCGTGCTTCCAGGCGGGTGATGGTCCGGCGCACCACTTCCGAGGCGGGTACGTGCAGCCAGTCGTCGGCAACTATGTCAACGCTCCAGGTCTGGTAGCCCTTGGAGGTAAGATGCCGTTCGACCGAGTCCTGCCGCAGCAGCCCCGGGATACGGAAGAAGTTGGAGACCCCGTTGGGATCGCCGAGCGCCGTCCGGATAGATGTGAACCCGTCCTCGATTTCCTTCGATGCCGCTTCGACCGACATCTTGTGAAACGTGAAGGGGTGGCTCTGGCTGTGGTTCGCAATCGTGTGCCCCTCGGCATAAATCCGCTTTACGAGATTCGGATAGCCGCGGGCCATGCGCCCGACCAGGAAATAGGTGGCCTTGACGCATTCCGCCGCCAGCACATCGAGCACATGTGTCGAATAGGGAGGCAAGGGGCCGTCGTCGAAGGTCAAGACGACTTCGCGGTCGTTGAGCGGCAGAGATTCCTTATAGTTGAGGGAGCCCAGAAGATGGTGCTCGGTCGGGTCGACCACGATCGTGCGGCTAACGCCGAGAGCGTTTGGATTGCCCGGGCAGTCGGCTGCCATCGCGGAGCCCAAGCTCAGGCCAAACGCGATGCTGGAGACCAATGAAGTAACAATAGCGAGCGCGTGGCGCATGGCCCAAACCACTCCAAGTGTTTCGGCAATCCCCCCAACAGGGGGCAATGGGTGAAGCCCCATATTATTAACCATACCTTATTCGGCTGCAAATTAACGCCCGCTTAATGACGGCTTAGTGGCGGAACAACGTGCACGACCGCGTAATCTTGGGCCTTCAGGGCTCGCAGGAAGTCGGGCAGCATTGCGGCCGTTTGTTGTTTTGTGTCATGAAACAGGACGATACCGCCCTGCGTGGCGTTTAGGCGATCTAGAACCAGTTTTAGTTGCTGTCCGGGTGTCATGGGGTTCCAGTCGCTCGCCCAAAGGTCAGCACCGAACACCGTTATGCCACGCTGTTCGAGATGGTCGAGCAGTGCGGGGCTGGAAGCAAACCCAGGAAACCGGAAGAACGGCGTGGCCGGCCGATCTCCCGCTTTACCGTAGAGCGCCTTGTCGACAGCGGCAAATCCGCGATCAATTTCGGTTTCCGCGGCCGCGACCGGCATACGGTTGAGTATCGGGTGTTGGTAGGAGTGATGCGCGACAGTATGCCCTTCGGCCAATTCCCGTCGCGTGAGTTCGGGATGGGCTAGCGCACTTCTCCCCAACAGAAAGAACGACGCTTTGACGCACTCGCGCCTGAGCGTGTCGAGAACGCGGGGTGTGGAATTTAGTTCAGGCCCATCGTCGAAGGTGAGCACGACTTCCTTCGGCCGCAACGCCAGGGTTTGCGGAAAGTGCTTGCGGCCGACCCGCAGCGTTTTCGCCGGGTCGACGTCCAGAACTCGTTCAGTTCCGAGCGCATCGGCATTGGCCGGACAAGACGGGGCGGCCTGTGCTGTCCCCCACGTCACGACGAGTGCGAGGGACGTAAAATAGAATCGATCGATCATGGGATGATTCTCCGACGCGCAATGGAACCGAAGCAAGCTTCGGGCACAAGTCGAAGACTGTTGCTGCGAGCATCTTCGTTGCCACCGACCATGGGCAAGCGTACAAGCGCGGCGGAATCAAGATCGGCCGTGATGGTTTTTTATGAGCGACGACATCGAAACGGCCGTGACAAGTCCTGCCGCTCCGTCGGCACCGACCGTCATTCGCGGTGAAGACGGTACGTTGCGCGAAGAATTCGTCGACAGCGTCAGGGATGCGGTCGAGAAAGGCGAGACCGGGACGCTGCGGTCGCTGATCTGCGATTTGCACGAGTCCGATGTCGGCTCCGTCATCGAGGCTCTGGATCCGAACTTGCGACCGCGGCTCGTCGAACTGATGGGCCCGGATTTCGATTTCACGGCCTTGACCGAAGTCGATGACACGGTCCGCGAGGAAATTCTCGAAGAGCTGCCATCGGAAACCGTCGCCGAGGGCGTGCGCGATCTCGATTCCGACGATGCCGTTCTCATACTCGAAGACCTGCCTAAGGCCGAACAGGCCGAGATTCTTGGCCAGCTTCCGGTCGAGGAGCGCAATGCGCTCACCCGCATCCTGGAATATCCTGAGAATTCGGCCGGCCGCCTCATGCAGTCGGAAATCATCGCCGTCAAACCGCATCTGTCGGCCGGACAGGCAATCGACTATATGCGCGAGACGCCCGATCTGCCGGACCGCTTCTGGGAACTCTATGTCGTCGATGAGGATAGCCGGCTCGTCGGCGCGGTCGCGCTCGACCGGCTGTTGCGCTCCAAGCACGCGATTGCGATTTCTGACCTGTTCGAGGATGATCTTCGTTCCGTGCGCGCCACGGACGACCAGGAGGCGGTCGCACGCCTGTTCGAGCGTTACGACCTGGTCGCGGCGCCTGTCGTGGATGATGAGGATCGCCTTGTTGGCGTCATCACCTTCGACGATATCGTCGACGTGATCGAAGAGGAGGCGGAGGAGGACATCAAGGCGCTCGGCGGCGTGAGTGGCGGAGAAGAACTTTCGGATTCAGTTCTCACCATTGCTCGAAGCCGCTTTCCGTGGCTGGCCGCCAATCTGCTCACGGCCCTCTTGTCCTCCTGGGTGATCAGCAATTTTCAAAGCACATTGGAGAAAATGGTGGCGCTCGCCGTGCTGATGCCGATCGTGGCGAGCATGGGTGGCAATGCCGGCACGCAGACCATGACGGTTGCGGTGCGCGCACTGGCGACGCGGGAACTCTCGAGCGCCAATGCCTGGCGAATCATTCGCCGCGAGGTTCTTGTCGGCGTATTCAACGGCATTGTCTTTGCCGCCATCATGGGTATGATCGCGGCCACTTGGTTTGATGTCCCTGATTTGGGCACCGTGATGGCGCTGGCGATGGTGATCGTTCTGTCGGCCGGGGCCGTCGGCGGCATTCTCATTCCCCTGACTTTGACAAGGCTCGGGGTGGATCCGGCCGTGTCGTCAGGGCCGTTCGTCACCACCGTCACGGATGTGGTCGGGTTCTTTGCATTTCTCGGTATTGCAACCGCGTGGTTTGGACTGCGGTGAGGGCCCGTCCAGGAATTACTGAATCGATCGCGTGTCCGGGATGCGCAAACTTAGATCGGCCAATGACCCGGCCGCTGGGTCGAGTTCACTCCTTTTTTACCTTCTTGATTTACCTTTCCGCCCTGGGACGCCCCCCATAACGATCGGAATGGGCCGGAGAATCCGGTGAATCTTGGTGAACAGCCTGTGCGCGAGCACAGCCGGCGGCCCAGTGCGCATGCGGGATCAAACGCGGATGCGGGCGCTCCGAAGGCCCCGGGGGTGTCGGTGGCCTTGCGGTTTGCCGTTGCACTCGCTGCTGTCGTTGTGGTCGCCGCAATAGTAGCTTGCATCGTCGGCTATGCGTTAGCCGTGCGGTCCGACGATAGCCGCGAGACCGAACAACGGCAGTCCTTGCGAGGGGCGGTCGAGGCATTGCATGCGGTGGCGCCGGATCCCGCGCAGGTCGAGCCGAAACTCATGCGAATGCTGGAGCGCGCCTCCGGCCTCAAGGACCTCAA
This sequence comes from Xanthobacteraceae bacterium, assembly GCA_035300505.1. GTDB lineage: Bacteria > Pseudomonadota > Alphaproteobacteria > Rhizobiales > Xanthobacteraceae > VAZQ01. The sequence goes on from DATGVJ010000287.1 coordinate 16,554, forward strand.
ATTCGACCTGGACCCGCCCGATGGTGATCGCGAAACACATTCACTCGTGGACCAAAAAGGCCGCATCGTCGGGTGGTTCAGCTGGGAGGCCGAGCGCCCCGCGACCAAGTTCATCTTGAGCCTGTTGTCGCTTGCAACGCTCATCGCGATCGGTCTGCTTTCCTTCATGGGGCTCGTCTTGTGGCAGCTCAACAGGCTTGGCTTGCTGCTTTCAGGGAGCGTCAAGCAGATGCGCAGGCTTACGCACATGGACCCCCAGACGGGCTTGCCGAATCGAAATCAAGTCTTGGAATTTCTCGATGAGAAACTGGTGGCGCTAGCCGGGGACAAGGTCGTCGCATTTGCAATTCTTGAATTCGGCGGTGTCGACGCCTTGGACGACGCGATTGGTGGCGGTGAGGCGGACGACCTTCTTGTCGAAGTCGCCGATCGACTGCGAAACACCTTGCCGGAGGGAACGGGTTTCGGGCGGCTTAGTGGCGACCGTGTCGGTATAGTCATATCCGCCGACAACGCGGATGAAGCGCTTGCCGTTGCCGGCGCCGCGCGTGAGGCGAGTTCGCGCGCATTCTGGATGAACACCGTGGTCCAGATCGGCGCCAATGTGGGCGCGGCCGTGGCTCCGCGTGACGGAACGACAAGCAACGACCTCATGCGACGTGCCGACCTGGCGATGCGCGATGCGCGTTCTCGGGGACGTGGCGTCGTTGTTAGCTACAAGCCCGAGATGGAGAGTGATTTTGATGAATTGCAATTCATCAAGAAGGAGTTGCCGATCGCGCTCGCCAGGAGAACCTTTGACGTCCTCTATCAGCCAATTGTCAAAGCCGAAAACGCTGCGGTTGTCGGGGTTGAAGCCCTCTTGCGCTGGAAACATGCCACAAGGGGCGAAATCTCCCCGTCGCTATTCGTGCGTGTTGCCGAAGAATCCACCCTGATCGAACAGCTCGGGGAGTTTGTGCTGCGGCGCGCCGTGCAGGATGCAGCGCGTTGGCCCGCGCTCTATGTTGCGGTGAACTTGTCGCCCGTCCAGGTGCGGGATCACAAATTTGTAGATTTGTTGGGAGCCATTCTGGCGGAATTCAAGATTGCGCCATCTCGGCTCGTATTGGAGATTACCGAGAGCGTGCTGATCGACGACCCCGACACGGCAAAAAGCAGGCTGCAGGAACTGCGCGCGCTTGGGGTCAGGCTCGCCATCGATGATTTTGGGTCCGGCTATTCAAGCCTGACCTATCTGCAACAGCTGCCGTTCGACAAGCTCAAGATCGACCGGGGCTTTGTCTTGGCGCTCGAACATTCCGCCAATGCCGGAGTGGTCATTCAGGCGATTGTCGCGCTTGGCCGGGCATTGGGCTTGAGTGTCACCGTGGAAGGTGTCGAGACCGAGGAACAGCGCGTGCTCCTGCGCTTGGCGGGATGCAATGAAATGCAGGGTTTCCTCTTCGCCGCGCCGATGCCGGTCGAGGGCATCGATCGCCTGGTTGCCGCCTCGCAACCGCGGGTCCGCCAAGCCTGATGTTTCAATGACATGTTCGCTCAATCGAAAGATGGGGATCGCGATGACCGATGGACTGACAGCACGTGTAGAATTGCGAGGGCCGCAAACGGCCCCGCCACAAGCGGCCGAGCCTCGGGTGAGCCCGCGGCGGGTGCGGCTCAAGGCTGACGGGCGCATCGTTGAAATTCTGCCCGATGGCAGCGAGCGGATGTTCACCTATGCTAGCGCCCCATCGCTCGTTCCCCTCGCCGCGGAGGTGAGTTCCGAATCCCCTGACAATGCCGCCTATGCGCGAGGCATTCGCGCGCGCTCAAAACTTACCCAGGCCGAATTTGCCGCCAGCATCGGGGTGCCGATCGAGACCGTGCGCAACTGGGAGCAGGGCAAACGATCGCCCCGTGGCCCGGCGCGCGCACTCTTGAAGGTGATCGACAAGGCGCCGCACGTTGCGTTTGCGGTGTTGCGTACGGCCAAGGCGCCGCATTAGGATTTGAACCATGCAGATTGTTGAAGCCAACGGTGCTCGGATTCCCGCCATTGGGCTGGGCACCATGACCTTGCGCGAGCAAAAGTGCATCGACATCGTCAAGGCGGCGCTGCGGTTGGGCTATCGCCACATCGACACGGCCGAGCGCTACGGAAACGAGGAATGGGTGGGCGAGGGGCTGCACCAAGGGCTGAGCGAAGGCAGTCTCAAGCGCGAAGACCTCTTCGTTACGACGAAAGTGTATTGGGACAAGCTGGCTCCGGGTGATTTCGAGCGCTCGGTGGAAGACAGCCTGCAAAGGCTTAAGTTGCCTTCCGTCGATCTGCTGCTCATTCATTGGAACAATCCGAAGGTTCCACTTAAAGACAGCATTGCCTCGCTCTGCAGCGCCAGGAAGAAAGGCCAGACCAGACACATCGGGGTGGCCAATTTCACCACATCGATGATCGACGAGGCCGTCCGGCTGGCAAGCGAGCCACTGGTTGCCAATCAGATCGAAGTGCATCCGTTTCTCGACCAGTCCAAGGTGCTCGCGGCCTGTCGCAAACACGGGATCTCGGTCACGGCCTATTGTCCGCTTGCCCGCGGCAAGGTACCGGGCAACGACGTGGTGGAGCGGATCGCGAGAGCTTGCCACAAGAGTTCGTCGCAGATTGCGCTGCGCTATCTCGTGCAACAGGGCATCGTGCCGATCCCGCGCACGGCCAATCTCGATCATCTTGCTGCCAATCTTGCACTGTTTGATTTCAAGCTGAGTGAGAGCGAAATGGCCGAGATTGCAGGCCTGAAGCGCCCGGATGGCCGCGTCGTCAATCCGGCGCACGCGCCGGTCTGGGATATATCCGAGGGACGATGACGCGCGAGGGTGGCACAGAGGTCGTTGAAGGCAATGGCGCAAGAATTCCGCTTATTGGCCTCGGCACTTGGGATTTGCGCGGGCGCGTCTGCGTCCAGATTGTCGAACAGGCGCTGCGCCTTGGTTATCGCCACATCGACACGGCCGAGATGTATGACAACGAGCGCGAGGTCGGTGTGGGGTTGCGCGGGTCCGGCGTAAACCGCAACGATGTTTTCGTTGTTACCAAGATATGGCCCTCGCATTTTGCACCGCGTGACCTTGACCGCGCCGCCAAGCAGTCCCTTGAGCGATTGAAATTGTCCGAAGTCGATCTGCTCCTGTTGCATTGGCCCAATCCGCGGGTTCCCCTGCCGGACACGATCGGGGCGCTTTGTGAGGTCAAGAAAAAGGGACTGGCGCGCCACATCGGCGTGTCGAACTTTACGGTTGCGCTGATTGCGGAGGCGACTCGGCTGACAAGCGAGCAACTGGTCTGCAATCAGGTCGAGATACATCCGTTTCTGGATCAGTCGAAAGTGATCGCGGCCTGTCGTTCCCACGGCATGGCGCTTGTGGCCTATAGTCCGATTGCCAGGGGAGATTTGAAACATACCGATGTCCTCGGTCCCATCGGCAAAGCGCATCGCAAGACGACGGTACAGGTCGCACTGCGCTGGCTTGTCCAGCAGGGCATTGCGGCGATCCCGCGCACCAGCAGGATTGAACGATTGAGCGAAAACCTCGCAATTTTCGATTTCGTTTTGACAGAAGCTGAAATGGCGCAGATCGGGTCGTTGGCCGGGCGCGACGGCCGCATCGTCGACTATGCCTATTCGGGAACGCCAAAGTGGGATTGAACCCAGACCGTGCGCTTGTGCTCTTTTCCGGGGGGCAGGATTCCACTGTGTGCCTGGCCTGGGCGCTGCAACGGTTCGCCCATGTCGAAACCATCGGGTTCGACTACGGTCAGCGCCACCGCGTCGAACTTGAGGCACGCCTGCGCGTGCGCGACCGTATGTCGGCCCTGCGTGCGCAATGGCGGCAACGACTTGGCGAGGATCACGTCATCGCAATCGATGCGCTCGCTGCGATTTCGGAGACGGCGCTCACGCGCGATGTCGCCATTGAGACTGCGGCAGACGGCCTGCCGTCGACCTTTGTGCCAGGACGCAATCTCGTGTTTTTCACGTTTGCAGCTGCACTTGCCTATCGCCGCGGTGTACGGCATCTGGTCGGCGGCATGTGCGAAACCGATTATTCCGGCTATCCGGATTGCCGAGACGACACCATCAAAGCTATGCAGGTCGCGCTCAATCTCGGGATGGATCGACGTTTCGTCATCCATACGCCGCTGATGTGGATGGACAAAGCGGCAACCTTTGGCATGGCGCATGACATCGCAGGACCGGCTTTCGTTGACGTGTTGGTCGAGGACACTCATACTTGCTATCTGGGCGAACGATTGCAACGAAACGAATGGGGCTATGGTTGTGGCCAATGCCCGGCATGTCGCTTGCGCGCGGACGGATTTGCCAAATGGAACAATGAGCAGAAGAACGAGCGCTAACCGATGTTCTTTGTTTTATCGAAAATCCTCGGCTTCTTTGCCATTGCTTCGAATGTCATTGTGTTTATGGGACTTTGCGGTGCGCTCATGGCGCGTTCGCGCTTTGCGCGTGCCGGCCGATTGCTGCTGGTCTGGAGCGTTCTGCTGTTTGCACTCGCGGGCCTGTCGCCGATCGGCAATGCCTTGATCATTCCCTTGGAAGATCGTTTTCCGGCATGGGACCGCTCGCAGGGGGCGCCAGATGGCATCATTGCGTTGGGCGGCGCGGTCACGGCGGATGTTGCGGTAGCCCGCGGCGATGCCGTCCTCAACGAGGCGGCCGAGCGCATGACGGCCGTAGTCGAATTGGCCCGCCGCTACCCGTCTGCGCGAATCATCTTTTCAGGTGGGGATGCCAGCTTCGGTTACGAGGGGGGAAATGAATCTGAGGTGGCCCTGGTGTTCTTCGAGCGCATGGGGCTCGCGCCAGGAAAGGTTGTTACTGAGGACAAATCGCGCAATACGGTAGAAAACGCCGCTTTTACCAGAGACCTGGCAGCGCCGAAGCCTGGCGAGCGCTGGCTTCTTGTAACTTCCGCCTATCATATGCCCCGGGCAATAGGGGTATTTCGCCAAGTAGGCTTTTCCGTTGAGGCTTATCCGGTCGATTGGCGCACGCGCGGGTCCAAGGACCTCGTCCGCCCATTTCCGACGGTTGGCGACGGGTTACGGCGGACCGACACAGCCTTAAGGGAATGGGTTGGCCTTTTTGTCTATTGGCTTACGGGAAACTCGGCTGAACTTTTTCCAGCTCCCGCCGGGCGATAAACGGTTTGTTAACCGAAATTTAAGGATTCATTGCGCCAATTGTCATCATACTGCGGAGGGGGCCGGCGGTATCATCGCACAGGAAAAAATGTGTAAAAAATATGGTTTTTTTCTGTCAGATGCGCTATCTGATGGCCCGGGGGTTGGGGAATAACATTCATGCTTTTTCTTCGTATTGTCTATGATGCGATCTGCGCAGCTTTTGAGGTGCAGCGGATCATTCGTTGGGCTCGAATCGGTGCAACCGTTGTGGCGACGAGCATCGCGGTGCTGCTTGCGTCGTTCGTGGCCGTTGCCATGGGATTGATTTGAGTGGAGCAAGTGGATTGGTCTGACGGTCTGGACAGGCGCCCGGCCGCCTCGTCAGGTACCGTCGTTCGCCACCGCTTGAAATGAGTCAGATGCGAATTGGCGCCGCCACATGACCACAACGACCGCAACCGACTAACCATTAGGGCGATCGGACCGGCAAACCAGCCCAGAAAACTGCCCACGGTTGAAATTCCAGCCGGCTGTAGAGAACAGCCGAGCCGTGCACAGGACATGAATCTCGGCTGCAGCCGTCCCTTTTTTCCGATGGCACGGGCTTGATCAACGGAACTCCGAACGGGAAGCATCCCATCTGTTGGCCAACCAACGAATCCTGCTTAGATACCACACCATTAAAGGGAACACGCGATGGCACTCAGGCTGGTGATCGGCAATAAGAACTATTCCTCCTGGTCGCTGCGACCCTGGATTGCCATGAAGGTTGCCGGCATCGGATTCGAAGAGACTGTCATACCGCTTTACGAACCGGGAAGCCGGGAACGCATTCTGGAAGTCTCGCCCACCGGCAAGGTCCCGGTACTTATTGACGACGGCGATATCAGGGTCTGGGAATCGCTTGCGATCCTGGACTGTCTGGCGGATAGGTTTCCGAACGCCGGGCTTTGGCCGAGCGAGCGTGCCGCGCGGGCGCATGCCCGCTCGGTTGCGGCAGAAATGCACGCGGGATTTGCACCCTTGAGGCGTCACTGCCCGATGAATATGCGGCGGCCCGTCAACGCGCGCGCCCTGACGCCGGAAGCCACCGCAGACGTGGCGCGCATCAACCATCTTTGGACAGAATGTCGCACCCGGTTTGGGGCTGGGGGCGCCTTCTTGTTCGGCGCCTTTGGTGCAGCGGATGCAATGTTCGCGCCTATTGTGTCGCGGTTCCATACCTATGACATTGGGGTTGATGCGGCGGCTAGCCAATATATGGCGGCCATTATGGCGCTGCCGGCCTGGCAGGAATGGCAGAGTGCGGCTGCACGGGAGCCCTGGGTGATGCCGGGCAACGAGTTCGATTGAGGTTTATCGTTAATGGCCGGGCCGCGCGAGCCAGGCCATTGTTACGCCAAATTAATGTCGCGGATTTGTATTGATTTCTCTATGAGTAATAAAAAATAAGAGACCGTCCGTGGCCCCCGCGAGCTTGCGGAGTCTGCGAACTTGAGTATTAACAACAGGATCACTTGCATCATCGCCGGGAGTAAGATCATGCGATATCGTGTTATCGCCTTGTTTTGTGTTGCCTTCAGCGCGTTTGCGTTCTTGAGCCCTGCCTGGAGCGAAGAGGCCAAGAACGACGTCAAGGGCCTGTTCCTCCTGACCGACTTTCCGGCTGTGACGCTGCGGCCGGGGGCCAATTCGACCATCAATCTGCGTCTGCAGAACTACAACTTGCCGCCGGAGCGGCTGTCTTTGGTGGTTTCGGGGGTGCCGACGGGCTGGACTGCGACATTGATGGGGGGCGGCCAGCCGATTGCGGCGGTGTTGCCGGCTACCAATGCAAGTGTTTCGCTTGAGCTGCGCGTGGAGGTGCCGAAGGATGCGCCCACGGGGAACACCAACCTTACCGTCACTGCCAAGGGCGCATCGACCGAGGTAGTGTTGCCGGTTCAGGTCACTTTGGCCACCGATCTGCCGGCCAAACTTTCGGTTACGCCGCAGCTTCCTGACTTGCGCGGGACATCGAAATCGACATTCGAGTTCCAGATCGCGATCAAGAACGAGAGCGGTAAGAAGGTGCTTGTAGGCCTTTCCGCCAATGCACCGCCGAACTTCGACGCGACCTATACGGAACAATACGGTAGCCAGGAACTCAATGCCCTGCCGCTCGATCCGGGCCAGTCGAAGGACGTCAAGCTCAAGGTGCGTCCGCCGAACACCGTCGCGGCCGGTAAGTTCCAGGTAACCGCGCGGGCAACCGCCGATGATGCGGTCGTGACGACGGAACTTGGCCTCGACATCACCGGACAGCCGAAGATCGACATCGCGGGCCGCGAGGGCATCCTCTCGGCACGCGCTTCGGCCGGACTTGAATCGAATGTCGCAATTGTCGTCACCAACACCGGCACGGCGGCCGCCGAACAGGTCGAACTTTCGGGTTCGGGGCCGAGCGGCTGGAAGGTCTCGTTCGAACCAAAGACGGTCGACCGCATCGCGCCGAACGAAACCAAGGAAGTGCAGGCGCTGATCACGCCGACCGGCAAGGCGATCGCTGGCGACTATGTGACAACCTTGCGGGCCAATGCGCGCGGGGAATCTGCGTCGGCGACGTTCCGCGTGACGGTGGCGACCTCCACACAATGGGGCATCATCGGCGCCGGCCTCATCGGTGTGGCGCTTCTTATTCTGGTAGGCGCGGTTGCGAGGTTCGGCCGGCGATGAGCGAAAATGTCATCGAGGCCAAAGGCCTGACCAAACGTTACGACGGCGTGACTGTCGTCAAGGGCATATCGTTTTCCGTTGCCAGCGGAGAGATATTCGGGCTGCTTGGGCCCAATGGTGCGGGCAAGACCACGACGATTCTCATGTTGCTCGGTTTGAGTGACGTGTCGGCCGGTGAGGCCCGCGTGCTGGGACACGACCCGGTGCGCGAGCCGCTCAAGGTGAAGCGACGCGTCGGTTACATGCCCGATGCAGTCGGGTTTTACGATAACCTTTCGGCATCCGATAACATGCGTTACACCGGGCGCCTGATCGGTCTCGAGCGCAAGGAGCGCGAGGAGAAAATCGCCTCCTCGCTCGCCCATGTAGGGCTCGCCAAAGTCGCCGATGACCGCGTGGAGACGTTTTCACGCGGCATGCGCCAGCGGCTCGCGCTTGCCGAAATCCTGATGAAGGAGGCGGAGATCGCGATCCTCGACGAGCCGACTTCGGGCCTTGACCCGCAAGCGACCCTCGAACTGCTTGCGATCATCCGGGATCTCAAGCACCGCGGCGTCACGGTATTGCTGTCATCGCATTTGCTTGATCGCGTACAAAGCGTGTGCGACCGCGTCGCCTTGTTCAATGAAGGCCGCATTGCACTCATCGGATCCGTCGCTGAGCTTGGCCGGCAGGTTTTTGGCGGTGCCGGTTTTCGTGTCGAGGTTGAGGCGGAAGGGCAGGGACTCACCGAGCGACTTGCCGCGGTGCCCGGTGTGCGCCATGTCGAACAAACAGGCCACAATCGTTTCCTCTTGACGTCGGATCGGGACGTGCGTCCGGAGGCTGCGGCGGCGGCCGTCACAGCGGGTGGACGGCTGTTCCGTCTGTCCGTCGATGAGCCGAGCCTTGAGGCGATCTACACCCATTATTTCGATAAAATGGCCCCACAAGGAGACCAACATGCAGCGTGAAGGTTCAGCCCTCCACGGACTTGGTGTCGTCTTCATCAAGGAAGTGTCCGACCACCTCACCAGCGTGCGGATGCGCGTCCTTGAATGGCTGATCGTGCTGGTGGGGATTGTGACGGTGTTTTTCACGATCCAGGAAATCAAGGAAAGTACGGCAGAGGATCCGTTCCTGTTTCTCAAGTTGTTCTCAGCCACTCAGGAGCAGCGGCTGTCGTTTGCCGTCTTCATGACTTTTTTGGTGCCCCTGGTTGCGATCGGTCTCGGCTTTGATTCCGTCAACAGCGAGTTCAATCGGCGCACGCTGTCGCGCATTCTGGCGCAGCCGATCTATCGCGATGCGCTGTTGTTCGGGAAATTCTTTGCCGGCCTGTTCACGCTGTCGGTCAGTCTCGTCGCGTTGTGGCTGATCGTCATCGGTTTGGGCCTTGTTACGCTCGGCCTTCCGCCGAACGCCGAAGAGATGGCACGTGCTTTCATTTTCCTGCTGGTGGTGATTTGTTATGCGGGGGTCTGGCTAGCCTTGGCGATGTTGTTCTCGATCATTTTCCGGTCGGCCGCAACGGCGGCGCTGGTGACGCTTGGCCTTTGGCTGTTCCTGACATTTATCTGGTCGATGTTGGCGGACGTGATTGGCGGCGCAGTGGTAACATCCGGTGACCCAGAGACGCAGATTCTTGCGAAGCAATACCTGCAGCGCCTCTCCCCAAGCACATTGTTTTCCGAGGTGGTGGTGACGATCCTCAACCCGTCGACCCGCTCCCTTGGGCCGATCTACTTCAGTCAGTTGCAGGGCGCCATCCTCGGAGCGCCCTTGCCGCTGAGTGAGAGCGTGATCATTGCCTGGCCGCAGATGGTCGGCATGTTTGCCAGCATGATCATCGTGTTCGTCATCGGCTACGTCATCTTCCAACGCCAGGAAGTGCGAGCCTGAGCGGCTTCGATAGTACAGGCGACCGATGGCCGCCTGATCCGGTCCGCAGATCTGGTTGGCGGCAAAGGCGGGAATCAGCCGCCGATCTTTTTCCAGCCTTCCTTGGCCATGCCAACGACGACATTGACGTTCTTTGCCACCACGTCCCAATTGACCATGGTACGTGCGGGGTCTCCTGAAGAAACGCTATCGGCAATATAAAGACCGCCCAGGGTCAGCGCGCTGCCAAGGATAATCCCGATAAACATGCGCATTTGAGCGATCTCCGCGTGATTAGGTGTTGGTGCATTCCAATTCGTCGCGGCCACGTAGGACACGAACGCGGCACGATTGTGTTGCGCCTGTCGCAAGACCCTCTTGTGGCACCAGTCCGCCATGCGTTCCCGCTTGGCACCCATGCGTCACAAGGCGGCGCTGGAATTGAACTCAAGCGATTGAAATGTATTCATAAAATAGAAAAGCTCTGTTGTCAGCCAGTACTGCCTCGTCTTACCCATGTTTTTGTAACTTTTTTGCCTCAGTCGCGAGATTCGCTGCTATGTTGCGACACGGTGCGTAGTTTCAGGGGGGCAGTGACGCGTCGGCCGGAAAAGCCGCGTAGTAGGAGTTTAGGAAAGTGTCGTCGAACGAGCATAAGTTTCGCATTGGCCAGACCGTCTTCTTTACGTCGAAGCCGATTGGTCACATGTCGGTGAACAGCACATATGAGGTCGTAAAGCTGCTGCCGTCCGATGGGGCCGACTATCAGTATCGCATTAAGAGTTCGACCGAAGCCTTTGAGCGCGTCGCCAAGGAAAGTCAGCTCGACCCGTCATATTGATATGGGCGGCGGTTATCCAACAATTTCCAGGATTGCATACTTGCAAGCATTTGCAGCACCAGTTATGGTGAACGTTTGCGGGGTGTTGTATAAATGCATCACCCCCTAGAGTTGCCCACAGGCCCCATTGGCGAGGGCGTTGGCTTTCGGTCATAATAAGAGATTGTCCGGTTGGCCGTCTGGGATGTTCAGCCAAGACAACTGAAATACGACAACGGAATAAGACAACCGCACAAGGGCGTCAGCGTCGATGTCGTTTCTAACCGGAATTGATCCTACTACTGGCATGTTTGTCTTGCCGTTGTGGACGGTTGGCTTGGCCGTGTCGCTCTTTTGCGTGCTTGGCGTTCTTGCCTACAATCGGACCGGACGCGAGCGGCTGATCGGTGGCCTGGCGCCGGCTGCGCTGTTACTCCTTGGTGCCGGCGTTTCCTTGTTGTTTCTCGATGGTGGACCAAGTCGCGACTTGTCAGCGGAGCGCAGGTCGCTCGACGCCCGCGCGCAGGAACTTTTGATGCGCGCAGCGATGCAGAACTCGCCGCTTGCATGCCTCGACACCTATGCGGGCGAAGCTGTGGAGGCGTCTTGCGAAAAGTCGTTGTTCGCAACACCTGAATCGGTAGGGGCGGCGCTGGCTTATGTGTCGGCGCAACTATCGCTGTTGTGGGATTTTACCGATCATGCCCGCCGGGCTCGCAGCGGGGAACCACTTGCTATTATCAATTTGCGTCGGTCGATCGAAGGGGATCGTTTCGGACTTGTAGCCCAGGTGCTGACGGTTCGTGACGGCTGCATCCCGAATGATTGCCTGGCCCTTGCGTCGCTGCACGATTCCAGTCGCATTGGCGCCAACCTTGCAGATGGGGCTTTCGATTACTTTGTGGCGCGTCATGTTGGGGAATGGCCCGCCGGCGGTACGCGGGCGCCGGCTGGCGCCGTGGTGGCATTGTCGTCCAGAGCGCCGCCAGCAGGACCCGCATTGGCTAGCAGTTCGTCGGTCGCAGTGACACCGGTCGCTGCCACACCAGCCGGAACCACGAGGACGGCCGGCCGGACGCCGCCAAATGAATTGTTTTTTCCGTCGTCATCATCAATTCCGGCTGTCAACATCATGAATACTGAACCCGCAACGACAGGACAATCCAGTACCGGTGCGTCGTCGCCCAAGCAGACGACGCGGTCGACACCACGCCGCAACGCGTCACGCCCCGCACGGCCGCCTTCGCAGCCCATCGACCTAAGCGCATCGGCGCGCTCGACCGGACCGATGATCAGTGCGCAATAGTAAGCATTGCGCGCGTGGCACTTCATCTCATCAAGCTCTGTGTAGGTTGCGATACGGTCAAGGATCTCGAAGACTGGATCCGTGACAAGCGCCGACGCACGCGTGGCAAGAAGACCGAGCATCTGCATCGAACCCGCATGGTACCAAAGCGTGCTGCTGAACTGATTGATGGCGGTTCACTCTATTGGGTGGTCCGCGGGGAGATTTTGTGTCGCCAACGCCTCATCGGCGTGCGACCCTATGTCGACAAAGAAGGGGTTGGCCAGTGTCACCTCGTTCTTGACCCGACAGTCGTGACCGTCGAGCCCCGCCCGCGGCGTGCCTTTCAGGGCTGGCGCTACCTTCAAGCCCACGAGGCGCCACCCGATCTGGGGCGTTCCGTGCAGGGTGCCGCCGCTTTGCCGGAAGCGTTGCGGCGTGAATTGCGTGAACTTGGTTTGTTGTAGATTTGACCTGTTGCAGATTTGACTTGTTGTAGATGTCCTACACGGCGACGTTGTCGATGAGCCTTGTCCGGCCAATTCGTGCTGCAACCAGGAGGCGGAGGGGTCCGTTGCCGGTGGTCCCGACCTTGGCCAGGGTCTGGGCGTGCCGCAGTTCGAAATAGTCGAGCCCAAATCCGGCGGTCTGTATCTCGATCCCGCCTTCGTCGAGCGTGCGGGCAACGTGTGCCTTATCCGCAATGCGGCGCGCGCAATCGGTGAGGACGCGAAACAAGGTAGGGGCGACGGCGCGGTGTTGGGTTGAGAGATAGGCATTGCGTGAGGACATCGCGAGGCCGTCTGGTTCGCGGACAATCGGTGCGCCTGTGATCTTCACCGGCAGGTCGAGGTCGGCGACGATCTGCTCGATCACCTTGAGTTGCTGGAAATCCTTTTCGCCGAAGACCGCCATGTCGGGCGCGCATTGCACAAGCAGTTTCGTGACGACGGTTGCGACGCCACTGAAAAAATGGGGACGGAAGGCGTCTTCAAGACCGGCTTTTGCAACACCATCCGGTACCACGCGCGTGGCGAATCCCGCAGCATACATCTCATCGACGGCAGGGGCCCAAACTGCGTCTACCCCGGCGTTTTGGAGTGCCGCCAAGTCGGCGTCGAATGCGCGCGGATAGTTCGCGAAGTCTTCGTTCGGGGCGAATTGCGTCGGGTTGACGAAAATCGAGACTACCACGCGTCGTGCGCGCCGCCGCGCCAATCGCACCAACGCAATGTGGCCCGCATGCAGCGCCCCCATGGTTGGAACGAGAGCGATCTTCTCGCCGCCACCGCGCCATTTTTTGATGGTGCGGCGCAAAGCGGGCAGGGTGCGCACAATGAGCGGTCGGTGGGCCATACGGTTCTCGGGTGGGAGGAGGACAATACCGACGAAATTAGCAGAGCGCCCCCGCACAACGCACGACCTTAATTTCGCTGGCTATTGCGCGAAATGCCGTAGAGGGCCACCTTAGGGAGACCTTTCCACAGGTGCCCGGATCATGTCGCAAAAGTCGCGAGACGAGATCACGCCGCTGCGATCGCCTGAGCCGGCAACTGCGTCCCCGCGGTCGGAGATCAAAGTCTCCCCGCGTTCGGAGATCGACGCATTTCTCGCGCAAGTGAAGAGTTTGAAGTCCACGGCGGCGCCCGGCCAGCGTGGGCGGTTGGTGTTCGCCCTTGATGCGACGATGAGCCGGCAACCGACCTGGGATACGGCCTGCAAATTGCAGGCCGACATGTTCAAGGAAGCGGCTTCAATCGGCGGTCTGGATGTCCAACTCGTATACTTTCGGGGTTTTTCGGAATGCCGGTCATCGTCCTTCGTCTCGGAGCCTCAGCGCTTGGCGGCCCTCATGGAGAGGATCGATTGCCGCGGGGGACACACGCAGATTGGCCGGGTGATCACCCATATGCGCCGTGAAACCGAAAAGGCCAAAGTGCAGGCTCTCGTGTTCGTCGGTGACGCTATGGAGGAGAAGCTCGACGATTTGTGTCATGCCGCAGGCGAACTTGCGCTTCTGGGTGTTCCGGCCTTCATGTTCCAGGAAGGATACGATCCAGTCGCCGAGCGGGCGTTTCGCGAGATCGCGCGACTGACGCGGGGAGCCTATTGCCGTTTCGATCCCGGTGCCGCCCATCAACTGGGCGAACTCCTGCGCGCGGCAGCGGCCTATGCGGCGGGAGGCATACGGGCATTGGCTGACCTGTCGGCGCGGCGCAACCAAGGCGCAACAAGGCTGATAGAGCAGATGAAATCATGAACAGTTGAAATTGCAATGTCGGCCATATTGCTCGGAATTGTGGTTCTCGCGCTGCTGTTTCTGGCAGCGAAGGCCTTTGTCGGCGCCGATCCTCGCAAACTTATCCCCGCGGCCAAGATGGCGGGCGGGGTCGGCGCTCTCGGGGTTGCGGCCATTTTCGGGTTTCGCGGACGGTTTGAAATTGCGATCCCGTTTGGCTTCGCCGGGCTTAGCCTGCTCGGCTGGTTGCCGTTCGGCCCGCCAGAGGTTTTCCAGCGTACGAAAAAAAGTCCGGGCCAAATGTCGCGCGTACGTTCCGCCGCTATCGAGATGGAACTCGACCATGACACCGGCGCGATGGGCGGCCGCATGCTTACGGGTCCACACGAGGGCGTGATGCTCGACGCCCTCGACATCAAGACGCTGGCCGGGCTCCTCGCCGATCTCGACGAGGAAAGCCGCGCGTTACTTATGGCTTATCTTGACCGCCGGCAGCCCGCTTGGCGCGACGACATGCAGGCGGACACGGCAGCGGGGCATGTCGATCCGTTGTGGAATAGCGGCAAAATGACTGATGAGGAAGCTTATCAGATCCTTGGCTTGCAGCCGGGGGCGAGCGCGGACGAGATTGGGCACGCCCATCGTACTCTTATGAAGAAACTGCATCCCGACCAAGGGGGGTCGACGTACCTCGCTGCGCGGGTGAACCAGGCTAAAGACGTTCTTCTTCGCCGCCATCGCTAATTACTCCATACACTACTGATTACGCGGCAGCTCCAGGCCTATGTTTGAGTTCTCTGTTTGAGTTTCACTGTTTGGTTCGACGTCAGTTTTTGATTGCCACACAGTCGACGTCGTTACGCTTGAGGTATTTGCACGCCGCTTCGGCCTGGTCCTTGTCGAGACCGGCGAATCGAGCGCGGAAATAGGTTGTATCGCCTCTAAGTACAGATTCGGTAAACGCATCGGCTTTGGCGAGCAGGCGCGCCGCCTTGTTCTTGACGGATGTCAGTTGCTGCCTGGCGATGCTTTCTTCCGGATATGCGCCAACCTGGATGATCCAGCCCGTGCGAGCCAAAGCTTTTGAGGGCGTGACGCCCGTCATGGCCGGCGTCCCGGCCACTTGGGCCGGCACACTGGCCACTTGGGCCGGCACACTGGCCGGCTGGGCCGGCAAGCGGACCACGGTGGCTGTCTCCGCGGGTCCAAAAGCAGTAGCCGGAACGGTTATCGCGGTATAACTCGCGGCTTGCGGGGGCGTTGTCACCTGGGTCGCTGGCACTTGGGCCGCTGTCACCTTGGCCGCTGTCGCTGGGGCCGGAGCCGGAAAAGATGCCGCGGGGCGAGGCTCTGGACGGGGTTCCGCTCGCGGCAGCTCAGTCTTGTGCAGCTCAGCCTTGGGTAGCTCAGTCTTGGGGTGTGCAAGGGGCGCCGGTTCGGCAGTACGCGCCCAGGTCGGGAAAGGTATTGGGACGGCAGCGGCTGTTTGAACTGGTGCGCTCGCCTTTACGTTCAGGGTTTTGACCATCACGGGTCTGATGGGGTCGCTTGACCCGGGCGTCGCCTGCAAAGGCTGCACCGCGGGTACGGCGGGCTGGTCAAGCCGTGCCGGTATATTGGCGGCGCTTGCCAGGCTAAACCGCTGTGGCTCTTTGACGTCAGTCTTCGGCGTCTCCTCCGTAACGGTTGCGCGTTGAGCGCCCTTGGTCGCGAGAACATGGCCCGCTTGGACAATGGGCGCTTGAGCGGGTGAGGCCTCCGCGATCACGGGCGCCGAACGCTTCATTGACGCACCGTTGACGTGTTCTTCGAGCAATTCGCGCATGCGCGCGTCACGGCTGCCCGCGCTTGTGCCGCCAAGAACGACCGCGACGACGTAACGCCCGTCGCGATGGAGCGAGGTCACAAGATTGAAACCCGAGGCGCGGGTATAGCCGGTCTTGATCCCGTCGACCCCATCAACGCGTCCCAGTAGCCGATTATGATTGCTGATCGTCTGGCCGCGGAAGGTGAACGAGCGAATCTGGAAAAATTTGTAGGAGCGGGGAAACCGCTCCTGGATTGCACGCCCGAGGATGGATTGATCGCGTGCCGTCGTGACCTGCTCGTCATCAGGCAGGCCGGATGCGTTCCGGTAGACCGTCTTGGTCAT
>DATGVJ010000288.1:0-3114 GCA_035300505.1 Xanthobacteraceae bacterium
ACGTTGATGTGGCCCGTCGTCGCCTATTTTCATCTCACCGGCGGAAAGACGCGGGGTTATTCGATCGCCTATCTCCGGCGCGTCCATGCCCGCAAAGGACTGCCACCGCCGACTTGGCGGGACAGCCTGCGCCATTTCATGAGCTTTGCGACCAAGGCCCTGGATACGTTCATCGCCTGGTCCGCTCCGCAGCGTTGCGGGCCGATTGCAGTGAAGGGAGGGGAAGAGCTCGATCGCCTCTCCGCAGAGGGCAAGGGGGTTCTGCTGATCGTCTCGCATCTGGGTAATGCAGAGCTGAGCCGCGCCTGCTTGTCCGAGCGGTTTCGCAAGATCATCAACGCGCTCGTGTACACACGACACGCCGCACTTTACAACCGTATCATCAAGACCGTTCAACCCGATGTCGAGGCACACACGATCCAGGTGACCGAGGTGGGGCCCGCGACCGCCGTCGCTCTCAAAGAGCGCCTTGAACGCGGCGAATGGATCGCCATCGCCGGCGATCGGACGCCGCTCACGGGAGAGGCGCGGTGCAGCCGGGTGGCTTTCCTCGGCAATGAGGCGCCTTTTTCACATGGACCCTATGTGCTGGCGGCCCTCATGGGCTGTCCGGTGTATCTGATGTTCTGCATGCGCGAGGGCGACGGTCACACGGTGTACTTCGAGCCTTTCGCCGATCGCATTGAACTGCCCCGGCGCAACAGGGCAGAATTCCTGAGGGCGCTGGCCGCCCGTTATGCGCAACGGCTCGAACACCATTGCCTTCGCTCACCCCTGCAATTCTACAACTTTTTCGACTTCTGGCGTTCGCCCGCGGGCGCCGCTCCCGGCGCGGTCGCGCCGGCTGAAAATGTTTAAGGACAGGCGATCACCGTATCGTCGATCCGAACGCCTGTCCTGGCGGAAAGCCCCGGCCGCAGTGCAAGCGCACCGTTATCCGCCCAATTTCACCACTCTTCCCTTAAAAGCCACGCCGGCAATGAGGCCGCCGGCACCGCATACGTATTCAGATTCGCTGCTGGTCACTACGTTTTTATAGTTGCTCACAATGTTGATGACGGCATTGCCGCCTTCTTTCCTGGCGCGCTGCTGTAGTGCAATCACGGCGCTGAGGAAGGCCCATTCGCAGGCTTGCAGGTCCGGCCTGGCAAAGGCGTTTGCCTTCTTGTTGGTCGGCCACTCGCCAAAGACCCTCGCAACGTTCGGGTGCCGCTGTCTGCCGAAGAACAATCTTACGCCGGGGTCCAGCTTGGCTTGCGCCGCGGGCGACTTCAACGCCTGCCCGATCGGATAAAGATGTTGCTCGTCGCGAGCAGCAGCCGGCAGTGGAACGGCACAGAGAGTCGCAAGCAGAACGGCGTTTCTCAGCATCTTCATCGTATTTTCCCCCAGCCGATGGAAAGATTTCACAAGCGCAACGCCTGCGCCTTCAGCAACGTCGAAACACCAGCGAGGTGTTGATGCCGCCGAAGGCGAAGTTGTTGGACACGAGAAATTCGGTCTCAATGCGGCGCGGCTCGCCCATGACATAGTCGAGGGGGGCGCAGCGATCGTCGACCACGTCGAGGTTGGCGGTAGGGACGAACATGCCCTCGTGCATCATCTCGATTCCCAACCATGCCTCGATGGCGCCGCAGGCGCCGAGTGAATGACCGAAATAGCTCTTCAGCGAATGGATCGGCGCACGCTCGCCGAAGACGGCTTTCGTCGCCTTGGATTCGGCGATGTCGCCCCACTCCGTGCCCGTGCCATGGCCGCTGACGAAGCCGATCGTTGCCGCGTCAAGGCCCGCATCCTCCAGGGCCATGCGTAGCGCGATCTCCAGCGACTCCGCTTGCGGAAACGTGGCGTGGTTGCCGTCGGAGTTGCTGGCAAATCCGACGATCTCGGCGTAGATGCGGGCGCCGCGGGCGAGCGCCCGCTCCCGCTCTTCCAGGATTAGCGTCGCCGCTCCCTCGCCGATGACCAATCCGTCGCGATCGCGGTCGAAGGGCCGCGGGCTGGTCTCCGGCCGGTCGTTGCGGCACGAGGTGGCAAACATGGTGTCGAAGACTGCCGTTGCTGAAGCGTTCAGCTCATCGGCGCCGCCCGCGATCATCACATCGGCCTTGCCCCAGCGGATCGCCTCGCAGGCGTAGCCGATCGCCATGCTGCCCGCCGTGCACGCGGTCGATGTGGGGATAATACGACCCGTCACACCGAAAAGCAGGCCGATATTCACCGCCGCAGTGTGACTCATCATCTGGATGTAGCTGGTGGCGTTCAACCTGTTCGATGTGCCATCGTTCATCAGTTCGGCGAAGGCGAAAATCGGTGCGTAGCTGCCGAATGACGAGCCGTAGGCGATGCCGCTACGGCCGTTCCTGATCACAGGATCGTCGGTCAGATGGGCATCCGCCAGTGCACGGTCCGTTGCATGCACCGCCATGCGCGAGACGGGTCCCATGGTACGGGTTTTCTTGCGCGGATAATGGTCCTCTATCGAAAAGCCCACCACCGGCGCGGCGAGCTTGGTATTGATCCCCGACAGGCGATCCCATTCGTTCATCCTGCGGACAGCCGTTTCGCCTTTCAGCATGCGCGCGCGAATGGTTGGCCAATCCTCCCCCAAGGCGGTAATGCCACCGACGCCAGTGACGACGACTCTACGCATTACAACATCCCCCCATTCACCGAGATGACCTGGCGCGTCACATAACCGGCCTCATCCGAGCAGAGGAAGGAAACAACGGCTGCCACTTCTTCGGGTCGTCCGAGGCGACGCATGGGCACTATCTTCAGCACATCTTCAACGGGCAGGCCATGGACCATCTGAGTCTGGATGAGGCCGGGGGCGACGCAATTCACCGTGATGTTGCGCTTGGCGAGCTCCACGGCAAGCGCTTTCGCCGCGCCAATAATGCCAGCCTTCGCCGCACTGTAGTTCACCTGTCCACGGTTGCCAATCAAGCCGGATACCGATGAAAGCGCGACAATGCGCCCCCCGCGGCGCGCCGAAACCAGGGGCATAACGATGGGCTTCAGCACATTGTAAAAGCCATTCAGATTGGTATCGAGGACGGCGTCCCAGTCCCCGTCGGACATGGCAGGAAAAGCGTTGTCGCGGGCGATGCC
>DATGVJ010000289.1:0-3596 GCA_035300505.1 Xanthobacteraceae bacterium
CAGCACAAGTCCGATCTGCACATAGAGATTGTTGTCGACCTTGAGCGCGGTCAATACCGAAACCGGTCCAAGAAGCGCGAGCGGAACGGCGAGAATGACCGACAAAGGCGCGAACCAGCTCTCATATTGGCCGGCGAGCACGAGGTAGACGAGCAGCATTGCCAGGCCGAATACGACGAACATCTGTCCGCCGACAATTTTTTCCTGGTAGGACATGCCGGTCCATTCATAGCCGATGCCGGGCGGCAATGTTTTTGTCGCGACCTCCTCCAAGAGTGTTATGAGCTGGCCAGTGGATACACCAACTGCCGGCAAGGCCACCAGCGAGGCCGTCGGATAGAGATTATACAGGCTGATCAAGGACGGGCCGATCACCGGCGTGATTTTGATCAATGTACCGAGCGGGATATTATTGCCGTCCTGGTTTCGCACCGTCATGTTCGCAACGTCCTCCAGGCGCAGGCGAAACGGCGCATCGGCTTGTGCGTAAATCTGAAATGTACGGCCAAATTTGTTGAACTGGTCGACGTAGGCCGAGCCCATATAACCGGAGAGCGTCGAGAATACCTGATCGGTCGTGAGCTTGACGGCTTCGGTCTTCACCCGGTCGACCTCGACCGTATATTGCGGCGCGCCGGAGCGGAACGGCGCCAGCACCTTTTGGATGCTCGATTGCGTCTGCGCGTTGGCTTCCATGGCGTTCATCGCCGTCTGCAGTTTCTGCAGGTCGAAACTTCCGTCGCGTAGCGTGACCTGCATCGTGACGCCGGCCGCATTGCCGATGCCCTGGATCGGCGGCGGAGGAACGACGAGAATGCGGGCCTCTTCGATTACTTCCAGCGAGTTGTTGAGGCCGAGAAAGAGCGAGCGGAGATCCTCACCCTTGCCGCGTTCGCTCCAATCCTTGAGGATGATATAGGCGACGCCCGCATTGGCGAGCGGTGCGCTGCTTTCGAGCGGCGAAACGCCGGCAATCGTAATGACTTGGGCGACGCCCGGCGTCTTGCGCGCGATTTCGGTGACTTTTTCGAGTACTTTTTGCGTACGCGTCAGTGAGGCGCCGTCGGGCAGTTGCACGCTTGCCAGCATGTAGCCCTGGTCTTCGATGGGGAGAAATCCAGTTGCGATGCGGGTGAATCCATAGACGGAGCCGGCAATGATCGCCAGTGCGATCACGACCATGATGCCGCTCCGGCTCGCCATGTGGCCAATGAGGGAAGCATAGCGGTTTTCAATCCGTCCATAGACCGCGTTGAATCCCCGGTAGAACGCGTTGCGCTGTTCGGGGGGCACTGGACGGCGCAACCACAAGGCGCTCTGCGTCGGTTTGAGGGTCGCGGCGTTTATTGCACTCAGGATCGCCGTTGCGGCGATCACCAGCGCAAATTGCGCATACATGCGGCCCGTCAAGCCAGGCAGGAATGCTGCCGGAATGAACACCGACATCAGGACCAGCGTGATCCCGATGATAGGACCAAAAAGTTGATCCATCGCGCGGATGGCGGCTTCACGGCCGCTCATTCCTTGCTCGATATTGTGGGCGGCGCCTTCCACGACCACGATGGCATCGTCGACGACGATGCCGATGGAGAGCACGATTGCAAACAGTGTTGACAGGTTGACGCTGAAACCAAGCGCCGCCATCGCCGCAAAGGCGCCGATGATGGTCACCGGCACGGTGGTCGCCGGGATCAGCATGGCACGCCAGTCCTGCAGGAAGATCAGGATGACGACAAGCACCAGAATCGCCGCCTCATAGAGCGTCTTGTAGACCTCCTTGATCGACTGGTCGACAAACTTGGTCGTATCGAACGGCACATCGTAGGCAAGGCCTTGAGGGAACTCCGCCGACAATGTTTTCATCTTGGCGCGGACTTCCTGGGCGACGACGAGCGCATTGGCGCCCGGGGACTGGAAGATTGCCAAGCCCGCGGCGGGCGTGCTGTCCTGCGCAAAAATCTGGCTATAGGTCTGCGCACCGAGTTCGACGCGTGCGATGTCGCGCACCCGGGTGATCTCGCCCGCATTGCCGGACTTGACGATGACATCGGCAAATTGGCCCGGGTCATCGAGCCGTCCGAGCACATTCAAAGTGTATTGAAAGTCTTGGGTTTGCGGCGACGGCGGCATGCCGATCTGGCCGGCCGTCACTTGCGTGCTCTGCTGTTGCAGAGCTTTGACGACATCCTGGGTCGTCAGCCCCCGGGCTTGCATTTTGCTTGGATCGAGCCACACCCGCATCGAATATTGCCCGGCGCCGAACACAGTGACACTGCCGACACCGGGCAAACGCGCAATTTCGTCCTTCAGGCGGATGGTCGCGTAGTTGCTGAGATAAAGGCTGTCAAAGCCTGCATCCCGCGCCGTAAGAGTCACGATCTGCAGGATTGCGGTCGAGCGCTTCGCCACGTTGACGCCTTGCGTCTGCACGGCCTGCGGCAGGGAGGACAGCGCGCTCGACACCCTGTTTTGCACAAGCACCTGAGCGAAGTTGAGATCGGTTCCAATGTTGAATGTGACCGTGAGGGAATAGCTGCCGTCGGCGCCCGCATATGATTGCATGTAGATCATGCCTTCGACGCCGTTGACTTGCTGCTCGATCGGCAAGGCGACTGTGTCGATAACCGTACGCGCGCTCGCGCCGGGATAGCGGGTCGTGACCTGCACGGTCGGCGGCACGACGTCGGGATATTGTGAGACCGGAAGCCCATAGAGCGCGACGGCGCCGATGACGACCATCAGGATCGCGAGAACGTTTGCGAGGACCGGCCGCTCGATGAAAAATTTTGAAATCATGGCTGTTAACGCTTAGCCGGAGCGCTGGTCGCTGCGCTTTGCATCTGCGGGTCGACTTTTTGACCCGGGATGGCGCGCAAGAGCCCGGCCACGATAACTTTGTCATCAGCCGCCACGCCGCTTTCGATGACCCGCATCGAGTCGACCAGGGCGCCGATTTCGATCTTGCGTTGTTCGACGATATTTTCCTTGTTGACGATCAGCAGGTAGCGACCGCCCTGGTCGCTGCCGAGCGCCACGTCGGGAACCAGCAGCGAGTCGCGCGGCGGCCCCAGGGGTACGCGTACACGCACGAAATAGCCGGGGAGAAGAACGTGATCGGCATTCTGCAAGATGGCGCGCGCCGCGAGCGTGCCGGTCGATGCACTGACACTTGGTGCCGCATAGTCGAGTGTGCCGCTATGCGGATAGCCGGTTTCGGACTGCAAGCCGATCTCCGCCACCACCGTCTTGATGTCCTCGGGCGCCCGTCCACGGCGCGCCATCTCGCCGCGAATCCGCAGGACGTCCTGTTCGCTGATGTTGAAATTCACATAGATCGGGTCATGCTGGATGATGGAGGCGAGTACCGTCGGCGTGGCATTGCCGCCGACATATTGACCCACCGATACCACCCGCGTGGTGACGATCCCATCGAAAGGCGCGGTCACGTGCGTGTAATCGTAATTGAGCTGCGCCATTTGTGTGTTGGCCTTGGCCTGATCCAGATTGCCCTGTGCGTTATCTCGTCCCGCCAAGGCCTGGTCGTAATTGGCTTGCGTTGTCGACTGCCGGGGGAGAAGATCGGCCTGTCGCTGGAA
>DATGVJ010000290.1:0-2688 GCA_035300505.1 Xanthobacteraceae bacterium
GGGGAATGGAACTACACCATAGCGCCGAAACGGAAGCGCCCAAAAAAGTGACTAAGTTATTTCTTAACAGACCCTTAGTCCGAATTCCTGAGACCGGCTATGCATTTCCCCTACGGCACTCGAACGCGCCAAGAAGGGACGATGATGCCGACAGCTCTGCCCCTCTTTTCTTGCTGAGGCCTGTCAGCGGTGCTGACACTTCATCCATACCATGCGTATCGTGGCTCGGCGGAGGTTCTAAATACCGGCGAGGGCTGCAGCGGATACAGGCGGTTTGCGCTGCCAGCTTTTTGAAGGCGGGCCGGTCCGAGCCGGCGCTCTGGCCGGTCGTCATTCGGATGATGAAGCAATCAAGGCTTGTCTGTCGCGTGCGTTCCGGATGATCCGATGGCGATAATCCGCCGTTGGACTTGCATGCTTAATTTGTCATGAAACTCGAAATTGCGTATGCCGCCCGCGCTACCGTTCCGGTAATACTGTCTTAAGCAAAGCTGCCTACCTTGCGGGTCGACGCACGCTCGACCCTTTGTGAAGGTTCGGTCACGAGCCATCTCGTGGATCTCACGATCGGCTGACGCGGGAGCGCGCCGTTTCACAAGTGCTCCCGGTCCCGCCATCATGAACACTTCCGATAATCCCAATCGCAGCCTGGTTCGTATCTTCTGTCTGTCGCTGGGCGGCTTGCTGTTCGCCTACACGGCCATCGCGGTCTACAATCTTGTTGCGGGCGAGGGCGTCAATACGACCGATCTCTCCGCCGGCGTGCTTCGGATCGGCCTTGGTCTCGCACTGGGCGTCTTGTTCTGCTGGGGCTGGCTCGTCGAGCCGTTTGAACGCCAGGTCGGCCTCATGGGTACAGCGTTCGAATCCGACTACGCCAATTTGGATGCGAAGACCAAGATCAGATCGATCGTCCTGGTAACGATGCTCAGCCTGTTGCTGGAATTGGTGCTGATCCGCTGGCTCGCTTCGGTATTTCCCGTCTTCTCTTTCTACAAGAACTTCACGATGCTGGCTTGCTTTCTCGGCCTGGGCGCGGGTTACGCGGTCGCGGAACGAAAGCCCTGCGCGCCGGCGCTGGTGTTGCCGATGCTTGCGCTGTTCGTCGGGGCCATCATGCTTTTGCGATACGATACCGGCATCGCGTACCTGATATTTTCCGTCGGTTGGCTGAGCACGTTCGACCTGCCGGTCTATTTTCTGCTCGGGGCAAGCTTCATCCTCTGCGCATGCATCTGCTATCCGGTCGGCCAGCTTTGCGGCAAATTACTGCACAGCTCGAATTCGTTGAACGCGTATGGCCTCAATTTGATGGGCAGCATTCTCGGGGTCGTCGCCCTGTTCGTGATGAGCCTCTACTGGCTGCCGCCCGTGATCTGGTTCGGCGCGATGGGCGGGATCATGCTGTTGTTCGTGCTCTCGCACGACGATTTCCTTCCAGTCGGGATCGCAAGCTTTTGCGTTCTGCTGGCGATCCTGGCTTGGCCCGTGCAACCCGAGACCCAGCGCATCTATTCGCCGTACCAGCTGCTGGAGCGAACCGCCAAAACCGACGGGCTGATGCAGATCCTGTCGGGTGGAACCTACTATCAGAAGGTCTACAATTTTGCCGACGGCAAGCGCGGTCTGGAGTCGGGCGCGGATCGCTATGTGCGCGCCTACTACGAATTCCCGTACAATTTCAATAAAACGCCGGAGCGGGTGGCCATTGTCGGCTCGGGCAGCGGCAATGACGTCGCGACCGCGCTGCGGATGGGGGCTGCCCATGTCGATGCCATCGAAATCGATCCGGCCATCGCGTTTCTCGGGACCAAGTATCACCCCGAGCGGCCGTATGACGACCCTCGCGTTACATTGTCGATCAACGATGCGCGGAACTTCTTCCGCACGGCCGACCAGAAATATGACCTGATCGTCTACGGCGTGCTGGATTCGCATACGGCATTAAGCCATGCGTCCAGTCTGCGCGTGGATTCCTACGTGTATACGCGCGAAGGAATCGCCGAAGCATTCAGGCTTCTCAAGCCCGACGGCGTTCTTTCGATCTCGTTCACGCTGGTCAACGATGCGCTGGGCTTCAAGCTGTCAAAGATTCTCCGCGACCTGCCGGGGGCCGGGAAGCCGCTGGCGGTACGGGTGCTGTATGACAGCTCGCGAACGACCGCTTTCGTCGTCAAAAAAGGTCAGGCGGTGACGATGCCGGATGCGAATGCCTTCGCGTCGATCGGCTTTAGCGACGTCTCCAACTACTTCGCGCAACCTTATCCGGAGTCCGCTATTCCGACCGACGACTGGCCGTTCTTCTACATGGTCGAGCGCGCTTATCCCTTCACATACATGATTGCGCTCGGCATGATTCTTCTTCTCAGCTATTTCTTCGTGCGCAAG
The DNA here is from genome assembly GCA_035300505.1 of Xanthobacteraceae bacterium. GTDB lineage: Bacteria > Pseudomonadota > Alphaproteobacteria > Rhizobiales > Xanthobacteraceae > VAZQ01. Next base: position 2,389 of record DATGVJ010000290.1, read on the forward strand.
ACCATCGGATTTTCCGATCCCATCGACCGCAACTACCTGCCCTTCTTCTTTCTTGGCACCGGCTTCATGCTGGTGGAGACCAAGGCCATCACCGAACTCGGCTTGCATCTTGGAGGAACTTGGCTCGTCATCGCCGCAGCGATAATGCTGGTGCTGATCATGGCGTTCCTCGCCAATCTGATCGTGACGCGGACGGCACGCAGGCTGGCTGGGCCTGCCTATCTCGGACTGTTTGTCAGCCTGCTGGTTGGATACGGCCTGGCGATCAGCCACGGCCAGTGGATGTTCGGCCCGCCGGTG
>DATGVJ010000291.1:0-9791 GCA_035300505.1 Xanthobacteraceae bacterium
CGGTCCGACCCCACGCCGCAAGGTCGACTACGGAACCGGCATTGTGACGACGGTTGCGGGACATATCCTCACCGACCGCCAGCTCACCGACGGATGCAACGTGATCCAGGTCAGCCAGCATGGCGACGCCGAACTGCTGGCGAGCGATGAAGCAAGTGGCCTCGCGCTGTTGCGCATCTATGGGGCGGCCAATCTTTCACCAGCCGGGCTGCTGCATGAAGGTGCGCGCGGGCCCGACCTCACGCTCGTCGGTATTGCCGACCCCCAGGCCCAGGCTGGCGGCCACGCCATCTCGACCGCAAGCGCACGGGTCAACGACGACAGCCTGCAGCCGCTGCCGCAGCTTGGATTTGCCGGCGCGGCTGCGCTGGACGCACAAGGACGCGCGTTCGGCATCGTCACGCTCAAATCACCCGTCATTGCGAGTGCCGGTGCGCCGCCGCTGCCACTGGCCGGCATCGTTACGGTCGAGAAGATTCGCGAGTTCCTGGAAGCGCGCTATCTCACGCCGACAACCGGACGCCCCGGCGTCGACGCCACGAAGGCGGCCCTGGTGCGGGTGATCTGCGTGCGGAAGTAGGCAAGAATTTGCGTATGGCGGCCAGGAACGTGCGTAGGGCGCAATCGCTTTATTGCGCCATGTGCCTACACGGCATTGCGCCATTGGCCCACACGGCCTTACAGATGTTCGGCGACGAGCGGCGCAATAAAGCGATTGCGCCCTACGCCGTCTCACTTGTTCTTGAACTTCGCCGGCCTCTTCTCGACAAACGCCGCCATGCCTTCTTTCTGGTCATGGGTAGAGAACAATGCGTGGAACGCGCGCCGTTCGAACCGAATGCCTTCCGCCAATGGTGTCTCGAAAGAGCGATTGACCGCTTCCTTTGCGGCCAGCACGGACGGCAGAGAATAGCCGGCAATCGCCTCTGCGATCTTCATGGCTTCGTCCATTAGTTGGGCGGCCGGCACCACGCGCGATACGAGCCCGGCGCGTTCGGCTTCCGTGGCATCCATCATGCGGCCCGTGAGGATGAGTTCCATCGCCTTGGCTTTGCCTACCGCATGAGTGAGGCGCTGCGTGCCGCCAATGCCCGGAATGACGCCGAGCTTGATTTCGGGCTGGCCGAATTTCGCCGTATCGGCCGCGATGACGATGTCGCACTGGAGCACGAGTTCGCACCCGCCGCCGAGCGCGAAACCTGAGACCGCGGCCACCACGGGCTTGCGCGCCGCTGAGGTGGCATGCCAATCGGCGGCAAAATCTCCCATCATGACGTCGACAGCGGATTTCTCCGCCATCTCCTTGATGTCGGCGCCCGCCGCAAAGGCCTTCTCGGAACCGGTGAGCAGGATGCAGCCAATGGCATCATCAGCGTCGAAAGCCGCAACCGCTCTCGCCAACTCGGTATTGAGCGCGGAATTGAGTGCATTGAGAGCCTGCGGACGATTAAGCCTTATGATGCCCACGCGCCCACGGGTTTCGATCAGGATGTTTTCGTAGTTCATTACTCTACCCCATGCGCGCCAGTTCAAGGACCGTAGCCCGGGTTGGCGTCGTCAGCGCGTCTCTTGATGCGCTGACGATAAAAACCCGGGAAGGGCCTGTCCACTACGAGACCGTCCCGGGTTTTCGTCAATTAGCGCGTTTACGCGCTAACAGCCTCCAACCCGGGCTACGGAAGCTTGTTGCCTAACGGATATTTTCCAACCCCGCTACCGTGCAGTAAGATGCCGCCATGCAGCGCCTCGCGTTTCACACCGGGAAGGAACCTCATGAACAATGATACGGTGAAGCGGATATTGTCTCGCACCATGGCGGCAACCGCCGCCGTTCTTTTCACCATGGGATCTCCCGCCGTGACGCAAACTGCTGACAATGATCCGCCGCTCAATCTCAAGACGGACGGCTTCTTCTCGGTCGGCGGCAAGTCCACCCTGGTCAACGGCAAGACCTACATGGTGGGGCAGATGTATGTGGAGATGCGGATTCCGCAAAACCAGACGCATCCCTACCCGATCGTGATGCTGCATGGCGGTACGCGCTCCGGCACGACATTCACCGGCACGCCCGATGGCCGCGAGGGCTGGGCGCAATATTTTGCCCGCCGCGGCTATGCGGTCTATGTGGTCGACCAGCCCGGGCGCGGCCGCTCCGGTTACGCGGAAGCCTATGGGCCGTCGCGTGTCGCCGACGGCGAAAGCGCGCAGCGTCGTTACCTGCAGCAGTCGAAATACAAGTCGTGGCCACAAGCACATCTACACACGCAATGGCCGGGCAGCGGCGAGCCGGACGATCCCGTTACGCAGCAGATGATCGGCGGTTTCCTGCCCGAGATCGAGAATTTCACCAGGCAGCAATTCCTTACCCGCGATGCGCTGGTGGCGCTGCTCGACAGGATCGGCCCTGCAATCCTGCTCACGCATTCGCAAGGCGGCGCCATCGGCTGGCCGGTCGCGGATGCGCGGCCGGATCTCGTCAAAGCCGTCGTCGGCGTCGAGCCGAACGGGCCGCCGGTGCGCGGCGTCGAATTCATCGGTGCGCCTGACTGGTTCAAGGAGGGCAACGGAATATCGCTCGCCTACGGCATTACGTCGGTGCCGATGACCTACGATCCGCCGCTCAAGGACGCCACCGAAATGAAATTCGTGAAGGAGGAGAAACCCGATGGGCCCGGGCTTCTCACCTGCTGGAAGCAGGCCGAGCCGGCGCGGAAACTCAGCAACCTCAAGATGCCTATACTCGTGGTGATGGGAGAAGCCTCCTATCACGCGCCCTACGACCACTGCACCGTGAAATATCTCGAACAGGCAGGCATCAAGCCGACCTACATCCGCCTCGCTGACGTCGGCATCAAGGGCAACAGCCACGTCATGATGCAAGAGAGAAACAGCCGGGATATCGCGGCCGTGATCTACGGATGGCTCGAAAAATCGGTGGCGGCGGCAAAGTGATCGTCACGGTCCTCTCCGACCTGCATTGCGAAATCGCTCCATTCAACGCGGCGCTGCCTGGCGGGGATTTGTTGATCCTGGCCGGCGACATCACCTGCGCGCGGTTTTTTCAGTCGCACCGCACCGATGCCGAGGCCCGCTCGATGCGCAAGATGCGGCTATGGTCCGAATGCGCGAAGTATCGACGGGTGCTCTACGTTATGGGCAACCACGAGCCCTACCACTTCGACGTTGCCGAAACGGTGGTAATGCTGCGCGCGTACCTTGCCGAGGCGGCGCCAAATGTTCGAATTCTCGACGACGAAGTCGAGATTTTTGACGGTGTGCGCTTCATCGGCGGCACGCTATGGACAGACATGGACCGCGAAAACCCCCTCGCCATGGTGACGGCGCAGCAAGGCATGAACGACTACGCGATCGTCACGGACGCAGGCATGCGATTGACGCCCGCCATGACGGTCGCGCGGCACAAACGAACGGTCGCGTTCTTGGAACGCGAACTGGCAGTCCAGGGGCCGAAGGTGGTCATCACGCATCATCCGCCGTCGCTGCTCAGCCTCAACCGGGAACACTCGGGCAATGGCCTGGACGCGGCATTCGCTTCAGACCTGCACGAACTGATCGAGGGCGTGCGCGATCTGCGATACTGGGTCCATGGGCATACGCATCAGTCCGTGGCGTACACCCTGCCGGACAACGAGACGGTGATCTTCGCCAACCAGCGCGGTTATTACGGTCACGAGCCTGCGGCGAAGTTGTTCGATCCAGCGCGGGGATTTGAGATCGCGGCGTGATTCAGACGTCAACCTGCCAGTTCCTGCGCCAGATCAAGCAGGGGCAGCGCTTCGACGCCGTCACCTATAGGGAACCGTTCCGTTCCTGGATAAACCACATAACACTTCTTGATTTTGAGGTCTTCGCAAGCCTGCCGGAATCCTTTTCGGACAGTGGGCGCCGAACTGCGCTTGACTTCAACCCCAACGACCGCCTTGCCGCCCTTCTCCAATATCAGGTCGATCTCCCCACCGTCCTCGGTACGATAGAATGTGGGTTTCCAGCGGTCGCCGGCGGCAACAATCAGGTTTTCTATAACGAAACCTTCCCAGCTTGGCCCGGTGATCGGGTGGCCAACGATGTCGTTCCAGGACTCCAATTCCAGCAATGCATGCAACAGACCACTGTCGCGGATGTAGACTTTCGGCGAGCGTACCAGCCGCTTGTTCGCGTTGCTGCTCCAGGGCTGCAGCCGCCGCACCAGCATGAGATCAGCCAGCAGGCCAATATAACGGCCGACCGTCGGTGCGGCAATGCCGAGACTGCTAGCCAGCCGCGCCTGGTTGAGCAGGCTGCCCTGTCCATTGGCGAGCATGGTCCACAGCCGGCCGACCATCTCGGCGGGCAGGCGAGGCGCGAACATCGGCACATCGCGTTCAAGATAGCTGCGAACGAAGTCGGTCCGCCAGCGCAGGCTACTTGTCTCCGACTTCGCCAGGAGACTTTCAGGAAAGCCGCCACGCACCCATACCTGATCAACCGCATGCCCCGCACTTGCCGCTTCGGCTGCCGTCAAGGGCAGAATGTCAAGATAGGCCACGCGGCCCGCGAGCGACTCCGACGCTTGCCGCATGAGGTCGATCGAAGCAGAGCCCAAGAGTAGGAACTGCCCGACCTTGCGCCCGTTGCGGCGGCGCTCGTCGATGACGCCGCGCAGGACGGCAAAAAGTTCGGGCGCCCGGTGGATTTCGTCTATGACAACGAACTTGCCGTCTTGCGCCCTCAGATACGCATCGGCGTCGTCGAGCCGGCGCAGGTCGGCGGGACGCTCGAGATCGAGATAGATGGCGTCTTCTCCGCGCTCGCCAGCAATCTGGCGGGCCAATGTGGTCTTGCCGACCTGGCGCGGTCCCAGGAGGACCACGGCGGGCGCCTCCTCCAGGCGTTCGCGGACAACCGAGGCGATGGCTCTGGGAATCAGAAACATACCGGAAATCATACATGAGATGTTCGTTTTCCGGCAATGGAGACATTCTTACCTTTGGCAAATTGCACAATAAAACGTCGAACGCCCGGTCTGCACGATGCGCCTGATGGTGCCGCTGCAGCCGGACGTCGGACACTCGTTTTCTTCCCGGTCATAGACACGGAAATTGTGCTGAAACATCCCAAGCTCGCCATCGGTCTGCTTGTGATCACGCAAAGACGAACCGCCGGCCCGGATCGCCTCCGCCAGCACGTCACGGATCGCCGCAACCAGGCGCCCGGCGCGTTCATGCGGCGCGCCGGAACGCAGCGCCAGCGTCGACGCGCGGCGCCGGGGCGAGAGCCCGGCGCGATGCAGCGCCTCGCACACATAGATATTACCGAGGCCCGCCACGACCCGCTGGTCGGACAGCGCCGCCTTGATTGACGTCGCCTTACCGGCGCACGCGCGCGCCAGCATGGCGGCGTCAAACGCATTGCCAAGCGGTTCCGGCCCAAGCGCGCGCAACAGCGGCTCCTCATGAAGTTCCGCGCGCCGCACGATCTTCATCGAACCGAAGCGGCGTGGATCGTTGAAGGACACGCGCGCGCCCGACGACATGTGGAACACCACGTGGTCGTGCGTCTCCGCCTTGTTACGCTCGTGGTAATAGGCGCCCGGGATCACCGCGCCGCGCTCGTGCACGACGCGAAACGAACCCGACATGCCGAGATGCATCAATAACACATCGCCTGAAGAGAGATCGGCGACGAGATATTTTGCACGCCGGCCGAGGCCCGTGATCGTTTTGCCTTCAAGCCGCGTCCCGAAATCCTTCTGCAGCGGCCAGCGCAAATCCCCGCGGCGCACCTCGACCTTGTCGAAACGCGCACCTTCCATGACGGGTGCAAGGCCGCGCCGCACCGTTTCGACTTCGGGTAATTCGGGCATCAGCGCCGCGCCCATCCCCAAATGAGGTTAGACAAGAGGTCCGACATGAATAACGACCTAATGCTCGTCAACGTTCTTTGCCACGTGCTCTGGGGGCGTGGCACCCTGCATTAGTCCGCCGATGCTTCCACCTGCCATGCCGAGTTCCTTGAGCAGCCCGTCTATGATCGGGGACTGAGCGCGATAGGCCAATGCCGCGGCGACTGCCTGCTCGGCCAGATTCCCGTTCCCCGACGCAGCCGACGCCGGCAACCCGCCATTTCCCGTGTTGCCGCGGGTGAGGCCGTCGACCTGGATGATCTTGATGCCATCGATCTGCTTCATCGGCTCCACGGACTTTTCAATGATCGCCGGCAGCGCGTGGATGAGAGCAAGTTTGATCTGCAGATTGATCTGATCCGACGACAGCACATTGATAGCGCTGTTGATCAGCTGCTTGCCGGTCGCTTCCACCTCATAGGCGACGCGGTCTGCCTCCGCCTTGATCTTGACGGCCGCTGCGCGGTTGCCAGCCGCTTCCTTGTCGGCTTCCGCCGCTACTTTTATGGCGATGGCTTTCTGTTCGGCCTCTCGGCTCGCACCGATCAGCGCAATCTGCTTGTCGCGGTCGGCCGCAGCCGTCGCGCGCGCTGTCTCAACGGCCTGCTCGGATTTCACGGCTTCGGCAAGCGCGACATTGGCCTTGGCTTGGGCTTGCGACTGCGCCTCAGATTTCACAGCCACCACAATGGCTTTCTCCTGATTGGCGACCTCAATCACCTTTTCACGTTCAACGTCCTGAACCGAAACCGCGCGCGCGGCTTCGATGGATTTTTGCTTGACCTGAAGGTCACGAGAGATTTCCGCTTCCTTGACGAGACGTTCGGAATCAATCCGCGCCTGTTGCGCCTCGCGATCCTTCTCGGCCTGTCTCGCGGCGACCAATGCCGACTGTTCGGCCGCACGAAACTTGATCTGTTGTTCCTGGTCAAATTTGAGGAATTGCTCTTGTCGCTGGATTTCGAGCTTCTGTTGTTCGGCGTCAAGATTCTTCTGCCGCACCGCCACTTCGGTATCCTGCTCGATCTCGTTCCTTTGCCGCCGCCGGTTCTCGGTCTCCTGCGTCAATCGGGTGAGGCCTTCGGCATCGAATGCATTATTCGGGTTGAAGAAATCCTTGCCGGTCTGATCCAGGCTGGTGAGCGAAACGCTTTCAAGCTCAAGGCCATTCTTCGTCAGGTCTTCGCTCACCGCATTCTGGACGCCTTGTACGAATTCGGGCCTTTGGTCTTGCAGCAATTGCATCGTCATGGTCGCAGCTGTGGAACGCAGGGCGTCGACGAACTTGTCCTCGACCAGTTCCCGCAGGGCATCTGGATGGAGAGTTCGCTGGCCCAGCGTCTGTGCCGCGTTGGCAATGCCATCCGTACTCGGAATGACGCGAACGAAGAAAGCCGCAACGATGTCCACACGCATGCGGTCCTTGGTGATAAGGCTTTCCGCTTTGTTGCGCATCACCTCGAGTTTCAACGTGTTCATATTGACCGGAGTGGTTTCGTGAAATACCGGCAGGACCATCGCGCCGCCGTCCTTCACGACTTTCTGTCCACCCAAACCGGTGCGCACAAATGCGCGTTCCTTCGAGGCGCGATGATAGAGGCGCGCAAAGACAAGGCCGATCGCCAACAGGCTGATCAGAACGATCGAACCAAGCACCAGAATGTTGCTGAAATCCGCGCCGAATAAAGTCATCCAAGCCTCCCATAATGTTGCGAGCGACAGCGTTTTCCGGCGAAGTGGGCCTTCGGTTCGTCGAAGAAAACGCGTCAACTCAATAAGCTAAAGCAGTTCGGGCTTTGGATTGTGGATCGCTTGAAAACGCCTGCCATTGACGTGTCGCACAAGCAAAACCCTCGTACCTGCGCTGAGAACTTGTTCCGGCTCATCCGGCTCCACCATGACATAGTGTGTTGCTCCGTGCTCATCGACGACGCGGGTTTCGGCGGGCCTGCCGGCGCGCGCGGCCCCGATCACAATGACCCCGACGCGGCCGACAAGGCTCGCATCGGACACCGCACTCGTTTCCTCCCGCGGGATCACCTTGCTCAATAACCCACCAAGAACCCGAACCCCGAACACCGCAATCACAAGGGCGAGCACAACCGCCGCCAGTTGCGGCATGAAGCCGCCGACCAGGCCTCGCATCGCAAACTGAATGATGAAACCCGAGAGCGCAAACCCGGACAGGAAGATGATGAGGATGACGAGGAGCGGCACCTTGCCAAAGTGCAGCCAGCCCAGCGCATTGCCGACCACGCCATCAGGCTCGACTGCAACATCACCGTGGTCCCAATGCGATACGCTTATTCCGATCAGAAGCCCGGCCGCCTCGATGACGGCCAGCGCAACGACCAAACCCAAGGCCACAGCGAACGGCCAAAGCTGGGGCTCGAAAAAGTCGGTCACTGCCGCACTACCGTTTGTCGGGGAATGTGGCTTTCAGCGCCGCGAGCCGTTCGTCTATGCGATGCGCGCGGGCCATTTCCTGCAATTCGCGCAGTTTGGATGCATCGGCATTGATCGGCGAACTCACCCCGGCGATGCCGGTCTCGCGCGCGAGCACGCGATCAAACGCCGATCCGGCGCGCTCGGCCATACCAAGAATAGTACCGCCGATCGAGCCGCTCGTGCTGCCGGACGCACCTGCACCCGAAGGACTTGCACCCGAAGGACTTGCCGCGGTCGCACGCGCCGCAATGAAGTCCTGCAGCGCCGATTCCATTTCCCGCTTCTTGGCCGTCAGTGCCGCGATAAAGCCTTCCAGCTCCCCGCCACGCCCAAACGCATCCTGGAGTGATCGCTGCAGCACGGGTATCTGGTCATCGATGTCGATTTGTTTTGCGATGCCGGCTCGGGCCAGGCTTTCGTCGCCCTTGGCGACCGCAATGTCGGTCTGCTCGGCCAGCGTCTCTTTCTGGGTGTTGAGCTTGTTGAGGCTCGAAGTGGCAAGGTGTTTGACGGCTTCCACCCGGCCGAGTTCACTCCTGACCTCGTCGATGGCCTGGTCCACCTCGCGGATCGCCTGGGCCATGGTCGCCTCGGGTGCTACATTTTCCACGGCGTCGAGCAGGGCATGCACACTGCCACCAATGACACGTGTCACGCGAGAAGCAATCGTGTCAGTCATGTTTGTTCTCCCTCATCTTTCGGGTCTGGGCGATGATCTGAGCAATTTCGAGAACGCGCGGCACGTGCGATTCGATGACTTTGGGATCATAGCACGCCGCATCGGAGGTCACTGCAAGGCGCAAGATCGACGTCAACAGCTGAAAACACCGCTGCACCACGATTTGCTCGACTTCGACCGCACGCGCCTTGGCATCGTTCGTTAATCCGCGCTCCGACAGCAAGGTCGCCATGATCTGCGGCAGGGCCTCCGCCACCAGCGTGAGCACCTCCGAGTGCATGCGGTTCTGGTGCTCGATCGCGCGGATTGCGCTGACGAAAGGTGCCACCTGGTCCCGCAGCCAGGCCAGACTGCGCTGGTAGTCGAGTGTGCCCTCATGCTGCCGGCGCAACTGGCCAATCAGCGAACGCACCTTGTCGCTTGGACTTACAGCGCCCTGGATGTCCAACCGGCTTAACCACTCCAAATCTTCCGTCGGTATTCGCGCCGATAGGGATTGCATTTGCATTGACGATACTCCGCGACGATACTCCGTTCGTCCTCAATTGAATACAAGTGAATTCATTTGTATACAGTAAGATGGCGGCGCGTGGCTGTCAAGGGGCATTGCGGCACTCCTAGAAAGCACATCGATCGTAGCCCGGGTTGATGCCATTGGCGCGTTCTTCACGCGCTACGCGCTGATGGCGAAACCCGGGTGCGGTCTCACCACTCGACTGCACCCACTGTGACAAGACCCGGGTTGGACTGACGGCGAAGCAC
>DATGVJ010000292.1:0-14117 GCA_035300505.1 Xanthobacteraceae bacterium
TTCTTGCCGAAGGGAAGCGCGACGTCGCGGTTGGTCGGGCCGACCTGATCGAGATTGAACACCTTCGAATACCAGTCCGCGGCCTCCTTGAAGTTCGGGCAGGTGTAGGAAACGTGGTTGATGAGCTGCGCCTTGAGCGGCTGTTCCTGCGCGCCGGCTTCGCCGGTCGCATAGGCCGTGGTGGCGGCGAGCGTGAGCATTTCGATGAGCCGGCGGCGGCTGAGCCTGCCCTTTGTAAACTCGTCAAGCTGGTGTGCGACAAATCCATCCATGATGGTTCTCCTGATTGTCAGCGGCGGAATGCGGTTTCTTCGACGATGTTGGCGAACTGGACGTCGTAGTTGAACGGATCGAGCAGATGCAGGCTGCCGTCGCGGCCGCCGGAAATCTCCTGGCCTTTGGCTTTGACTTCTGCGCGCACGGCCGCTTCGTTCCAGTTGGACATCGTGAAGCAGATGTGATCAATCTCGGCGCGGGCCGGCGGACGGTTGTTCGGCTCGGCGTTGCGCACGGCCAGGAAGGAACCGCCCTTGCCGGCCGGCGGCCCGAACATCAGGTTGGCGCGCTTGCCGTTGTCCTTGCCGGGCGCGTTCTGGAGCCCGAAGACTTTGGTGTAGAAATCGCGCGCTTTGGCGTAGTCGGGACACGAATAGGAGAGGTGATTGATGCCGAGAACCTTGAAGCCGGTTCCGGTCTGGGCCTGGGCGGCGTCACCGGCTGCGTAGACAGCGGCAGCGAGCGATACCGTTTGACAGAATTCGCGGCGGTCGACCGCGCCGCCTTCGAATTTCTTGACGAGATCGGCAATGAATCGTTCCATGCTGTGATCCTTTCTCGATCGGGCCCTTCGCTGCGGGCTCCGGTCGGGAACAAGACTAGCATGACTTTGGCAGGATTTTGGGCAAGATTCTGGGCGAGATTTTGCAGCGCTCTAAATGGTAATTTGTGTGCCGACTTCCACCACCCGTCCGGTCGGAATCTTGAAATAGTCGGTTGCGTCATTCGCCGAACGGGCAAGGATGATGAACAGCCGATCCTGCCAGCGCGGCATGGGCGATTTCGCCGCCAGTTTGAGAGTACGACGCGACAGGAAGAACGACGTCGACATGATATCGAATTGCCATCCAGCCTTGCGCGCGATCGCAAGCGCGCCCGGAATATTGGGCGTTTCCAAATACCCAAATCGGATCAGCACACGCATGAAGGATTCCGAAATCAGCTCCATTTGAACGCGCTCTTCGGGCGGAATGCGCGGCGTGGGCAGGGTTTCAATCGTAAGGACAACGTTCTTTTCATGCAGCACCTTGTAGTGTTTCAAGCTGTGCATGAGCGCTGTGGGGGCGCTTTTGGGATCGCTCGTCAAGAAGATCGCCGTCCCGGGAACGCGGTGCGGCGGCTTATTCTCGAGCATCGCGACAAGGCCCTCGAGCGGCGTCTCGAGCCGTCGCGTCTTTTCCAGCAGCAGCCGGCTCCCCCGCCGCCACGTATACATGACGACCATGAGTATCGTGGCGAGCAACAGCGGCACCCACCCGCCCTCGGCAACCTTGAGCATGTTCGCGGCAAGGAACGTGATGTCGATGAGCAGGAACGGCACAATCAAGGCAGCGGCGGCGGCAAATGACCAGTGCCAGCATTTCCAGATCACGATGAACGCCATCATGGCGGTGGCCACCATCGTTCCAGTGACCGCAATTCCATAGGCTGAGGCCATGGCACTCGATGATCGAAACAGCAACACCAGCAGCAAGACCCCGATGAGCAGCAAGGCATTCACACGGGGCATGTAAATCTGTCCAGCCTGTTCGGAAGACGTATGGCGAACCTCCAAGCGCGGCAGCAAACCGAGCTGGATCGCCTGGCTGGTGAGAGAATACGCTCCGGTGATAACGGCTTGGCTGGCGATCACGGTTGCGGCGGTTGCGAGCACGACCATCGGGACGAGGGCCCATGATGGGTAGAGCAGGAAAAACGGATTCTCAAGCGTCTTGGGATCGTTCAGTACCAGCACGCCTTGCCCTAAGTAATTCGCCACCAAGGCTGGCAGGACAAACGCAAGCCAAGCTGTTTGGATCGGCTTTCGGCCAAAATGACCGAGATCGGCATACAGGGCTTCCGCGCCCGTCACGGTGAGGAAGACGGCGCCGAGTGTAAAGAAACCGATGACGCTATGTCGCAACAGGAAATCGATGCCATACACGGGATTGAATGCGAGGAAAATCGTTGGATCCGATGCAATGTGCCAAACGCCGATCGCCGCAATGGCGACGAACCAGATCGAGGTGATGGGGCCGAACAGCGTGCCGACACTCGCTGTTCCGTACGATTGCACTGCGAACAAGCCGACGAGGATGACGACCGTCAGCGGCACAATGTACGGATCGAATGCCGGGGTTACGACTTTGATGCCTTCGATGGCGGAGAGTACCGATAGCGCCGGCGTGATGAGTGCATCGCCGTAAAAGAGCGCGGCACTGATCGATCCGAGGACGACCACGATGCCGGTGGATGTCCCGAACGCCCGTTGCGCCAGCGCCATGAGCGTCAGTGTTCCGCCCTCGCCGTTGTTGTCGGCGCGCAGCAAAATGAGGACGTATTTGAGCGTGACAATGACGATGAGTGCCCAGAGCATGAGCGACAATACGCCCAGCACGATATCGCGGCTTACGCCATCCGTTGTTCCACCGGCGGCAAGGATGGATTCTCGAAACGCATAGAGCGGACTGGTGCCGATGTCGCCGAACACGACACCGAGGCTGGCCAGGGTAAGTCCCCAATAGCTGCCGCCGGAATGCGCATGAATGTCCGCATTCTGCGGCAACGCGCTCCCGACGGGAGCGCTGATATGGTTTTCCATGGATTTAAAACGGGCGCAGCCCTGCTCCTGATGTTGCACTGCAACATGATGCGGAGGCGGCTGTATACACCCGGAGAGTAGGAATGTCATTATGGGTCCGGCATGATTGCAAGCCTGCCATGCGGTCCCAATTCAGCAATGAAATGACTGAGTTAGCGGGAAAAAATCGAATTTAGCTGTTTGAGAGTAGCGGCCGGCCCGTGGGCCGAACCGGCCGCTCGCGATCCTGGCTTGGAGGTTTCGGGAACTTCACCAGGATCGCTTGGCTAGATTTGTGCAACTATCGTGCCAATGGCTATCGGGTCCAAATCAGTTGCACGTGCCCCAGTGGCCTGACGCGCTGTGACTGCTGTCACGATGCCAGCACTGTCCAGAGTGATTCGTGTGCGAATTGGAATGCGTGGCGCCACCTGGACCTGAATGAGACGGAGCGCCGGCGAATGCATCGCTGTCGTGAGGCGCTGTTTGTGGCGCCGTGATGTCGACGTAGTCAGAATAGTATGAAAACGTCGAGCCGTTGTCGCTGTGTGGGTAGTAATGGATCCCATCAGCCGCGAAGGATCCAGCCGACGCGACAATGATGCCCGCCCCGAGTGCGATGCCAAATGCCGTTTTTTTGATGAGGTTTTTTTTGATCATGTCATGTCTCCATTGAAAGGGCAGCTTTCCGCCAACTGGATAAGTTTTCTGGCGGATCGGCGATGGTCGCTTTTGATTATCTTCTGACTTTATTGTCTTCAGATTTGGGGCCGAAGTTACGTCCGGCTGAAGAGCGCAAGGATTTGCGTCCTCGATGCAGTATGTAGTTCACGTCGAACGGTGCGGCTATTGATCATTGATATATGGATATGGTGTATCGCGATCGTGGTTCGTTGCATGACTAATGCCTTGGTATATGAATGCATGGGGAGCGTGATTTGTCCTTGCCTTCGAATCAGGCACGAGCAAAAAAATGTGATGTGCGCGAATCGCGACGTCCGCGAGGGTGCGTAGATAATTTGCAAGCGACATAGTTTAGAATGGATAAAATTTAATGCTGTCACTTAGGTGTCATAAAATTCTATGGCATGGTGACTGCAAAGATGCTGCAAGGTTCGATTTGATTCGTCGACCTGTTGCGTTAACCTACTACAACCACATTATTGACTGCTGCACTATTGCCGATTGAGACCGACAACAGTAGGCTGCGGTCAATCGGGTGTGCGGCCTGTGCTGATGTGATTCGATGAATTTAAAGCGAGTTCGGTGTAGCTCCCTCTCCCCTCCGGGGGCGGCAAGCCGCCGAGAAGGTTGGGGTGATGGGGGACAAGGCCACTGTTGGGCACCGAATCCGCTTGCTGACGGAAGTCGTCATCTGAACAACTTCAGACATTTATAATCTTGACGGAAGGCGAATGATTCCGACTTTCGGCAGTGAGGCGTGCGGCGTGAGTGGCTACCATCCATCGATCAACCCGTGCCCTTAGCCCCCCTCACCCCAACCCTCTCGGCGGCTTTGCCGCCCCGGAGGGGAGAGGGAGTCGACCCGAGCATGCCGACAGGTCAGCGGCTCACAACGAGCAACGGCGACTGCGCTATTGAATGCTTCACTCTAGCCGATTGACGCAAAAACCTGAGACTGACGCGTTTCGAATTCGATTCACCTAATGTTGCGCCTGTCCTTAGTGCTGCGCTGCGCCCCGGATACGCAATCGAGCCGAATCAAAAAAAGGGCGCGGTCCGGACCGCGCCCTTTTGGCACTTTGCGGCGATCGGCTGGATCAGAAGTCCATGCCGCCCATACCGCCCATGCCACCCATTCCTCCCATGCCGCCCATTCCACCGCCGCCGGGCATGGCCGGCATCGCCGGCTTGTCCCTTGGCAGTTCGGCGATCATGGCTTCGGTGGTTACGAGCAGGCCGGAGATCGAGGCTGCGTCCTGCAGTGCCGTGCGCACCACCTTGGCGGGGTCGATGATGCCTTTTTCGATCATGTCGACATATTCCTCGGTCTGCGCGTCGAAGCCATAGGTCTCCGACTTGTTCTCCAGGATACGGGCCACCACGATCGAGCCCTCAACGCCGGAGTTTTCCGAGATCTGACGGATCGGTGCCTCGATGGCCTTGAGCACGATATTGATGCCGGCCTGCACATCGGGATTGTCGTTGCTGAGCCTGCCGACAGCCTTCTTGGCGCGCAACAAAGCGACGCCACCGCCCGGTACGATGCCTTCTTGCACGGCAGCGCGGGTTGCATTGAGCGCGTCGTCGACGCGGTCCTTCTTCTCCTTGACCTCGACTTCCGTCGCGCCGCCGACGCGGATCACCGCGACGCCGCCGGCGAGCTTGGCCAGCCGCTCCTGGAGTTTCTCCTTATCGTAATCCGAAGTGGTCTCCTCGATCTGCGCCTTGATTTGGCCGACGCGGGCTTCGATGTCCTTCTTCTTGCCGGCGCCGTCGACGATCGTGGTCTTCTCTTTCTCGATGATCACCTTCTTGGCGCGCCCAAGCATGTTGAGCGTCACATTTTCCATCTTGATGCCGAGGTCTTCCGAGATGAGCTGGCCATTGGTGAGGATGCCGATGTCCTCAAGCATGGCCTTGCGGCGATCTCCGAAGCCCGGCGCCTTGACGGCCGCCACTTTAAGGCCGCCGCGCAGCTTGTTGACCACGAGCGTGGCCAAAGCTTCGCCTTCGACGTCCTCGGCGATGATCACCAGCGGCTTTCCTGCCTGTACGACCGCTTCGAGAATGGGCAGCATGGCTTGCAAGCCGGGCAGCTTCTTCTCGTGCAGCAGCACATAGGCGTCATCGAGTACGGCGACCATCTTCTCGGCATTGGTGATGAAGTAGGGCGAGAGATAGCCGCGGTCGAATTGCATGCCTTCGACGATCTCGACTTCGGTCTCGAGCGACTTGGCCTCCTCGACCGTGATCACGCCCTCGTTGCCGACCTTCTGCATGGCCTGGGCGATCATCTTGCCGATGTTGCTGTCGCCGTTCGATGAGATCGTGCCGACCTGGGCGACTTCCGCCGAGGAGCCGACCTTGCGGGCGCGCTTTTCGATGTCCTTCACGACGGCGGCCACCGCGATGTCGATGCCGCGCTTGAGGTCCATCGGGTTCATGCCGGCGGCCACCGCCTTGCCGCCTTCGCGCACGATGGCGTGGGCGAGAACGGTTGCCGTCGTCGTGCCGTCGCCGGCCGTGTCGTTGGTCTTCTGGGCGACTTCGCGCACCATCTGGGCGCCCATGTTCTCGAACTTGTCCTCAAGCTCGATTTCCTTGGCGACGGTGACGCCGTCCTTGGTGATGCGAGGCGCCCCGTAGCTCTTGTCGAGCACGACATTGCGGCCCTTGGGGCCGAGCGTCACGCGTACCGCACTTGCCAGAATGTCGACGCCGCGCAGCATGCGGTCGCGCGCATCGGTCGAGAATTTTACGTCTTTAGCAGCCATTGTGCCTGAACTCCTGATGCCTCTAATCTTGGGGGGTGTATGTCCTCATCCCGCGGCGCAGGCCGCCGTGAGGAGGCCGCGCCGGAAGGACGAAGGGTCAGGCGATCACGCCCATGATGTCGGATTCCTTCATGATCAGGAGGTCGTCGCCGTCGATCTTGACCTCCGTCCCGGACCACTTGCCGAACAGGATCCGGTCGCCGACCTTGACGTCGATCGGGGTAAGTTTGCCTGATTCATCGCGACCGCCGGGGCCGACGGCGACGATCTCGCCTTCCTGCGGCTTCTCCTGGGCGCTGTCAGGGATGATGATGCCGCCCTTGGTCTTGTTTTCGGCGGTGACGCGCTTGACGACCACGCGGTCATGCAGGGGACGAAACTTGGACTTGGCCATAATCTTCCTCTCAATCGTTCTCTTGAACGCTGGAACTGGTCTAAGGCGTTGATACGTGAAGTTTATTGATTTGCTATTAGCACTCCTTAATGATGAGTGCTAAAAAGCTCCGCGGGACATAAGTGGTCGTGGTGTAAGTGTCAAGAAGCCGGTCAGGAAGCCGGCGCGCCGCATGCGCGGAGCGATCGGTTTGTGCCCGGCGCGCGACGGGTACGGTCGAGCGACCAGGGGCACAGCCGCCGGCTTCATAGGGGCGGGTTTTAAACCCGCCCTACATGAGCCCCCCGATACGTGCACAACCACGACGACCCGAAGAGCGCGCACAATCCGCTTGAGTGCGTCTTTGATTGCCAACGTCGCATCAAGCAGGCAAGAAGCGTCGTGAACGCAGCTGACAATGAAAGGGATCGAGGATGTCGCTTGCAGAGGTATCGCGGACCGGGCGTCTGGCCAATGACAAGATGGCCAACGACAAGATGGCGTTGGAGACCGCGGCCGTGACACGCCTGCTGGTGGCGCAGGGAATTCTCGACTACAGCGGCCATGTTTCGACCCGCATCCCCGGCAAGGACGCCTTCATCATCCAGACCGGATCGAATTCGCGCGCTGAATTGACGCCTGAAACCATGCTGGTCGTCGACTACGACGGCAAGGTGCTCGAAGGCGAGGGCCAGCCGCCGAGCGAACTGCCGATCCATATCGAGATTCTGCGAGCCCGCCCGGACGTCCAGTCGGTGCTCCATTCTCATATGGAACTCGCAATCGCGTTTACCATGATGGAAGGCGTCAAGCTCCTGCCGATGCGGGCGCGCGCGTCGCGCTGGAAGAGCGGCATTCCGACCGATCCGGATCCGAGCCACATCAAGACGCCGGAACAGGGCCGCGCGCTGGCCAAAACCCTGGCCCACCACCACGCGGCGCTCATGCGGGCGCATGGCCTGGTGCTGGTCGCGGAGTCGACGCAAGCGCTGTTCATCGATGCGGTCCATTTCAAGGAGAACGCGACCGCGCAGATGCAGGCCCTGCAGGCTGGCGCCAGGCCGTTGCCGCTCACCGATGCAGAAATCGAGCAGATCGAAAAAATGGAAATGCGCGACTGGCACATCAAGAAGCTCTGGAACTACTATGTCCGCAAAGGCGCGACCGAAGACGTGCTGCCGTCGGAATGGAAGGATGCGCTCGTTCCCACCAAGGAGATGCTCAAACGCGACCGCATTATCAATTAGGGCTCCGGCAGGGACATGTCGCGCATCCGTTACCTGGCGATGCTGTCCGAGGAGCCGATGAAACTCGCCGGCTTCTACGCTGCGAATTTTGGGCTCAGCGAGCTTGGTCGAAGCAGCGCCGGCGATGTGTCGTTGACCGACGGCGGTTTCAATTTCACTTTCCTGCGTCCGCGGCCGCAATTGCGCGAACCCCATATGACGATCGGGCTGCACCATCTGGGCATCGCGGTCGACGATATCGACGCGGTCGTGGCGCGCTATTGTGCCTTCAGTCCGCGCGGGACGGTGGTTGCCGAAAGCGGCGACCTGCAGCACGGGCAAGCGCGCATCTATGATCCGGAATGCAATCCGGTGACGCTGTCCGCCACGGATTTCGGCCTCCCGGCATCGGAGCCCCGCACGCCTCGCATCGCCCATATCGCACTCAATGTGCTCGATACCGAGGCGATCCTTGCTTTCTATCGTGACGTCTTCGGCTTTCGCGAATTGTTTGCGGCCCATGCGGAGTCGCGCAAGAAGCCGGGTTACCGCAACAAGCATGTCGGCGACGGCCATACCAATGTTGCGATCCAGGCCTTCTACAACGAAGAGGAAGGCCATGAAGCGCGCTTTGGCATCGCGCATTTCGGGTTTCTGGTGCACGAATCAACGACATTGGCGGAGCGGGTGGGCCGTGCCGGCGCGACATTCAAAGCCCGGCCGGCACACCGAACGCAGTCGGAGATTCGTATGCGTGATCCCGAAGGTTCCGGTTGCGATCTGTCGCAGCGCGGCTGGGAGGTCGACACCGACAAATGGGTCAGGGCGGAAGCGGCCTTACACATTTAGGGAGGCATGGAATGCACGGGTCCGTCCGATCCAGCTTTGCGGCGCTGCTCGCCGCCACGCTTGTGACCGTGTCTCCGGCTGCGGCCGACGCGGTCGCCGACTTCTATCGTGGCAAGCAGATCCGGATTTTCATCCGGGCCGCACCGGGCGGAAATTACGACATCTATTCGCGCCTGCTCTCCCGCCATATGACGCGCTTTATTCCTGGAAACCCAATGATCGTGCCGGTCAACATGCCAGGCGGCGGCGGGATTGTTGCGCTCAATTACGTGGCCAATGCGGCGCCGCGCGACGGCACCGTGCTGAGCATGATCACCCAGACCTTTCCGATGGATCAGGCCCTGGGGCTTGAGAAGAATCTCAAGGTGGACATGCGGACGCTCAATTGGATCGGCAATATGAGCAACACCAATGAGTTCCTGTACACAGCCAAGTCTTCGCCGACCCGGACACTCGATGATGCGCGCCGGCGCGAAACCATCGTGGCCGCGACGGGCCTCGGTTCGATCATGACTCAGCTCGCCGCCGTCTATAACAGCGTGCTCGGGACGAAGTTCAAGGTCATCTATGGCTATCCAAGTGGTCCCGACATGTCGATTGCCATGGAGCGCGGCGAAGTCGAGGGCCGCAGCACCAGCAATCCGCAGGTCTTGGCCCCGACGGCAGCGCAAGTGCTGGCAAAGTACAATTTCCTCGTTCAGGTCGGCACGCGTAAGATTCCGCAATACGAGCAAGTACCGCTGCTGCGTGACCTTGCCGGTAACGATAGCGATCGCGGCATCTTCGACTTTCTTTCGGGCGCGGTCGTGATCGCGCGGCCGATCGTCACCAACCAGGGTGTGCCGGCCGAGCGCGTGGCCGCGCTTCGCCGCGCCTTCGATGCAACGCTTGGCGATTCCTCGTTCCTTGAGGATGCGGAGAAGCAGAGCCTGGAGATCGGCGCCCGCAGCGGGGAAGAATTGGAGAAAATCGTGTATGGCCTGATCGAGACTCCATCCGAAGTGCTGGACCAGGTCAGGCGCGCTATTGCGATCCGCGGCGCCGAAGCCTTCAAGGGTACAAAGCCAGGCGCATCGGCGAACTGAGTTGCTCGTGAACGGAACGACTGCCTCATCATAAATCAGGATACATCATGCGCGCATTGAGCTTGGCTGAGGCCAATAAGATCATTGAAGGCACCTTCGCGTCCGCGAAAAAACGCAAAGCCTATGCGCTTGCCGCCATTGTGCTCGACGCGGGCGGCCGCGTGAAGGCTTTCCAGAAGCAGGATGGCGCCTCGCTGCTGCGCTTCGAAATTGCCTACGGCAAGGCCTTCGCGTCCCTTGGCCTCCATCGATCGTCCCGCCAGGTATTGCAGAAGCAGAAGGAAAAGCCGGCATTCATGGAATCGCTGGCGGCGCTTTCGGACGGGCCTCTGTTCCTGGAAGCAGGCGGCCAGTTGATCCGCGACAAGACGGGCGAGGTTGTGGGCGCGCTCGGCGTCACCGGCGATGTCAACGAGGTCGACGATCTCTGCGCGATGGACGGTATCCGTTCGGCCGGATTTCTACCCGATGACGATTTTGACGCCGAGGCCGTCAAGCGCCTCAACATCAAAAAGGACCCGCCGATACGCGATCCACGCAAGAAGGGTTGATGATTTGGCGGTTGACAGCGGACCATGGTAGTGCGTTGCCCAACATCTGCCTTGCAGGGCCGTTATGCTGTCTCGACCATGGGCGGAACAAAACCAACGCAAGGCACCTGACCGGTCCGACGGGACACGAGGTGCCGCACGAGATGCGCCAAACGCAACCAAAAAACGCATTCGAATCATGAGTTTCGTGGTTTCCCTTTGGGGGGTGACCTCGTATTATTGTTAACGGGGGTTGTTGTCGAAGGTTGCCGGTCGGGTGCGGAAGGTCTGGGTAAGTGCGGAAGGTTTGGGTAAGGAGGGGTCCGATGAGGACTTTCGGTGGGTTTTCTGCGCGGGCTGCATGCATGGCGTCGGCGTTTGCGCTGGTCGGCTGCACCGGTACGGGCGGCGGCATGTCGAATTGGGGTTTCGGCGGCGGCGACCAGCCTCCTGAGGCGGCCCCCGTACAGTCCCTTCCGGGCCCCGAGATTCCTGCCACGGTCCGTCCCTCGGAGGTGATAGGCCGCTGGGGCTATGCATCATTCCACAAGCCCGAGGATCGCCAGCGCACCGAAGTCAACGCGCGCAGTGGGTGCGCACAACTGCCGTATAACATCGACCAGGGCCCGTCGGGCGGCGTGATGATGTATCTGCCTGACCAGAAAGAGAGAGTCGAACTACGGCTGAAAGGGGGGCCGGGTGGCCGGAATTTTGTCGGACCGGCGGGGGAACCCGGCGGCTCCCCGCGCGATCAGGAGATTGTTTCATTCGATGGCCGCGTGATGACGCTGCGGGCAGTCGATCAGGAGGTCGCCGGCCGCTATGGTACGGGCATCTATGTCCGTTGCGCGCCTTCGGCCGGTACGGTGGCGCAGAAGAAGCGCTGACGATATCAACTCACGACACGCGAATTCGTCTTCGCAACATGATTCGTCTTCGCAATCATAATTCGTCTTCGTAAGAATCATAATTCGTCTTCGTAAGACTGTGTCAAAAGCCATGCGGTTGCATCATTCGGTCCTTCTACTCTCACCATGAGGTCGGGGGATTTCCGCGCGTGTAGAGCAGTCGTGTTCGGACCCTGGCGCGCCGTCCTGGTGCTGGGCGTCACGCAAATCATTGCCTGGGGCGCTATCTATTATCCGCCCGTACTCACCGTTCCCTTGATCGCAGCGGAGCACGCCTGGTCGGCGACCTTTGCGATGGGAGGCTTTTCGTTGGCGCTGCTGGCCGCTGGCTTTACTTCCGCCCGCGTTGGCCGCCTGATTGATCGTTTTGGCGGCCACTGCGTGATGACGGCCGGCTCTCTCCTGGGCGCCTTGGGTCTGATCGTGCTGGTGATGGCGGATCATGCCGTTGTCTATTTGGCGGCCTGGACGTTGTTGGGCGTGGCGGCTGCCGCATCGCTTTACGACTCGGCCTTTGCTTCACTGGGACGAATCTTCGGCGCGGCGGCGCGACGACCGATCACGCTCCTGACGCTGGCGGGGGGCTTGGCGTCGACCGTCAGCTGGCCCGTCACTTATCTCTTGATCGAAGCTGTGGGCTGGCGCGGGACCTATATGGTCTATGCGGCCTTGCTGGCATTTGTCGCTGCGCCCCTCCATGCCTTCGTGCTGCCGCGCCATAACGCCAACCAAGTGCCCGCCGACCAAGTGTCCGCCGATCAAGTTCCCGCTAACCAAGTGCCTGCCAACCAGGAAGCGCGAACACGAAGCGCCGAGCGTCTCCCGGGTCCTGTTCCGTCGCCGCCACATTGGGTGTTCATTGCGGTGGCCGCGGCTTTTGCAGCCTATGCGTTCGTGCCCTCCGCCCTGTCCGCGCATCTGCTTGCGATCTTCAAACGATCAGGAATTGACGCTGCGGCCGTCGTTATCATAGGCAGTTGCTTTGGGCCCGCGCAAGTTGCCGCGCGCCTCGGTGAATTGATGTTTGGACGCAATGTTCATCCGCTCAATGTTGCGCGCTTTGCAGTCGGCATGTTGCTTGCGGCGTTTGCACTTCTCGCTCTCCTTGGGATGTCGGTTTGGACCGCCGCGATCTTCATGGTGATGTTCGGGCTGGCCAACGGCCTGATCACGATCGCGCGCGGCACCTTGCCGCTTACATTGTTTGGCGCCGTCGGATATGGCGCAACCATGGGCCGGCTCGCCGGTCCATTCCTGGTCATGCAGGCGATCGCGCCATTGTGCGTGGCCTTCATCATCGAGCTCGCCTCCGATCGAGCGGCTCTTGTGGCGGTGGCAGCTCTGGCGCTCATTTCCTTCGCAAGTTTTGCGATGATGCGCCGTCGTTGATGCGCGCCGGGAACCATCGGTTAACCATAACGGTCCCGCGTTTACGCAATAAAAACTATAAGAACATGTTCAGCCGATAAATTGGGGGGCGAGTTAAAATTCGAGCGCCACCTTTAACCATAAGAGGATGGATATCCATTAACCATGGCGAGGTAGGGACGGACTCGTCCGGAGCGTTCCTAAAGTTGTGTATCCAGTACAGAGTACCTCGATGCAACACATCCCATTCCACACGCTCGTTATCGCTTTGACGGTGTCCGCGGCTTCCGCGGGACCTCTTACGCTCACCCAGGATGGTGTTCCGGTCAGTGGCCTTGCAGGCGCTGGCGTCGCAGTGTCACCGAATCGAACCGTCAATCCCGTGCCTGCCCAAGCTTACGCGCAGGCGACTTACGCGCAGGCACCCTATGCGCAGGCGCCGGCTCGGCAGGTTGCGGCCAATGGCCCTAATCTTGGCGGCGGCTTTTTCGAAGTGCTGTTTGGTGGGGCCGGCAACCGCGATGCGCCGCCGCGCTACGAACCGGCGCAACGTTACGAAACAAATTTCGGAATGGCGCCATCCGCCGAACCGGCGCAACCGGCCGTCGATCCCCGTTACCTCAAGCAGGAGGTCCATTATGGCGGTAACGAAAGGCCTGGCACGATCATCATCAATACCAATGAGAAGCTGCTCTACCTGGTGCAGGAAGGCGGCACGGCGGTCCGTTATGGCATCGGCGTCGGGCGGCCGGGATTCACCTGGTCGGGCGTGCGCCCGATCAGCCGCATGCGTGAATGGCCGGATTGGACGCCGCCGCCCGAAATGCTCAAGCGTCGTCCCGACCTGCCGCGTCATATGGATGGTGGCCCCGACAATCCGCTCGGTGCCCGCGCCATGTATCTCGGCTCTTCGCTCTACCGGATTCATGGGTCCAACGAGCCCTGGACAATTGGAACCAACGTTTCCTCAGGCTGCATCCGCATGCGCAACGAGGATGTGGTCGACCTCTACCGCAGGGTCAGGGTGGGTACGAAGGTTGTGGTGATGTGAGCGGAGGCCCGGTCTTGGAATCCGTAGGGCGGCGCTCGTAGCCCGCATGAGCCAGATCGCGTTCTTCACGCGAGATGGCGACATGCGGGGACGGATGGCCCCGGATGTCGCGCCCCCATCATGCGCGAAAACGCGCTGATGAGGGGACGCTCATCCGGGTTACGATCTCTAACCTAACGAGCCCCTACAGTACGCCGATCTTTACTTCAGCTTGAATGTTGTTCGCAGTAGATCCTTGACGGCGATGCGCGTCGCATCGGCGGCGGCTTCATTGTATCCGATGTGCGGATCCAGTTCGATGCAGGTGTCCTTGTAGCTGAAGGGCTGGCCGGTGGCGACGTTGACGATCTTGCCGGCAGTTTCTTCCTTCAGCGTACAGGCGCGCGTGCTCTGCGATCCCTTCGCAATCGTCGGCGTTTTGGCGGCGAGCGGA
>DATGVJ010000293.1:0-18670 GCA_035300505.1 Xanthobacteraceae bacterium
ATTTGCAGATGTCCTGACGCCGGTACAATCACAAATACTTCAATTGCTCTCAATACCAGCCGACGTCTACGGTCCAGGCAAGTAGCGCAGCTCCCGCTCGCGGCGCTTCAAGTCGTGCAAAATGAAAGTGCGGAATGTAGGCTGTATGGCTTTGAGCAAACCAAGAATTTCTTTAGCCATATCAACAACGTTTCACTATCCTTGGAAGATCGCATCAAGATCACGCCTACATTCGCACTCATCGGCGGCTTGCGCGTGGAAGAGATCAACGTCCATCGCACGGCATTTGACGTCAATGGTGTGCTGCGAAGCGCGGACGGCTACTCCAAGACCTTCACGCCGGTCACCGGTCGCATCGGCTACACCTGGGAGGCGGTCCCCGGACTGACCTTCTATAGCCTGTACGCTACCGCGGCGGATCCTGCGGCCAACAACATCTTCAATATCAGGCCAAATCAACTTGTATTGACGACGTCCCGCACCTACGAGACAGGCCTCAAGCAATTGTTCTGGAACAACCGGGCCGAATGGACATTCTCGGCATTCGATATCGAGCGCAACAATGTCATACAGAGCAAAAGCGGGCATCTGGTCAATGTTGCCTCGAACGTACACGCAAAAGGCATCGAGATCGCCGGTGCGGTACGCCCCACGGATCAGTGGAAGCTATGGGCCAACGTAGCCTTCATCGAATCGAAATATGGGAATTTCATTGATAACGACACGGGCGAGGATTTCACTGGCAAGACTTCGCCCAACGTGCCGCGGTTCATTGGCAATGTGGGCACATCCTATCGATTCGTAACTCGCTGGCCGGTCGAGGTCGGGGGATCGGTCCGCCACGTAGGGGCACGATTCATGGGTGACGATAATCTCGTCATCATGAACTCCTATACTATAGTAGACGCCTTTGCGTTCATCGGCATCCCGCGGATGGACAATCCCATCAAAGGTGTCGACTCGACGCGGATTGGATTCCGTGTCCGTAACCCGACCGACAAGAAATATGCCATTTGGGCCGATCCGGGCTATCCCGACCAGGTTCTGCTCGGCGCACCGCGGAGTTACGAAGTCTCCGCAGCGTTCAAGTGGTAATGGCAAGTAGGGGCCCTGGGAACCTTAGAATCCAACGACGAGCCGCAGCTGAACCTGATAGCGGTCGAAATGAACGAGAGCCCAAATAGCCACGGACCACAGCGGCGCATCGTTTGGAATAAAGTCAAACAGGTCCCTCAGCAGCGCACTGCAACCTTCTATGCTACGCCAGACCGGAAATGGATACTGGTTTTCATTGCGGAATCACGTCTGCCCCGAGCGGTTGGGCGGCTGACCTTTCACAACGCACCACCCACATCGTTTCCTGCCCGTTCGCCGAAGCCACCGTCCCATTGTTGACCAGTGTTGTTCCGTCGGTAAGTCTCGATGACCAGATGCGAATCCTGTCGTTCACTTTCCATATGACGACATCGACGACGATGAGATGATCCGTCGTAAGGACTTGCCGCAAATAGAGCCGATCTTGACCAACACGCTCAGCTTGAACAATCCGATAGACCATGTGGTCGTAGTTGGATCCAAAATCGTTGACTAATTGGATATTGCCGGAGGGCGTCTTCGAAAACGTCGCATGCTCGTTTCTGCTTGTAACAGTCGGAAGCCCATGCACCGATCAAACGAAAGTCTTGGACCACGTTTTCGACTGACTGCGCCTTCGCGAAAGTCGTCAATACCGGACATGGAACGCAAGCCAGCATCAGCTTTCGCATGCTTTAACTCCAACAATCCGACCTGAATTTTTCTACGACCTCGTCCAATGTGTGCCTTCGATGTGCCCACTGTTGACGCGTCGCGCCGCGGAATTCCCGTCAGAGGGGAACTCAGGCGCGAAAAAATGTTCTTCTCCGAGCCTTTGGGTTATTCTATAACTCTTTCGTGATCATATGACCAGAACTTATCACGCGCGCGTGATGTCGTTGCATCCCTAGCCTCTTCTGGGATCGGGGCGGGCAGTCGCCCACGCACCGATCAAACGAAAGGCTTGGATCGACCGGGCCACCGCGTAGGATTGTTTGTAGTAACGACGCAAGAGGAAGTGTGATGGACAAGAAAACCCGGGTGTTGCGCTCACGCTATGTGATGGCGGGCGTGATGGGCGCTGCCGTGCTGGCGGCGGTCGCGGTTGCGGAACAAGCGACCGCGCCGCACGATCCGACCGACGACTATGGCGAGTTCTACGTGCGGCCGGAGGAACTGGCGTCCCCTTCGGTCAATCGCATTGCCAGATCGCTTCGCCTCAATCGCCAGGCGATGGTGCTCGGGAAGAAGGTCTACGATGAGCATTGCGCCTCCTGCCATGGCGCCGATCTCAAGGGCATCCCGGACCAGCACACGCCCGACCTGACCGACGCCGAATGGCGGTTTTCAGGTGACGATCTCGAATCCGGCGGATTGAAGAAGTTGCCCTCCGATGTCGAATGGACCGTCCGTTACGGAGTCCGCTCGGGGCATGAGAACGCGCGCGGAGCGGAAGTGAACATGCTGGCTTTCTATCCCGAATTTCGCACCAAGGAAGACACCGAAGACTTCGGATCGGACAAATTCCTCACCGACGCCGAGATCGACGAGGTCATCGAATACGTCCTCCAGATCAGCGGTCAACAGGCCGACCGCGCCAAGGCGACCCGCGGCGAGGTGCTGTTCCACGACAACACCAAAGGCAATTGCTTCGACTGCCACGATAACGGCGGGACCGGCATCGATACGTTCGGATCGACGAACCTGACCAGGAGAAGTTCGTATCTCTGGGGCTCGGACCGCGCCTCGATCCGCGAGTCTATCATCAAAGGGCGTCGCGGCGTCATGCCGGCGTTTGATGACAAGCTCAAGCCCGAGGAACTCAAGGCGGTGTCGGTCTTCATCTTCTGGCAGGCCGGGACAGGTGAAAGCTCGCAACCGACTCCATCCGCGCGGGAGAACCGCCGACCCAATCCCTGATGTTCCTCTGTTCACTCGTAAGGGAGAAACGACAATGAAGTGGTTCCTGTTGAGGGTTCGCCCTTCGATCGCGGGCGCAATCGGCGCGGCCTTCTTGTTCGCGGCCGTGCTAAGCACCGGTTCGGTTGCGCTGGGCCAGGACCAGGGCGCCGCCCCGACGAAGGACGTGATCTTCGCGCGCAAGGTCCTCATGAGTACCGTTGGCGAGAATATGGACGACCTCGACATCATGGTCGAGACCGACAAAATCGATGTCGCTCACGGCGCGATGCATGCCGATACGATTTCGGTTTTGCTGCTGGCATTCCCGCATCTGTTCCCGCCCGCCAGCAACGAATGGAAGGCCGGCGCCGACAAGGACCCGGCCAGTGATACTTTCGCTGCGCCGGAGATATGGACCCGCTTCGCCGATTTCTACAAACGCTCCGCGGATGCAGCCAAGAGCGCGTTCGACGCCAGCCGGGCGCAGACCCCTGCAGAGTTCAAGAAATATGCCATCGAGTTGCGGGCCGGTTGCGACGGCTGCCACGCGCTCTACCAGAAGAAGGACTGAAATGCTCTAATAGTGGTCGCATTTCCTATCGGAAAACCGGTACCCACTTTTCCGGAAAATGCTCTCTAATAGTGGTCGCATTTCCTATCGGAAAACCGGTACCCACTTTTCCGGAAAATGCTCCAGCGATTGGTGCAACCGTGAATGCAGTGTCGAACACAATCTGGCGCACGACTGTGATCGTGCATCGCTATCTGGGCGTCCTCGGCAGCCTCCTGATGCTGATGTGGTTCCTGTCCGGCATCGTGATGGTCTATGTGCCCTATCCGCGCACGAGCGAGGTCGAGCGAATACGCACGCTGCCGCCGATCCCCTGGGCGCAATGCTGTCGCATCGGCGACGGCCTTGCCGACGACGACGAAACCATCATTCGCGCCAGGATCGAAAATCTCAACGGCGCGCCGACGCTGCGGCTGCAGCGGCCCGGACGGCCAGACAGCACGCTCGATCTCGCGCACGGCGCGGCGCTGCGCGTCGACGAAGCGCAAGCGCGCGCTATTGCGCTCGAAGCCGCACAGCGCATCATCGGCCGCCCCGCGGCCATTACCGCGAGTGCGCAGGAACCGGTCGACCAATGGACCATCGGCGGCCTGCAGCGCGACCGGCCGTTCTATCGCTTCGCATTCGACGACCCGGAGCGCACCAATATCTATGTGTCCGGCACGGCCGGGCAGGTCATGCATTGGACGACATCGACGCAACGATTTTGGAACTGGCTCGGCACCATCCCGCACTTCATCTATTTCCTTGATCTGCGCCGTAATCCCGCGCTCTGGAGCCAGATCGTGATCTGGACGTCGCTCTTCGGCGCCGTCCTCACCGCACTTGGACTTTACCTCGGCATCGCGCAGTTCCGGCGCGGCGGCAAGGTCTCGCCCTATCGGGGATGGTTTTATTGGCACCACATCGCGGGGCTGATGTTCGGGCTCTTTACGCTTACCTGGGCCTTCAGTGGATTGGTCTCCATGAACCCATGGGGCTTCCTCGAACGCCAGGGAGGCGGAGAGGAAGCCCAGCTCCTACGCGGCCAATATCCCAAATGGAATGTCGTGCGTGCCTCGCTGGATCACCTGCGGCAACGGCCCGTTCCGGCGCAAGACTTCCTGGCCAAGGCCGTGAACCTCGACACGGCACCATTCGCAGGTCAGCTCTTTTGGCGCGCAACGTTGCAAGACGGATCGGTCATTCGGCTGGATGCGGCCGGCAAAGTTGCGGCGTTGACGGACACCGACCTTACCCAGGCCGCACAACGCATCGCGGGTGCGTACAGCATTGCGGAGCAAGGACTGATCGCACAGGAGGATACTTACTTCCTGCAACGACGACGCGACAATTTTGTCCTGCCGGTCTACCGCGTCGTTCTCGGCGATGAAGATCAAACGCGCTATTACCTCGATCCACGCACAGGGGCGCTGCTGCAGCGTGTCGACGAGAATGGCCGATGGCAACGCTGGTTGTTCAGCGGGCTGCACCGCATCGACTTCACCAGCTGGCTGCGGGCGCGACCATTCTGGGACGTGATTATCCTGGTGCTGTTGCTCGGCGGCGCTGCCGCGTCGGCAACCGGCGTTTACCTTGCCGGCCGCCGCATCAAACAGGATGTCGTTGTTGTGTCGCGGGCGATGCGGGGCCGAAGGCGAGCGAGTGCGTCGTAGCCCGCATGGAGCCACAGCGCGTCTTCAGACGCGTGGTGGCATAATGCGGGAGCGATCGTGTAGGGCAGCAGAACCCCGGATTGCGTGCCATAACGCGCAAGCGCGTTATGGCCCTGCATCCGGGCTATAGCAGTTATTCCTTCACCGGCGTTCCGGCCTGGTTCGGAACGAGTTCGTAGAATCCCGACATGCGCAGGCGGACCACGACGCGCGCGGCACCCTGGTTCTGCCAATACCAGCCATGGATGCCTTCCCAGGGCGCGACCAGAGCACCGTTCGCTTTTCCGCCGGTCGACTTGTCGTAATACATCAGGTCGCCCGCCCCGCCTTTTGGTTCGGTGTGACCATGGAACTCCGTATAGAATTCTTCCGGGTTCTTGAGATCGCGTACTTCCCACGAATAGACGACCGTGTCGCCGGCATTCATCTTGATCTTGTATTCAAGATCGCCGTCATTGCCCCTGATCGGGACATCGATCACATCGGTCCTGTATCCGGCCGGATAAGTCCGCGACAAAGCCTCTTTACCGGAAGGCGCCGGGATTTCGTTCCATTTCACGGGCTGGGCAACCGCAGCACCGATGACGAAGATACCGGCCACCGCCACGGCAATGGCGGGACCGGTATGCAGGATGGTCTTTGCGAAGGTTGTCGAACGCTTGAGGTATGCATGCATGGCGCACCATTTTTGTGTGGGGGGCGCCGGCAGACTAGCACTTACACACCGCGTTCGTCGATCTTGAGCAGCGAAAAATAAACCGCCGGCTTGGCGACCACGACGCTTTCGCCCGACACCATGCCGACGACGAGCACCTCCACGATCTCGAATGTCGCCTCGTGCGCACGCACTGTTGCGATCCGTGACCCACGCAGGAACGCCATATTGGCAATACCGCAGGCGCGCGGATTCTGGGCCTCGACATTGACGGTATGCACGGCGGATTCGGTGCTGTAATCAATCAGGTCGGCGAGCCGCTCGACTTGTTTCTGGGTGTTGCAAACCGGTGCGACGCTGGTTTCGACATCTCCGGCTTGCGCAGGTGCGGCTTGCGTGGGTGCGGCTTGCAAAAGAGCCATAAAACCAAAAAAAGCTAGCCCTATGTGTGAGTTCATAGGAACCTCCATTGGCACGCCCCGCGCGCTTTCGAACCTATAATGCCCTTGGGTTCGAAGAAGTTCCCTGGAATGTTGCAGGCGCACAATACGTCGGCGCTACAAGAACGATAGCAGATGCGTATGGCGCAAGCCGAAGCTTCGCCAAAGCAGCGCGTTATTGAAATGAAGCGCAGTGTTGTGTGTGGGGGCGGACCTAAAGTTCGCCCCCCATGTAATCAACCCTTGAACACCGCCTCGGGTCTGGCGAAGAACGTGTACATGGCGTCATAGAATCGCAAATAGTTCTTCGCGGTGCCAGCCGCATGTGCGATGCCGGGCATCACGACATATTCCTTGTCCGGGTTCGGCAGCAGTCGGAAGAACTCGATGAGATCGTCATCGCTCGCGATGCCGTCAAATTGTCCGCGCAGAATAGCCGTGGGCACACTGATCTTGGTCGGATCGCAAACCGGCAGGTTCTCGCACATGTCGATATAGGTGCCGTTCGGCACCGTCGTCTCGATCGCCAGGATTGCGTCGATATAGGGCTTCTTGCGGCTTTCCATCGCGGTGTCGCTGTGGTCTCGCGTCATGGTGCTCATCAGGAACGCCGGATCGATCGGGCGCATCACGCTCGACTTCCACTGGTCGAGTTTCTCCGCGCGCTTCTTGAGGGTCGGGCTGCCCTTGCCCGTATAAACCATGGCCTCGAGCGCAACCCGCTTCACTCGCTCGGGATGATGCTGCGCAAAGAGCGCCGCGCGCAATGCGCCTGAGGAAAATCCAATCAGCATGAGGGGCCCGCAGTTGCGGGCCTTCATGATGTAGTCGGTGGCCGCCAACAGATCGGGCACGCCCTGCGCCACGGTGGCAAGGTGATCCGCCGGCTTGTCGGAGCGGCCGTAGCCGATGAAATCCAACCGCCATACATCGAAGCCGCGGCAGGCGAGCCAATCGATGATCGAGGCATCCGGATCACCCGGAATATCCAGGTCGAAACCCTGCGATCCCATGGATGAACCATGCACCAGGAGGACCGTGCCCTTGATCGGGCCGGGCGCCACCGAGCGCTTTTCGGCCATGAACAGCTTGCGGCCATTCGACGTCGTCCAATGTTCTTGGGAAGCAACGCGCCGCGTCGTAACCGGATCCATATTTTCTCCTGTAAGGTGTTTCCGCGAAGTAGTGAGTAGCGAATAGCGAATAGTAAGCAAGAAGGTTTGTCGAGCTCAGTTTCTTTCTTCGCTACTCGCTACTCGCTACTCGCTACTCGCTACTCGCTACTCGCTACTCGCTACTCGCTACTCGCTACTCGCTTCCCCGCAATCCCCATCGCTTCCTCGAAGGCGCGGCGCACTTCCGGTGGCTGACCGAAACAATGGCGAAAGCCTTTGAGGCGAACCTTGAGCAGCGGATAATTTTCGTGCTCTTCAAGCGTGATGCCTTCGACGCTGGTCTTCTTGGTGATGTTGGGCAGATCAATCGAGCGCGCCACATTGGGATTGCGGAACACGGCCTTGGGTTCGGCGCCGCGCGCCACTGCATCAAGCTCGTCGAACAAGCGCTTGCGCATCATCGCAATGCCGAGGTCGCTTGCGCCGAGCGTTTCCTTGGTCCGATCCGCAATGCGCCCCTGCCCCACCCAGGCGATGATGTCCTGGTTGATCACATGGCTCGATATCCAGCGGCCGTTTTCGTCCTTGATCGGACTATGCCACGTCGGCACGTTCCCCTGCACATAGGGCTCGCGGCCCTTCGGCACGCGCATGAAGAACCAGCAAACGCTCAGGGTGTTTTCGTCGTCGATCGGTACGCGCCATTCGAAATGGTTGCCGAGATAAAAGCCGTTCGGCCAGAGCGTCACGCGACCGATGGTCCAGACCGGATCGCCCTCCTTCTGCCCTTCGCGCACGCGTTTGTAGATGAAGCCATGCTCGAATTCCTCGAACACCAGCTTGAGGTGGCGGGCCGCATAGGGGCCGGTCTTGCCGGCAAGGCGCGTGCTCCAGTTCTCGTGCATCCATTCGAAATGCACCGGGTCGCAGGAGTTTTCCTGGCACTGGAACCAGTTGCACGGAATTTCCGATATGACGACTTCGCGAAAACCGTTCTCCCAGGTCAACGGCTCCCACACCGGCAATTCGGGCACCGGCTGCGGCCCCAAATAGGCAAACAGCAGGCCTGCGACTTCGCGCACCGGATAGGCCTTGGTGCTGCAGCGGTCCTTGGTACGTTCTTTGGCGCGGCCTTTCGGATTGACGATGTCGTCGTAGGGCTGCTCGATGCAGCGCCCCGCCTCATCCATCAGCCAGCCATGATAATTGCAGCGGATGCCGGCCTCCTCGACAAAGCCATAGGAGAGATCGGCGCGGCGATGCGGACAATGGCGGTCGAGCAAGCCATAGCGGCCACCTTGATCGCGATAGAGCACGAGGTCTTCGCCGAACAGCCGAATGGCCTTGATGGGATTGGTGTCGAACTCGCTCGCGCCGCCGATCGGCATCCAATAGCGCCGCAGATAATCGCCCATCGGCGTTCCGGCATCGACCTGTGTGAGAATGCGATTTTTTTCGGTGCTCAGCACGGGTGAAATCCTTAATCGCAGTTACGGAATTGTAGGATGGGTAGAGCAAAAATCGCGTTCTTCACGCGCTTTTTTGCGAAACCCATCAACCTCATCGC
Source organism: Xanthobacteraceae bacterium (assembly GCA_035300505.1). Classification (GTDB taxonomy): domain Bacteria; phylum Pseudomonadota; class Alphaproteobacteria; order Rhizobiales; family Xanthobacteraceae; genus VAZQ01. Next base: position 8,980 of record DATGVJ010000293.1, read on the forward strand.
GCGGATCCGATGATGGGTTTCGCAAAAAAGCGCATGTAAAATGCGTTTCTTTTGCTCTACCCATCCTACGTTTCCAATCCTGTCGGCACGTTCTTGTTCTCACTTTCCAGCTTCATTCCGGAAGCAAGCGCCATGGTTTCCATCATGGCGGCGAAATCTTTTTCCAGGTAGGCTTCCGGATTGGCCTGCAGGATCGCGGTGCCGAAATGATTTTGCAGGACCTCGCGCGCCGCCGCCGTCACCGGCATCGGAACATCCCATTCGCGGCCAAGACCGAGCCCCAAGTCCATGTCCTTGCGCAACAATTCGGGCGTAAAGGTCGTCGTCCAATCGAGGTTGACCAGCGCGGGCGATTTGTAGCGTGTGAACATAGAGCCCATCACGCTGTTGTTCATGAACGCCAGGAACGCATGGCGCGGAACGCCCATCTTGTTGGCGAGCAGCGTGATCTCGATCAGGTTTTCGATCACGACGCCGAGCATCACATTGTGGGCGATCTTGCAAATGCGCGCGAGTTCGCCTTCACCCACATAGGAGACGCCAGCCGGCGCAATCGCTTCCATCATGGGCATGATGGTCTTGCAGGCACCTTCCGTGCCCGACACGACGGACGAGAGCCGCCCCGCCTTGATCACTTTGGCATTGCCGGAGATGGGCGCTGCGACAAAATCGGCGCCCAGTTCCTTGAGCTTGTTGCGGATGTCGGCTGAATCCTCAACCGCGATGGTGGAGCAATCGACGAAGACTTTCGGCAGCCCACCGTGGCGGCCCGACGCCACGCCATCGCGGCCGAAATAGACTTCCTTGAGGTCCTTGCCGGTCGAGACGATGGAGAACAGCACATCGGCGCCTGCGAGATCGGCGAGCTTATCGACGATCTTGGCGCCCTTGGCAGCAAGCGGCTCGGCCTTGGAACGCGTCCGGTTCCAGACCGAGAGGTCGTAGCCGGCCTTGAGCAGGCGCTCGGCCATCGGCAGGCCCATACGGCCCATGCCGATCCAGCCGATCTTCTGCGCATTATTCGCCATGACGTGGTCTCCCAGAGAGGCATTTCAGGATGTCCATAGGACAGCCGGGCCGAAGCTTCAATCAGGATGGGGAGCCCAGGTAGCGGGCCACACTGCCGACGTCCTGACCGTGCTCGATGAAATGCGATTCGGCCCACTCGGCCTTGCGGGTAGGGGGTATTACTAATATGATAGAATAATCTGCGAAATTCATGTCGTTGGCACGAGGCGGTAAGAACCGGCCAACCGATGGGCAGACGCTTCCACCTGTGGACAAAGGCCGCTTTTGGTCCCGTAAAGACGAGGTCACAATCGCCTGCGCAGCCACATTGCCCATGCAGCCGCGGGCAACACGCGATTACGCCCAAGCGAAAAGCAAAACCGGGCCACCCGAAAGGGCAACCCGGTCTAATATCGAAATATCGAAGGGCTCGGTTTCAGGTAGGCCCACGATCCCTAGGGTTAGTTACTTTAGTTAGCAATGCCGCCGCCAACCAGCCTGAGCACATCGATGATGTCGAGCGTGGTGCCCTTGCGGTCGTTTGACTGCAACGTGCCTTCGTTGATGCCAAGCCGGACACCAGCCGTAATCTTCTGGTTCTCTAGACGGCTTCCATCGAAGTGAGTTTCCGACCACTCATAGGCCGCAAAAACCGAGAACGGCGACCCCGCAAACTTGTGCTCGATCTTGGCGCGCGCCAGCCAGATGTGGAAATTTTCGTCGGCGATTCCGCAACACAAATCCACTTTTCCGCCCGCATAGAGACCCGTCCCTTCGAGCCGCGTGTTCGGTGCCAGATAATAGCGGACCGTGCCGCGCCCGAACACGGCATTTATGCCGTTAACGGGACCAAAGAGCGGACTGCCGACCGTCGTATCGTAACCGATCTGGCCATAGAGCGTCACTGCCCCCAGATAGGCCTGCCCCTCTCCTCCGACCACACCGTGCCGAAAGTTGGGGCCGGAGAAAGTTGTTGCATCTCCGGCCGCACCAAAGACACCCCAAAGGTAGCGCGAATCACGCCAGCTCGCATGACCGCCAATCAGAAAGCTGTGCTCAGAAAAACGCCCCTGACTGCCATCGCTGAAACTGGTGCCTTCGCCCTGCACATCGAGCTGCAGGCTGGCGTTATGCGACCACCAGTAGGTGCCGCGGGCCGCTCCGCCCAGCGTCCAGCCATCCAGGCCAAAACGATAACCTTCGTCGCCTTTGATTGTCGTGTTGCCCCAGCCACTGTACAATTCGATGTAGCCGCTGACCGGTTGCGCCGCTTCCATCGCCGGCGACTTCAACATCATGTCGGCGGCATAAGATGAACCGGCGAGTGCCAGATAAGACGCGCTGGCGAGCGCCAGTGTCGTCACGGCCGCGAGACCAAACTTCTTCATTATTGAATTCCCCCCAATCACACCCGAGAATCGAGCTGCATATATCTGCAACATGGTGAATCAGAAGCGACACTCTCACAAGATCGAAAACAGTCGCGAGATAAAACACTTTCCAGGTATTGCAAATCTGCCACATGATTTGATGCACAGCTCTCGCAACACATTGATAATCATAACAATTTAGAAAATACATTCTGTAGTAGCTAAACACCAGTTTATGTCTTCAAGACAGAACTTGCTGCCGGATTGTGGACAACCCAGAGCTTTCCAACAACCCCAGCGGAGTGCGCCGTTGCATCAGCGACCCAACAGGCTTCACCTTGCCGTTTTGGCGTGATCCTATGAGGACAGAAATTCAAAGCAATAAAAACAGCACGCACTGCTAAAGGTAGGTTCATGAAACTTAATGCGATGATCGACTTCTGGGCGAAGCTCAAGCCCGATACGCCGGCAATCGTCATGTTCGATGTGATCATCCCGTATCAAAAGTTGAGCCAAGCCATCAATGCGGTCGCGGCTCATCTCTCCGAGAAGATATCCGACATGGCAGCACCGGTCGGAATCCTGATCGAACATCCGGCGCGCAACATCGTGGTCAACTGCACCCTGATGCGGCTCGGCATTCCTTCGATCGTCGTAAGGACCGCCCAGGTCGACTATCTCGCCAAGATCGGCGCCAAGACTTTGATCCAGGAAGGACAGGCCAAACCGTTGTCGGGCATCACGGCGGTAAAGACCGAAATACCTTGGTTCAACGATCCAAAACCGCCGAAAGTCCGCCGCCATGGGTCCGCGCAACGCACAAAATTGGCATTCACATCCGGAACGACAGGTGTTCCCAAAGCAATCGCGTTCGCGGATGAGGACATTGCGGCGCGTTCAAATTTCTTGCGCGCCGTGACAGGTGACGTGCCGTGGATGCGCTCCCTGATCATGCCAGGATTGTCGACCAACTTTGCCTTCAGCCAGGTTGCACTGGCGTTCGAAATGGGACGCACGCTGTCCTTTGCGCAATCGCCCGACGAAATCAGCCGCGCCATCGAATTGTTCGGCGTCGATCTTTTGGCCGCATCAAATCAGCAGGCACAGGGGCTGGTCGATCATTTGGCGCACGTCAAGCAGCACATACGCACGCTCAAATGCGTGTGGCTCGGCGGCGCCGTACCGACGCCGACCTTGCTCGCCAAGATCAACGAATATCTCTGCCGCGATGTAGTGTGCGTTTATGCCTCGACCGAAGCTCATGTTGCGGCCTTCGGGATGTGGAACCGGATCAAGCATGTGGAGCGAGCGGTCGGCTATGTGTGTCCTTGGGCGAGCGTCGAAAGCGTAGATGATGAAGGCGCCGTGCTGCCTGCTGGCAAGGCGGGAGAACTACGGATCAAGACGCCGAACCAGGGCGTTCTCCATGGCGCCGCATCCGACCAGGACGATGCGATCGAAACCTGGTTCTATCCGGGCGATCGCGGCCTGGTCACGCCCGACGGCATGCTGGTGATCCAGGGACGCGCCACCGATACGATCAACAAGGGCGGCGTCAAGCTGTCGGCTTCCATCATCGACCAATGCCTCGCCGGCGTCGCGGGCGTGAAGGATGCGGCGGTGTGCGCAATCCAAGGCAGCTGCGGTGACGAGATCGTGGCGCTGGTGATAGCAGCACAGCCGGTTGCACTTGCAACCCCGGTTGCGCTCGCAACCCTCAATGCGGCGCTCAAAGCCGCCAAAATCGAGGCGACGCTCGACCACGTCCAGATGGTCGACAATATCCCACGCAACGAAACCGGTAAGGTCAATCGCCAAGAACTGCAAAGGCTCGCGCGCGCCCGAAAGGGGAATTGACATCGTTTCCCGCCACCAAACACCCGCCACCAAACAGTGACTGACCATCCATAAAAGATAAAGATCGATGCGGCTCCGGACTGCGATGTGGCACCTCCTTGAGTGCCACACCACATCCGGGCCGCGAATCGATCTTTTCAGGGATCAAATACCAGGCGAAACGTCTGGTATTTCTATGTAATTAGTGAGTGTTGAGCGCCTTGCCGTCCTTGAACTTGGTCTTCGCAACGCCCCAGGCGCCGCCAGGCGCGCCGCTGCGCAGAGGATCAATCTTCATGACCAGCTCGTCGCCCGGCTTGAGCGTCTTGCTGGACATGCCGTCACGCACGAGGGCGCTCGGGCTGCCGCCTTCGAGGTTCCAAACCGTCGAGGCGCCGCCGTCCTTGCCCTTGACCTCCAGGAGGATGAAGGTGTGCGGGCTGGTGAACTTGAATTCCTTCACAGCACCGACGAGTTCGATCGGGTTTTCTTGATCGAACATAGCGAAGGAGTGATGAGCCAGAACGGCGCCGCTCGTTGCCGCCAAAGCTCCGATTCCGATAACTGCCGCCAATTTTGCTTTCATGGTGTTTCCCCTTGATCGATCCAGGGCCTCAGGACGCGCTTATCGCGTCCCGAGATGAGATCAAATGTGAACATTCAAAGTTGATGCCGAAAAAGCTCCGGCCCGAAGTTTTTGCGCCCGCCGATAGCATCTTGACTGCTCCTTGCATGCTTTTGCAGCGATGCTCTTGTGCATCGGCTACTACCGCTTGCCCCGGTGATTTCGGCACATCCCGCGTTTTGGGCAGTTCCAGGGAGAATAAAAATACACATCTTCCCACGTTCAATCAATCCTCAAATCGACCTTCGGGCAAGGGGCGGAGTTCTTCATTCCCCCGGAAATCCCCCTCCGCTCCGGGACATCTCCGGCCGCCGGCCCCAAAACGCTCCCCTTGAACCTCCTGAACCGCCTCCTGTCGCCGTCTCTCGGGAGCACTTCCTGGGGTCGCATCCCGTGATTCTCGTGCCCGATCCGCTGTCCAATCGCGAAAGACAGACCCATTGCCCGCATACCATGGTTCGATTGCATTCAACGAATTGCTGTATAATAATTAATCGGGTTAACTTGGCCGTCGCCCGCTGGGCCGTGAGGCCAGCAAGACAAACAAGACAAAGAAGCAGCTAAAAAGCAGTTAAAAATAAGCAGTTGAAAGGGTTTCGGCGACAGCCCGATTTTTCGAAATACTCGAAATTGATCCTCATCCAGGGGGTGCCCGTGAATCCAGCCGTGAGTAGCTCACCCCGGTCCTACGGCCGAACCATCTTCACCGTCGCCTGCCTGGCCCTTATCGGTGGCGGAGGCTACTGGTACTATTCACAGTTTCAGAATGAGTCTCGGCAGGCGCGCCCGGCAACCCGCTCCGCCGTTCCGGTCAGCGTTGCGTTGACCTCCCGCCATGACCTGCCGCTCTACCTCACCGGACTTGGTACCGTTCAGGCATCGTTAACGGTCCGCATCAGTGCCCAAGTCGACGGCAAGCTGCAGGACGTACTGTTTTCTGAAGGCCAGCGCGTGAAGAAAGGCGATGTGTTGGCTCAGATCGACCCGCGCCCGTTCAAGGCAGCGCTCGATCAGAACAAGGCACGAAAAGCCCAGGACGAGGCGCTGTTGGTCGCGGCCGAGAAGGACTTTGCGCGCGCCTCCACGCTCATGAACCGGAATTTCGGCACAGAACAGAACTTCGACACCCAGCAAGCCAAGGTCGCCCAGCTAAAGGCGACAATTGCCGCCGACGAGGCCCTCATCGAAAACGCGCAGACTCAGCTCGATTACACCACCATAAAGGCGACAAGCGACGGCCGCATGGGCATTCGCCTGGTCGATGCCGGCAATTATGTGCGGGTCGCAGACGCGAACGTGAGCCCGATCACAACCCTCATTTTGATGCAGCCCTCGGCCGTCATCTTTACGCTGCCGTCGCGCTACCTCGGCGAGCTGCGCGAGGCCATGGCGCGCGGCACCGTCGAGGTCAGCGCCTATGACCAGGGCAACCGGCAAGTGCTCGAAACCGGCGAACTTCTTCTGATTGACAATGCGGTCGATCAGGCCACATCGACCATCAAGCTCAAAGCAATATTCAAGAACGAGGCCGAGAAGCTCTGGCCGGGCGATTTCGTCAATGCGCGGTTACTGCTCAAGACGCAGGAAGGCGTGGTCGCCGTCCCATCGTCGGCGGTTCAGCGTGGGCCGCAAGGCCTGTTTGCCTGGATCGTGACACCGAACAACACTGCCGAACCACGTCCGATCGAAGTGGGCCCGACAACGGGCGACTTGACGGTCATCACGTCGGGCCTCAACGAGGGTGAGCGCGTCGTGATCGATGGGCAATACAAGCTGCAGCGCAATGCCACCGTCAGTATCACGGCGCCGAAATCGGCCGATGCGGGAGCCCTGCGATGAACATCTCCGGTCCCTTTATTCACCGTCCGATCGCAACTTCGCTATTGATGGCTGCTATCGCCTTCGTTGGCATCGCGGCCTTTCCGTTCCTGCCGGTTGCCTCGCTGCCGCAGACCGACTTTCCGACCATACAGATCCAGACGACCCTTCCGGGCGCCAGCGCCGAAACCATGGCAGCGTCAGTCGCCGCCTCGCTCGAGCGTCAGTTCGCGCAGATTGCCGGGATCACCCAAATGACGTCGACGAGCACGCTCGGCGCGACCGAAGTCGTCATTCAATTCGATCTCAACAAGAACATTGATTCGGCGGCACAGGATGTCCAGGCCGCAATCACGGCCGCCGGCAAGTCATTGCCCCGCGATCTCAGCCAGCCACCGAGCTACCGGAAGATCAACCCCGCCGACGCACCGGTCCTCACGCTGTCGCTGCGTTCCGAAACACTGCCGCTCACCGTCGTGCAGGAAAATGCCGACAACTTCCTTCTCCCGGCCCTTTCGCAGGTATCAGGCGTGGCCCGCCTTTCGCTTGGCGGCGACCAGAAGCCCTCGGTCCGCATCCAGGTCGATCCGGCCAGGCTTGCCGCCGCCAATCTGACGCTCGAAGAAATCCGCTCGACTATCCTCACCGCGACGACCAATGCCGCCAAAGGCACACTCAACACGAGCAAGACCGCGTTCACGATCTCGGCCAATGACCAGATCAGCGATCCAGCCGTGTTCGAGAATGTCATCCTGGCCTACCGCAATGGCGCACCCATTCGGGTGCGCGACATTGGCCAAGTCGTCAGGGACGGCGCCAACCGCAATGTTTCGGCGTTCCAGAACAGCGAGCCGGGCATTCTGGTGAACGTCCACAAGCAGCCCGGCGCCAACGTGATCGAAATCGCCGACAAGATCAAATCGATGCTGCCGCGGCTGACGGCGAATCTTCCGCCGGCCATGACAGTCGAAGTGATCCTCGACCGCACCACCACGATCCGCGCTTCGGTGGAGGAAGTGGAACTGACACTGCTCTTGACCATCGGGCTGGTCATCCTCGTCATCCTGCTTTTCCTGCGCAATTTCTGGGCGACGTTCATCCCCAGCGTGACCATCCCGCTTGCGCTGCTCGGTTCTTTTGCGGTGATGTATCTGCTCAATTTCAGCATCAACAACCTGTCCCTGATGGCGCTCATCATCGCCATCGGCTTCGTGGTCGACGACGCCATCGTGGTGGTGGAAAACATCTATCGCCATGTCGAGGACGGCGTGCCGCCCTTCGAAGCGGCGCTGCGGGGCTCGAGCGAAATCGGTTTCACCATCGTGTCGATCTCTTGCTCGCTGATCGCGGTGTTCATACCGCTCCTGCTCATGGGCGGAATCCTCGGCCGCCTGTTCCGCGAATTCGCACTGACCGTGACGGCGGCCGTTGCAATCTCGCTCGTGGTCTCGCTCACACTTGCGCCCATGCTGTGCTCGCGCTTCATGAAGCAGGTCCACGAACACGGCCGTATCTTCCGCTTCATCGAAGCAGGCTTCGATGCGATTCTGGCCGGCTATCGGCGCACACTCGATGTCGTTTTACGCCACCAAGCCATCACATTGGCGGTGTTTTTTGCAACGCTTGGGATCACGGTCTATCTGGCCGTACAGATCCCGAAGGGCTTCTTCCCGATCCAGGATACCGGCCTGATCCAGGGCGTGTCGGAAGCTGCCCAGGAGACGCCGCCGGAAGAGATGATGCGTTTGCAGCAACGCATTGGCGAAGTGATCCTGCGTGATCCGGATGTGCTGGCCATCAATTCGCAAACAGGCAGCAACGATAATCCGACGACTGCCAATACGGGACGCTTCTTCATCGTACTCAAGCCACGCCACGAGCGAAAAGCCTCCGCGACCGAGATCGTCAACCGGCTACGGCCGCAGTTCGCCCAGCTCCAGGGCGTCAATCTCAACCTGCAGGTCACGCAGGATATCAATGTCGGCGGCCGGATTGGCCGCTCAAGCTTCCAGTACACCCTGCAAGCCGTCGATGTCGTCGAACTGATCGACTGGTCGCAGCAGATGCTTGCCAAGATGCGCACGCTGCCGGAACTCGCGGACGCATCGACCGACCTTCTGGCGTTTGCGCCCCAGCTCGCCCTCACGATCAACCGTGACCAGGCCTCGCGCTTCGGCATTTCGGCGCAGACGATCGACGATACCCTCAACGATGCCTATGGGCAGCGCCAGGTGACGCAATACCTGACGCAAATCAACGCCAATCCGATCATTCTGGAGATTTTGCCCGAGTTGCAGGGATCGCTTGCCTCGCTTGACCGGCTCTACGTGAAGTCGCCACTGACCGCCGGATTGGTGCCGTTGTCCGCACTGGTGGACGTTGATTCCAAGAAAGTCGGGCCGCTGCAGGTCAACCATCAGGGCCAGTTCCCGTCGGTGACGCTCGGATTCAACCTGCGCCCCGGCGTCGCGCTCGGTCAGGCGGTCGAGGCCATCAGGCAGGCCTCCCAGGACATCGGCGTGCCGGGCTCGGTGGTCGGCACATTTCAGGGCAACGCCCAGGCATTCGAGGCATCCCTCAAGAGCATGCCGATCTTGATCCTGGCCGCGCTCATCGTGGTCTATCTGATCCTCGGGATGCTTTATGAAAGCTACATCCATCCGCTGACGATTCTTTCGACGCTGCCGTCGGCCGGCATCGGCGCATTGTTGGCGCTGCAATTCGGCAACATGGACCTGTCGGTGATCGGCATCATCGGCATCATTCTTTTGATCGGCATCGTGAAGAAAAACGGCATCATGCTGGTCGACTTCGCGATTGCGGCCGAGCGCGACCACAACATGCCCGCGATCGCCGCCATCCGCGAGGCTTGCCTGTTGCGCTTCCGCCCGATCATGATGACGACGGCAGCCACAATATTTGCCGGGTTGCCGCTTGCAATCGGGGGCGGAGCCGGCTCCGAAATGCGCCAGCCGCTCGGCTACGCCATGGTCGGCGGGCTGGTGCTGAGCCAGATCCTCACCCTCTACCCGAC
>DATGVJ010000294.1:0-3460 GCA_035300505.1 Xanthobacteraceae bacterium
TTGGGCATCGACCTGTGCCATAAGCACTCTTGCGCTGCTGCTCACCGGTCGCAAGGAGAAGGCAGGCGATGAAAGGCAATTTCTTCATGTCTGTTTCTGATGTTCGGTACTGGATCCGAAGTGCGTGGAGTGACGTTCAACTCCGTCGTTTACTTCACAAGTACGGCCCGGCCCGGAGCCTCGATCTGCTCTATGAAACGCGAGATGATCCTTGGGGGCTGAACTCACTTCCATTTCGGTACCAGCAACTGAAATACAACACGATGCTCTCACTGCTCCCGATTCGCCAATACGAACGAGCCTTGGACCTGGGTTGTGGCTTGGGCAGTTTTACACGCCGTTTAGGCGGCCATGCCGAACAGGTTTTGGGCATTGACCTGTCTCACGTGGCGATCACGCGGGCTCGCCAGCAAACGACGGAAGTCACCAACATACAATTCCAACAAGGCGATTTGCTCAACTTGAGCACGGATCTGGACCAGGGATTTGATCTCATCGTATTGGCCGACACCCTGTACTACTTGTCGCCGCTTTCCAACGACGTTCTGGAGGCGGTCCGCGAACGAGTGGCCCGGCTACTCGTCCCTGGTGGGATCTTGCTCCTGACAGATCATTTCATTTTTACGCTGGATCCAGGCAGCCGGTGGAGCGCGGAAATCCATCAATGCTTTCGCTCCACCGCTGGTCTCATCCCCCTCCACGAAAGCCGCCGTCCCTTTTATCTCGTCAGCGTACTGGAGAAGGCCCGCTCGTAGCGTCGGCACCTTCTAACGCGCCTCTTCATCATGGCCTTTCCGAACATCGACTAAGGGTGTAGCTTTCACCGCCAGGTGCAGGCGGAGCATCCCGAAGCCTCGCAGACGAGGCAGCCATTGCGCTGTCCGGCACCCAAGAACCAACGTAAATCCAGTTGTCGCAACGGAATGGGAGGCAACAATGAAAAGGCGTGAGTTCATTGCTCTTGTTGGCGGCGCAGCAGCGGCCTATCCGCTTACCGCATCCGCGCAGCAGTCTGCACCGCTAAGCCCGGTGCGCCAGGATTGGTTGGATCGACACAAGGAGCCTGCGCTCGAACCCGAGCTCCCCATCGTAGACCCTCATCACCACCTCTGGGTCCGGCCCGGATATCGCTACATGCTGGACGACTTCCTGGCTGATGCCGGTACCGGCCACAACATTGTTGCGACGGTATTTGTGCGGGCGAACTCGATGTACCGGGACTCCGGTCCGATCGAGATGCGCCCGGTCGGCGAAACCGAATTCGTGAACGGGATGGCGGCAATATGCGCCAGCGGATACTGCGGCAAGACCAAGGTCGCCGCCGGTATTGTCGGTTACGCTGATCTGAGGTTGGGCAGTCGCGCCGAGCCAGTGCTTGCCGCACTTGCGCGTGCCGGCGGCGAACGGTTCCGCGGTGTTCGCTTTGGCGCGGCCTGGGACGCCGATACGTCACTCCTCAATCCGAACAATCGCGTAGCGCCCGGGGTGCTCGGCGACAAGACGTTTCGGGAAGGATTTGCGCTCCTCGGCCGTCTCGGACTCACGTTCGATGCTTTGGTCCTGCACCCGCAACTTGACGAGGTTGCGAACCTTGCGGGTGCATTCCCGGACACGAAAATCGTGCTCAACCACGTCGGCAGGCTGGTCGGAATCGGCGCCTATGCGGGCAAGATAAAGGAGCAATTTCCCCGCTGGGCCGCGTCGATCAAGGCGCTGGCCGCACACGAAAATGTTTATGTCAAAGTCGGCGGACTTGGCCAGGCCGTCAACGGTCTCGGATTTGAAAAGCAGGCCGAGCCGCCGTCGTCCGAGACGGCGGCCAACGCTATGCGCCCCTATGTCGAAACCTGCATCGAAGCATTCGGGGCGCGTCGTTGCATGTTTGAAAGCAACTTCCCGCCTGACAAGGAGGGCTTCAGCTATTCGGTCTACTGGAACGCCTGCAAGCGGCTCACGAGAGGCGCGAGCGGGACGGAAAGGGCCGATCTCTTCGCCGGAACCGCCGCACGTTTTTATCGGCTCAACGGGATTGGCTGACGGCCACTACCAGTCGGCGGCAAGCGCCGCCGACCGGCGAAGGGAAACCACATCTTCACGTTGGGACAAAAATGCGCCAGAGACGCTCTTTTATTGCAATATCGGCGCTGACACTCCTGCCCGCGCTCTTTCTTATGCTGGGCTGTGCCGCATCAATAGCGCAGCCCGCACGTTCCCTGCAGGGAACGTGGAAATTCTCTCGCGTCAACTCGCCAGGCCCCGGCAACCCCGGCGGTGAGACTTACTCGGGAACCGTCGTCATCAATGGTTCAGGACGCGCGAGCAGCTCGACTCTGACTCCACAAGGCGTTATTGCCAAACAATCGGGGCATATCAAAATTAGCGGGAACAAGGTTGAGGTGATTTTCACCTCTGTGAATAATAGGTCCCAACTTCCTCATTTCTATGCAGCTGATCACTTCTATTGCACTCTCGAGTCACCTCAAGCCATGAGTTGTCATAACAATGATCAACTGGGCGTTTCAAGCAACGCGTTCAGCATGTCGCGGGGTTAGTGAACCTCAAATAGGGGCAGGAGAATGAAAACATTAGCAACCGCGTTACTGGTGCTGTTGAGCGTTTTCGTTGCGCGGAGTTCGATCGCGCAGCAAGGCAACGCTCCGCCTGACGCAATCTTCTATAACGGCAAGATCATTACGGTCGATCAAGGCTTTACGATCGCGCAGGCGTTTGCGGTGCGGGGCGAGCAATATGTCGCCGTCGGGACCAATGCTGCAGTCCAAGGGCTCGCAGGCGCGAATACGCGTCTGGTCGATCTCCGGGGCTCCGCGGTCATCCCCGGCCTGTCGGACAACCATGATCATCTCTACAACAGTGCCAAAGTGATGCGCGGTATCGACCTGGTCGGGGTCACCTCGACCGCGGAGGTGATCAGGCGGCTGCGGGAAGGTTTCGCCAAAGCCAAGCCGGGTGAAACCGTTTTCGGAAGCAACGGGTGGCGGGCACCGCTGACCAGGAATGATCTTGACCAGATCTCAGCCGATGTCCCCATCGTGGCGCTGCGCGCTCGCCGGGGCGTCGCCGTGATGAACAGTGCCGCCCTGAAGAAGGCGGGGATTGCCAAGGACCTGCATTCCTACCTGGGCAAGGAGATCCCGAAGGACAAGGGCGGGGACCTGACAGGCGACCTGCCTGATTATCCGGCCGGAATGTTCGCGATCGACAAGGTTGTGCCGCTCCCCACGCCGGAGGAAGAAGAGGGATGGATCGTAGCGGGGCAGAAACAGCGAAATGCGCTGGGCATCACCAGCATCCGCGACCTGTCGAATTGGCCCCACGGCATGCGTGCCTTCGCGCGGATGCGGCAGCAAGAACGACTGACGGTGCGGGTCAGCATGGGCCTGGAGCTTGCTGCTGACACCAGCGATCCAGGGGCTTTGCTGCGCCAGCAGGGCGTCACGCC
>DATGVJ010000295.1:0-3924 GCA_035300505.1 Xanthobacteraceae bacterium
TTGGTGAGACCCGTGAGCCCGTGTTTGGCGGTCACATAGGCGGCCTTGAAGGGTGATGCCACCAACGAATGCGCCGACGCCGTGTTGATGATGCGGCCCCAACGGCGCGCCTTCATGCCGGGGACGGCGGCGCGGATTGAATGAAAGGCTGCAGAGAGATTGATGCCAATGATGGCGTCCCATTTGTCGATCGGGAATTCCTCGATGGGAGCGACATGCTGGATGCCTGCATTGTTGATGAGCACGTCGACGCTGCCGAATATTTTCTCTGCCGTCTTGATCATGTCCGCGATTTCGGCGGGCTTGGTCATGTCGGCCGGCGAATAGTGTGCCTTGACCAGGAATTCGTTTTCGATCGCGGTGCGTTCCTGCTCGGTCGCGGTCGGGTCGCCAAAGCCATTGATCATCACGTTGGCGCCGTCCCGGGCGAGCGCGCGCGCGATGGCGAGCCCTATGCCGGAGGTGGAACCGGTGACGACGGCGGTTTTTCCTTTCAGCATGGCGGACCTCCTGATGGTGCCGTTTCGGCGTTCGCATTCAACCAATTTGTGCTGCCGCGGCGGATGTCATGAAAATACGTAGCGAGTAAGTGCCGCGCCACTTTTAGGCTTTGATTTTGCAAGGATTTGGCTCGGCATGGTCGACTATGTGGCTACGGGCATACTGCAACGCAATGTACGCCTATTGCGCTGCAATATCATCCCGTTTATCTGGCAAACACGATATGATCAGCCATGGCCCGTCCCGGAACATGCCCCCATTGTGGTAAACCGTGATGGCGCGTTGACCGGGGGAGGCGGCTCTGGCACTGCGTGGCGCAAAGGAGACCATATGATGAGCAATGCGGGATTGCAGGAACGGCGCAAGTCGGTGGGTGTCGACGTCGGCGGCATAATGGTGGGTGGCGGGGCGCCGGTCGTGGTCCAGTCGATGACCAATACCGATACGGCCGATATCGCAGCGACCGTCGCCCAGGTGGCAGCCCTCGCTCGCGCCGGTTCGGAACTCGTACGGATCACGGTCGATCGTGACGAGGCGGCTGCCGCCGTGCCGCATATCAAGGAGCGCCTGCTCAAGCAGGGCGTGACCGCGCCCATCGTCGGCGACTTCCACTATATCGGGCACAAGCTCCTGGCCGATCATCCGGCCTGCGCGGAGGCGCTCGACAAATACCGCATCAATCCCGGCAATGTCGGGTTCAAGGACAAGAAGGACCGGCAGTTCAGCGCCATTGTGGAAATGGCAGCCCGGCACGGCAAGCCGGTGCGCATCGGCGCCAATTGGGGCTCGCTCGACCAGGAACTGCTGACCCATTTGATGGATGAAAACGCCAAATCCGCAAAGCCTCTCGGTGCCCGCGAGGTCACGCGCGAGGCGATGATCCAGTCGGCGGTCCTCTCAGCGCAGCGCGCCGAGGAGATCGGACTTGGGCGCGACCGGGTCATCATTTCGGCCAAGGTATCGGCAGTGCAGGACCTGATTGCTGTCTATGCCGACCTCGCGCGTCGCTGCGATTATGCCCTGCACCTCGGCCTCACCGAAGCCGGCATGGGCTCGAAGGGCATCGTGGCGTCATCGGCCGGTATGGGCGTGCTGCTGCAGCAGGGGATCGGCGACACCATCCGCATTTCGCTCACGCCGGAGCCGGGCGGCGACCGTACGGTGGAAGTGAAAGTCGCGCAGGAATTGCTGCAGACCATGGGTTTTCGCACCTTCGTGCCTCTCGTCGCGGCCTGCCCGGGCTGCGGCCGCACGACCTCGACGACCTTCCAGGAACTCGCGCGCGACATCCAGAATTTCATCCATGTCTCGATGCCGGAGTGGAAGAAAACCTACCCGGGCGTGGAAACCCTCAACGTTGCCGTGATGGGCTGCATCGTCAATGGGCCGGGCGAAAGCAAGCACGCCGATATCGGTATTTCGTTGCCCGGCACCGGCGAAAGCCCGGCCGCCCCGGTCTTCATCGATGGCAAGAAGTCCGTGACATTACGTGGGCCGACGGTCGCCGCCGATTTCAAGCAGATGGTGATCGACTATATCGACCGCCGCTTCGGCCATGGCGGCGCGGGGCGCACGGCGGCAGAGTAGCGCGGCGGTCCAATATGCGCCGCATCTCTTCGAGAGCTACTTTCTACCAGAAGCGGATTTTTCCGCTGGTGTTTTTTGGTCCGCAGGTCGCGGTTTTTTCGATCCTCGTGTTCATTGGTCTGAGTTCGGGTCGGTACCCGCCTATCCCAGTTCTGGTGATACCGATCTTTATGGGTGTCATCTTCTTCTTCATCATGAAAATAATGGTGTTCGATCTTGTCGACGAAGTTTGGGATGCTGGCGACGTGCTCATCATCAAGAACAAGAAACAGGAAGAACGGGTCGCGCTATCCGACATAATGAATGTAAGCTACTCGCCGGTCGGCGGCGCACAACGAGTCACCTTGTTGCTAAGAAGACCCAACTCTTTTGGAGTTCGCATTCATTTTTTCCCACCGTTGAGTCTGCTGCCGTTCCGGGGGAGCCCCGTCGTCGACGACCTGATCCAAAGGATCGACGCGAAGCGTCTTTCGAGGTAACGCCAGCCCTCAAGGTCGCCCGGGCGGGTTGAGGAGGGTGGGCGGCACGGGACGGACGGCGGCGGAATAGCGCGTCGGAACACATTGCCATTCGGCCGGATTGCCCTACATAATGGATCATGAGCCATAATGACGACCGCGGCCGGCCGCCCGACTATCCGCGCGCCGAGCCCGAAATCATACCGCCGGAACACGGCGAGCGCGGAAATTTCCGCTCCCAAAATTCCCGCTCCCATGTCTGGGTGTGGGTCGCGGATCGGGACGGCATGCGTCGCACGGCCATCACGCCGCCGGGGCCATTGGCGATTTTTATCGTCCTGGCGCTTTTCGCCCTCATCGTCGCCGTCGTTGTCGCGGTGTTCCTGGGTGCTGTGCTGATCTGGATACCGTTTCTCATCCTGGTGCTCGGCGCAGCTTTGGTCGCCGCTACCGTCCGGCGCCGCTGGCAGCAGTTTCAGCATTGGCTCATGCGGCGCTGACGCCGTCGCCCGCCAAGGACACTTTCGACAACAAGTACTACGATTTGGGGCGCCGCCGTTCGTAGTTCCGCGTTTACGCGGCCTTTAATCGCGTGCCATGAAGAAAGAGCCGCCCGCGGCGAAGCCGCCGTAAAGGCGGAACTACAAACAAACGCTGAGACGATGATCACGGCTGCCCCGGTTTCTCCTGCGTTTGCTCGTCCTTTGGCTGCAGCGCAATCTTCATGCGTTCGCGCACATCTTGTGGCGAATTCAGCAATCCAAAAATAATCCCTTGCAATTGTTCGCCGGTCTGCGGCCGGATTTCCATATTCTCCTGCCTGGCGGCGGCGATGAATTCAGGGTCCCGGATGGTGTCTTGAAAGGCTTTGCGCAAGGCCGCGACGCGTTCGGCCGGAACACCGGGCGTCGTAGCGAGCGGCCGCCCGACAGTCGCGGCGCGGCCCATGAAATCAAGGAGCGGCTGGTCCTCCGCCCGCACCGCCTGTTCGGTGATCAGCGGCACATCCGGCAGTGCCGGTTCTTTCTCGATGCCGGACTGGATGAGCGGAATGATTTGCTTTGTTGGAATCCACGTCGGCTTGGAAGCCATCCAACCCGAATAGGGATTGGTGCCACGCCCTTCGACTTCGCCGCGTTCCATGGCGAGATCGATGTGTTGGCCGCCCGGATAGCCGAACACGATCTTGAACTTCGTGCCGAGCACATTGTTGTAGAAGGCTGGATATTGCACCGATGCGGAACCGGCGCCCGTCGTGCCGATGGTGGTGACGCGCCGCTTGGCGTCTTCGATCGTCTGGGTCGGCGAGGTCTTCCACACCACCAGCAACTGATTTGAATAGATCACATTGGCGATCCAGTTGAACTCGCGCAGGTCA
>DATGVJ010000296.1:0-36780 GCA_035300505.1 Xanthobacteraceae bacterium
CCCTCATCGAACCCAATGAGCGGACTATATGGAAATGCGTGATGATTATTATGATAGCCCTCTCCAAATACGAGTATGCCCAAAAATCCAATGTTGGTGCTTTTGTCGCCGGTCCTGTAAGCTTTACGGCCAAACATGTGACAGGCTGAATTAACAATCCATGTGAGATTTAGCAATACGAATATTCTTGCAAGTCCACCCCACATGGCGCCTTCAAGCAAGCCGATGGACGTACCATAAAAGGCCCACCCAATGACTGCCGGGAACGCGACAGAGAATAGACAATTTAGAGAGGGCTACGCGACAATTTATTGCATTTGCTGAGGGCCGGTTATGGCCCATCGCGTTAAATCGTTGCACCGCAGCAATTTAACGCGATGGGGTTAAGAGCGACCTGAATGGGTAGTTTTGAGGTCGCGACTCCTGAATGGGAACCAAGCTTGTTCATGTTTACGTTAAGAGGGGATAACTGCCCACGCTTCCCTATCGGTTCAATATTTTGACCATACGGGATCCAACAAAACCCTCAATTTAGCACAAAGTACTTTAAACCTTTTTTATTTCCTCGTGCGCCTAATCGCGTTGAATTTGGTCTATCGCCTGACGAGTTAAGGAGAATTGACTGCATGCTGTCGGAAGTGGCTGTCGCGCACACGGACTCTCGCCAATCAGCGGTAAATCGAAGTGTCCAGGCGAACAGTCCCACCCTTCGAATGGCAGTTCGTATAAATGCGCAAATACTTGTCGATCAAACAGCACCTGTATCTTATGCTGGTGATTCTGTTAGTCCCACCAACTATTCTGCTTGCATATTCCATAAGCGAACGTCACCGAAACGAGACAAGTAGCATTTACGCGAAATCGCTGACTCTGGCGCGTACCAGCGTGGATAATGCAAGTTCGTTGCTTAATGAGGCGCATTACATTCTTGACGGCATGATTGCAAGGCCGCTCATTCGCGCGCTCGACCCAAGCCGTTGCGATCCGATCCTGCACGACTTGAGATCCTGGTATCGAGAGTTTGCAAATCTATCTGTGATCGACCGGTCAGGCCAAGTCATTTGCAATTCAGCGTCTGAGGTAGCTCAAAAACTGCCAAATTACAGCATACGCAAATGGTTCAGAAGTGCTACCGAAAGCAAATCGTTCACGATCGGCGAGCCTATCATCGGAGCACGACCAATCTTTGGATCGTGCCTCTTGTGCAGCCCATGGTCGACGAAAATGCAAACCTAATGGGCTTCTTGTCGCTGACTGTGAACATGGCGCGGTTCAAACCCTCCTTCGTTCGAGAAGAATTTCCCGCCGGAACGGAAGTGTCGATTATCGATTCCTCTGGCGCTTATGTTGCTCGCTCGGTGGATACCGAAGCCAAGAACTGGCTCGGTCAGCAGTCCCCGATTGCACACTTATTGAAGATGGTGCTCGATACTCAGGGCAACGCGGCCACATCCGTTCGTTATCAGAGCGAGGGCGGGTCGGAAATTGTAGCGAGCTTCATGGGCGTGCAACGTTCGAACTGGCATGTGATTGCGGAAATCCCTATGGGGGCAATCACGACCCGCGCTCGCGATGTCACAATATTCAATATGGCGATCGTTTTTTTGGTTTTGGCGGCAGCAATTGGCGCAGCGACATTTGTGATCAGGAAAATCGAACGACCGATTTCTTCAATTGTGGCCACAGCAGTAAAGCAGATGCGTGGGGACAGGACGGCCCGCGCCGCGGAACTGGGGCCAACAGAGATCATCACAGTTGCAAGACAATTCAATCTCATGCTGGACGCACGCGACCAAGCGGAGCGTGACCGGGTGGGCGCGAACGAGCGGATCACCTATATGGCACACCACGATTTGCTGACCGGTCTCGCCAATCGCACCCTCTTCCTTGAAGGAATCGATGATGCCAGGGTGCGCCTGCGAAGCCGGGGAGAGCCATTTACGGTTTTCATGCTGGACCTCGACGGGTTTAAAGACATCAACGATTCTTTCGGGCATCCGGCAGGTGATACGCTGCTCCGGGAAGCCGGGCAGCGGATCAAATCCGTACTTTGCGAAACTGATATTCTGGCACGCCTCGGCGGCGATGAGTTTGCGCTTCTGCGGTCCGGCGGGACGAGCGATCCGGACGATTCGAGTACGCTTGCAATCAAGATCATGGACATACTTGCATGCCCGTTCGACATCGACGGGTCAAAGGTCGTCATTAACACCAGCATAGGCATCGCTCAGGCTCCTGCGGATGGCGTCGAACCCGATGATCTCATAAAGAAAGCCGACTTGGCGCTTTATCGGAGGAAATCGGATGGCCGCAACGGCTACTGCTTTTTCGAAAGCAGGATGACAGCCGACGCGGATGCGCGCATGCAGCTTGGTCAGGATTTGCGCGATGCCATTTTGAATGGTGAGTTGGCGGTTCATTACCAGTCGATCATCGATATATCCACGCGTAAACCGTGCGGAGCGGAGGCCTTGGTTCGCTGGCGTCACTCGCGGCGCGGAGATATTCCTTGCGATAAGTTTATCCCGCTTGCCGAAGAGAGCGGCCTGATTATTCCGCTCGGCGAATTCGTACTGCAAAGAGCCTGCGCTGATGCCGTAAACTGGCCATCCGAGACTAAGGTTGCGGTCAATCTGTCGTCAGCTCAATTCAGATCGGCCAATTTGCTGGATGTCATATTACATACGCTGGCCGAATCCGGCTTGGCTCCCGACAGACTGGAGCTGGAAATCACGGAATCGCTCATGATCGAAACTCAATTCGACATCCTGCCGGTGTTTCATCAACTGAAGAAACTTGGCATATCAATAGCGCTCGACGACTTCGGAACGGGCTATTCATCGCTCAGCTATCTGACCATGTTCCCGTTCGACAGAATTAAGATCGATAAGTCGTTCACGCAAAGCATCATAATGCGCACGGAGTGTGCGGCGATTGTTTCGTCAGTGCTCATGCTCGGACGGGAGCTCGGCTTAAGCGTCACGGCGGAAGGCGTAGAAACCGAGGAGCAATTCGAACTACTGCGTTCTAGGGGCACCCATGCGGTGCAGGGCTATCTGTTTGGTCGTCCCTGCCCGGTCTCGGAGCTTGATTTGGTAAGCCCTCGTTTCATTCAATCTACAGCAAGCGCGGCCTGATTCTGGAACGAGCGGATTTCAAGACCAGCAGTTTTGCAAATTAGCAGCCTACTAGTTGCCCGCTTCAATCAAATTGAAGGGATGCAAGACCTCTGATTTCGTAGGGGCGGGTTTCAAACCCGCCCCTACAAAGAACCCCTTCATTTTGAATGACGCAGCACACTAGCACCGTTGTGCACATTAGATAGTCCGTTTGACTTTGAAAGAGATTGGGTCCTAAAAGGGGCGGCACCCGCTATCCGACTAACTCATGTCCGCGCCGTGGCAAGTAATCGGGCATGCAGGACTTCATCAATGTTGGAGAAAATCATGCAACGCAACATTTCAAATTTAAGAGCTTTTTAGACGTTGACTTCGGCAGCCCCGTCGGTCGTTTTTGCTCTTTTCATCGCGGTATAGTATGATGGAACGTCACCTAAAAAAGATCGTTTACTTATTCTTGACAATTGGTTTTTTATTGATTTTGTTATGTGTAGCTCGGGTTTTTTGCCTGATGCGGGGGTTTCATGTTTTGCCGTGATTTATCGTGTCCGTAGTTATTCGTTCGGTAATTGGATGGCTTTGGTGTCGTTCAGTTGTGTTTTTTTTTCATTTATAGATATTGCGGTTTGGGTGGGATTTGCCCAGCACAATCGCAAGGGCTTTGAGAACCAGCGCATCTCGGGCCGACCACAGGTCGGTGTCCTCCCCATCCTTGAGCGTGATCCGGGACAGCAGGGAGAAGCGATAGTTACCGACGTGGAGTTCACCCTTGATCCGCTGCTTTTCGCGCGGCCAGTCGCAGCGAAATTGCCATATGTCGGCGTTGGCCGAATAGTCCGTAGCCGGCGACACATCCATTCATAGGCGCTGTCCAGCACTTCGTCGGAGGTGATTTGCACGTGCATCATCATCCCTAAAGAGATCGTGCATCATCATCCCTAAAGAGATAAAGAGATGATGCCGGGGATCGGAACGACAAGGATGCCAGCGTCATTCCTCGCCGGCTTTGTTGCGGTGCAATATTCCGGTTATGACCCCACCCCAGACCAAGCCTTTGCCGCTGAGGGGGCCAAAATTCCCGTGCTGCCGCACCCTGATGGTGCTATCCTTCGGAATGAAAATAGAGTCCACCGCTGCCATGGAGGGTTCGATGACGACCGCCGCGCGACCTGGAAATGCTCTTACGAGATTGTTCTTCGGCGCTATAGCGAGCATGGGCCTACTGGCCTCGCCGATCGTAGGAAGCCATCCGGCGATGGCTCAAAATGGTCCGGCGGCGCTCGTCGGCACCGTATCCTCGGTGGCAGAAGGAAAAATGGAAGGCGTCGTGGTCAGCGCCAAGCGCCCTGGCTCGACCATCATGGTTTCGGTCAGCACCAACGCGCAAGGGCAGTACCGTTTTCCGCAGGACCGGCTCGCCCCCGCTGTTTATGACATCACCATCCGTGCCGTCGGGTACACGCTCGCGCCGACAGTGGCAACGATACAATCGGGCGGCTCGACGCAACTCGACCTGAGCCTCGCGAAGGCCGCGCCGCACGTTCTCGCCCTGCAAATGTCCAACAGCGAGTGGATTCAAAGCGCGCCGGGCACGCCCGTGCAGAAAATGGGATTGTTCAGGTGTTTCGATTGTCATGGCCTGCAACGTCCGATCTTTTCCACCAAAAATGCGTCGGACATGGCGGTCACGCTGCAGCGCATGACCGCGCATACTGCCAATTCTTCTCCCAATTTTCCTTTCTTCCTTCAGAACGCATCCGAGATCTTGAGCACACCGCCGACCAAGGCGCAGGAGGATCTCGGGGCCTACATCGCTTCGATCAATCTGAGTTCCGGAGAATCGTGGCCTTATAGACTGCAAACGCAACCCCGGCCGACCGGCAAATCGACTCAGGCCATCATCACGACCTACGATCTTCCCGATTTCGCCGCGCCCCATGACACACTACTGGACAAAGAGGGGAACGTCTGGTTCTCCGATTTCCAGCACCAGTTCATCTCGAAGCTGAACCCCAAGACCGGCAAGGTCACGCGCTATCCGGTTCCGGTGTCTAAGCCCGGCTTTCCGACCGGCGGCCTCGGGATCACGATCGATAAGGATGGAAACATCTGGGAAGGCATGATGGGGCAGGCGCAGATCGCCATGCTCGACCCGAAGACGGAAAAGGTCTCCATCTACTTGGCGCCCGAGTGGGACAAAGTCGACACGCGGTTCACCATGATCGACGCGCTGAATTCGCACGTTGACGGTAAATTGTGGACCAAGACCAACGGCGGACCCGATCCCGGCCACCCCAACAAACTGTATCAGTTCGACCTCGCGACGAAAAAATTCAACGAAGTCCTGCCGCCGGCCGGAAAGCGCGACATTGCCGCTTACGGACTGATCACCGACCTCGACAACAACGTCTATGGCCTCGACAACAATCCGACCCAAAGGCAAATCTGGCGCACGGACGCCAAGACGGGGGAGACGACTTATATCGATCTTCTGGCAGGCGTGGGCGGCGCGAGGCGAGGACATATCGACTCGCAGAATCGCCTATGGTTCTCGCAATTCTATGCCAATCGTTACGCGATGTACGACCCCAAGAGCCGCAAGATGACGGTGTGGGATGTGCCGGTCACTTATGGAGGCGCGTACGATGTCGGGTTCGACGACGTGAAATATGCGTGGGGCGCCGATATGAGCACCGATCTGGTTCAGCGGCTCAATGTGGAAACCGGCGAATGGAACTCTTATCTCCTGCCCACTTCCATCAATACGCGCCATATCGACGTGCAGAAGAGTTCGGATCCCAACGTTCTCTCCAGCATGTGGACCGAGGGCCAGCAGACAAGCAAGCTTGTCCATATCGAGCCGCTTGCGCCGTAAGTTAAGGTTTTCGTCACGGCGAGTTCAAGTACGATATTAACGAGCCCAGGCACCAGGGAGGGACAGCCATGCCGACTTCCGGATCGTCGCGGAGAACTTTTATCAAAACAGTGGGCGTTGCGGCCGCCGCCGCGACCTGTGGTCGCGCCACTGCTGCCACGGCGCAGGAGTACAAGCCTCAGGATCAAAAGAAACTGACCCAGGCCACCGCTCGATATCAAGACCACCCGAAGGGGAATGAAATTTGCGCTGGCTGTCCGTATTTCGTACTTCCCAGCAGTTGCGTTCTGGTCGAAGGCGCGATCAGCCCGAATGGCTGGTGTCCCATCTTTACGACATTTTCCCCACACGATCGCGGAGCGCATATCTGAACTCGTTGGCCGGGGTTCATCGCGAACTCATCATTACGCTCGCCGAGCGTCATCGATTGCCTGCCGTGTACTGTTTCCGCTATTTCGCTACTGGCGGTGGTTTACTTTCCTATGGCCCCGATACCGTCGACCCCTTCCGACGCGCGGCCGAGTATTTCTCAAAGTAACCCAAAGCAGTCCTCGCGCGAATTATCATTCGCGTATCGGGAGGTTATGTAAACTGACGTAGCGTTATAAGCCAAGTCAAAACTCCATTAGGTCCTTGGCGACGAGAACTTGACCCGAGTAGTTCTTTTTGACTTCGTCGATGTAGCGTGAATAATCATTGTTCGGACTTGGCTGAACATGTGTCATGACTACCGTTTTGACATTGGCGTGTGCAGCCATCTTCCCAAGGTCCTCCGGTAACAAGTGCTCCTCGATGTGGTGCCTTATCGAATTCTTCTGCTCTTCCGATGTCATTCGCTGCCAGAACCCCCCTTTGATTTGTTCCGCCGTGAATTCGTCCACCGGATTAGTTACTTCGGAGATTAACAAATCGGCACCTCTGGCAAGTTGTGCGATAGCGTCGCTGGGACCTGTATCACCGGTGAACACGACCGAGCGATCCGCTGCATCAAATCTGTAGGCGTATGACTTGTATTTTCCGTATCCCGGGCTCCCTTGCGGGAAATGGAAATGGGTATTTTCAGCCGCCGTGACTTTGACGTTTGCGTCTTGAAAAACCATCCCCTCATCGGCGTCTTTGCTGCTAAACAGCTTGGTTGCAGGAACACTCTTGGTTCCGTCGCTTATTCTGATCTCCGCATTGACACTTACAAATTGCAGCAATGCCTGCGCGCTCGCCGCTGTGCCAGGTGGGCCGTAAATGCCGACGACCTTCGTGGGATTGCCGCGGTCGTACAGCCACATCATCAATGCCCCTAAGCCAGCGGTATGATCGCTGTGAGGATGGGTAATGAAGACGTTCGCGATATCACGAAAGTTCACCCCGAGCCTGATAAGGCGGCGTGACACGCCGTCGCCGGCATCTATCACGTAGGCTACCCCATTGGTGATTAGGACATTCGATGATTGGGCGCGATTAAGATCAGCGGTCGGCCCACTCCGTGTCCCCAATGTGACGACGCGCGTTCTCCTCGTCGCAACTTCGCTTGGCTGGGCCGTCGCAATCCGCGACAGGGCCGGCAGCGCGGCAGCGCCCGCGGCCAGATTCAGAAATTGCCTACGGTGGGGAAGTTTCATGACGTTTCCTCCAAAAACATTGAAGATTTCAAATTGGGATGCTCGCCCCACGGTGGCACTAAAGCTGCCGCTAAAATGAAGGGGGGCGGCACGTCCCCTGGCAGCTCGATGACAGGCTACCTCAATTGCGCAGCGTGATGGAATAGCCATGACCGCTTGACCCATCGCTACCGACTTGTGCAGTGCAGCACTTCGTCTGCAATCCGAGGTGCTGCGGCCTCGTTTTGCTCACCTTGAGCCTTTCCGAATCTGACCCATACCGGAACTCGCTGGATGGCCAATGGTGCGGTGCGAAAGTGTCATTCGCTTTTGATCTCGGCGTCTCGGACCGCTGTCACCACGCCAACACCCCACAGTTCCCGTTCGGGCAGTCCCGCTGCCGGCTGACCTCAGGGCCGAGCCACTTTTTGACGATCCCGTCGTCATCGCAGCAGGAACGCGAACACGATGGGCGCGCAACCGAAAGATCAAGCTTGCTGACCTCGTCGACCAACCTTGGATGCTGTCGCCGCCGGGCACTTGGAATTATGAGCGAGTAGTGGAGGCATTCCGCGCTGAGGGGCTCGCAATGCCGAAGGTAAGGTTGATGACCTATTCGACGTCTCTCGTCAGCCATTTCCTTGCCAAAGGCTCATTCATAACGGCATATTCGAGATCAGTGGTACGCTTCAATTCTCTGAAAGAGCTACCAATCGACTTGCCTGTGCGACCTTGGCCGGTCGCGATTGTGACACTCAAAAATCGTACCTCGAGTCCGATAGTTGACCGATTCGTCGAATGCGCGCGCGAGGCGACAAAATCATTTTTGATTCGCCCGAGAGTCACAAAGTGATTCTGAATGCCTGTGTGCGGCTTCATTGAAAAAAGATCAGAAAACGTCGTCTCCACCGTTGATGGCAAGCCGTTTGATGACCGGTGTTGGCCCAGAACGTCAAATCGCGGCAATGCAGTCCCGCAACATAATTGGCGACGGTGACGTAGGCCCGGCCCGCCCTGTCCCGAAAGCTACACGCCCGGGTCGCAACGTCCCACCTACTGCCGCTCCAGCGTAACTTGGGTGAGTCCTGCCGTCATTGGTGTCGTGTTCGGGGTCGTAATAAAAATTAGGAATGCCTTGATCGGCCATAACGAGACTCCAACGGTGCATGCCTTTTCACTAACGTTTAGTTCTCGCGCCGCGCCGCGAGCTTCGCCTGGAGCTGCGGATTGGTGACGCCCGCTTCCCCAAGCTCCTGCGGTTTTGTCAACGGCGGAACATCCTGCTGATAACAGCGTTTTCCTATGGGGCCATGGCGCGTCAGCGACCCTCTGCGATAACTGGCGACACGTTATGGCAGCCCCGATCCGTGTCCCCAAATTGCGGGTCGGGGCACCCAACGCAACTGGCCCATCAATCCAGTTCTTCCGGTGTCGGCAGCGGTTCAGGAAGATATCCTGCGTCGCCCATTGCCTGTAGGAACTCCCGATCCTCCAATATCGAGTGCACTTTGGGGCCGCAGTGTGTTTCCCGCATTCGACGTGATCGTGTAGCAGCGACTGCAGGTCCGCTACCGTTTCGCAAATCGCCCGCCATGGGATCGGTACTGCCTCACAATGGCGAATTTCTGTTTGACGCCGGTTCCGTCACCGGGGCGGCGGGTTGGCCGGTTGACCAGACCATCGAAGACAAGCGATCCTGTCGGCCCTAGTCGCCACCTTGATGCCTGCCACGGCTCGGCTCATGCTGGAGCTTCCTGTGAGCTTGGAACGAAGGTGGCGAAAATGCCCGAGCGACGACAGACGGCGGAGGTCGTGATGGCCATGCTGGAAGGTATCACGAGGCGTGACGGACCAGAAGCGGGTGTGCTTGCTGCGCGCGATCTGGTCGAGGTTGTGGCGAGCTTTATCGCGGTAACGCGTGGTCCCGACGAGGCGGCGAGCCATTTGCGCAGTGTCGCTCTATTAGTTGAGAAGCCGTCGCGATAAAAATGTCGGTAGGTTGGTGCGCAACGTTTTTGTCAATACCCTGAGATGATAGAGTCGGCTTATCGTCTTGGTGGGTTTTTGAATACCCACCAATCTACTACCTTGATTAAGCCCGACCATTTCCTTCTGGGCCTGCCGTAGCCCTGACAACGGGGCTCTCGCTTCGGCGTGACCAACCCCAGGGCAGAGTGGGGGAGACTCCGTTCTCAAAAAATATGGCGCGAAATAGCAAGTCCTGGCATATGCTAGCAAGACGATGGCGATCTCGAACAACTAAACTCTGCAGCTTGGACCAAGGTCACAAGAAACGAGGTCCAAAAAGCAAAGGGCTGTAAACCGGGGCGCGCTAAAATGGAATCTTACCAATGGTTTTTATGGGGCATGATGGTGGCGTGGACACCAAGCATGCTTTTTCTTGCTATGATGCTTCGTCGATAATCTATTCAGTTTAACCATTTGATTTCGAATATTAAAGTCGTACACCAATGCTTACGTTTCACCGCACCAAGGGCGGCGGGGATGATTTCTATGTCATCAACGAGGGCCAGCGTGTCGGCCGAATCTACCGCACGACCAGCAACGGGATCGAGTGGTGGTTATGGGAGATGAACGTTGAACCGGGTTCACAGGGTGGGCAGCGCAACGGTATCGCAGATTCCCTAATGCTTGCGATGGCTGCGTTCAGGGAAAGCTGGGATCGGCCGCGCTGACAGTCAGAGCCAAGGCTTTGCCTCGCCAAAGCAAGAGGCAGATGGGCTATCAGAGGCGCGGCGAGCACAAGCAGCACACGCCGCACTGCAGCAATCCATACTGGAGCTGAGGAAAAAACGTTCGTGAGCAGTCATCTGGTCGTTTTTCCCACGTTAGTGTCTAATGGACGGGCTGCTCGAACAGCTGGAAATTCCCGTTTATGAGTGCAGTTGTTCGCGCGGGCCAGCAGGATTGCTACCGATGACACATGCCACTGTCGGCCGCATGCTGTCGTATGCCGCTTTCGTTAAGCTGCTTGGTGATGGTGACCATGCCCATCGGCCCCGCTGATTGGATGCTTCGGATAATAGGTAGGAGATTGGACGCGAATTGATTGGCTGCGGCGACCTGAACGGTTCGGCCGATTGCGCCCGCATCCACGATGTTTCGTGAATACGACCACTGGGGCGCCGTGAAGGCCGGTGGATCGGTGCCGACGAGTTCTGCATGGTCAGGGCGTAGGGCCGCAAACGGGTAAAAGTTCCTGCTGAGGGGTACGCGGTGTAACTTTTGATCTTCTCGCTGGAACCAATTCACCTTGATGCATATTCTATCTTTATCAATGATTGTTGCATCTTCGTGGGGGGAGCTGAGAATGAGGTGGAAGCTATGACCAAAACCGAAATGTTCCTGCTTGGTGGGATGGTGGCATGGACGCCGTCAGTGATGTTCCTGGCCTTGGCGTTGTGGCGAGCCCCTCTTATCGACGAATGATTTTCGCCGGCGCCGCTTCCGCAAGTACTGGTTGATCGCCGTAATCGAGAAAACTCTTTACTAGAAATTAAGCCGGTTGCTGCAACGGAGACTGGGCAATGACGGGCTTTGGCATTCTTCTGCTATTTGCAGTCGCTGCCATATTCAGCGCTGCCCAATTCCAGCATCAGGGTTACGCTTGGGCCGACCAAATTTGCTTCAGCGTATATAACCTGTGTAATCAGCCCTTCTCACTTGGGCTAACAACCGGATTGATAAGTAGCTTTTATTTCTTGCATTTGGTCATTGACGAAAATCGCACGCCCCCCAAGGATTAGTCCCGCGTAATTTGTCGCGCTTCGCCGATTTAGGCAAGCTCATCGTCCTCAGAACGGGCCAAGGTGATTAGGCTCGCGTGCATCAAGCCGGAGCAAACTTAGAGCTGTCCGGGCCGCCAAAGGCCGTGCCCGCTGGGCACGTTTTTTTGCTTTCGCGTCAGGTGCAACCATTACGCCGCGCGCCCGGGGCTGAGCCGGAGACTGCGCGAGGTCAACCCTTGAACGTATTTAGCTGCTCGCATTACTCCAATGGTGCGGTCCCTTGCAGTGTAGGTTCTCGAAATATCGGCTTGCGCTTCGCCACTGGCGAGGCGCTGGAGAGCTTCCTGGCGCTGATGTGGCGTCAGCTTTGGCGGGGCGATGGTCGTGCCTTTGGGATGTTTGAGCAGGGCGAGGACCTTTACCTGCTTGGTCCTGCGGCGGTTCAAGCGCGGCCCGGCCCCATCCCGCTCTTGATGATCGCGAGCGCTGCCTCCGGGGAGGAGAGATTAGTTGATTAGCGCCTGGCTCTTTCTTCGTCGACCAATTCAGGTCCACGTCCAAATAAATCAAATATATCGTACTCGATCACGCGGTACAGAAAAGCCGGCCACGGCGGCACAGGCGATTGAATTTAAGGGCGCACACCGAATGCTTGGATTGGTACTCATATCCTCCCACGTACATTGCCGTACTGTCGTCACATTAGCCCTGCACATCGCTTCCTGTCACCACTAATGGAACAGCGGCGCTCAATGCAATATGAACGGAACAGAGGTGAAAAGTCATAGGAGAGTTCGTTGAAACCGAAGCTGAACATTTTGATTTTTGCGATGATGGGAACGCTGATTGTTTCACTAACATCAAAGAATGTTCTTGCCCAAGGAGGCATCGCATCTGTGTATTCAAGCCGCGAAGGGACCAGGACAGCGAGTGGAGACAAACTCGACGACAATGCGTTGACTGCCGCCCATCGAAGCCTGCCTTTTGGTAGCAAGCTGCGCGTGACCAACACCAAGAACGGTCAATCGGCGGTCGTCATGATCACGGATCGCGGCCCATTTGTAGGCGGGTGTGTGATTGATCGGACGCCGGCGGGAGCACGCGCGCTCGGCTTTAGCGGCTTGCACGGGTCAACTTGGAGGTTACCGAACGCGCCAAAAAAGGTGAATTTAAAGTGGCCAAACGAGTGATCGCGAGGCGAAGCGAATTCATTCGCTGTACACATGCAAGCAACCCCATGGTGTCACATGAACCACTGCGAAGCAGTAAGTATTGTTGAAAAACAAGGGGTGGACGATTGGACGTATCTCGTCATGTACACCTTGATCAAGCTGTCGCTGTTTGCTGCATCATTTTTTGTTTTCTTGGTCTGGCTATATCAACCCAATGTTATAGAGAATCCTGGAGTGGCTGCATATCAACCACCTCCCGGCACTCGACTTGTGCCCGTTCCCCGCAAGATAGAGGCTCGTGAAATCATTCAAATCCCTTCGGCGGACAACCTAGCGGTCGCCTCGGTTGACAACAACAATAGGTCAAGTGACTCTATCATAAATAAAAATAACACGCATGTTGCTAAGGCAAAACCACGACAGAAAGCTATTCCGTCTTATTTGTACGGAGAACGTCTAGCTGCAAATGCAAGGCAGCACATGAGTTTCCGTGAATGGAACGGTAGCCGACGTAATTCTTGGTTTCAATGAACTCGCAATGGGCAGTGCGGCCGCGGCGAGTTTGATTCGAAGAGTTAGGGACGACATTGCGTTCTACATCTTCTACGTGACTTCAAAGATCAATTCTCATTTTTGAGACAAATTGTCCTGACATGTAAGTTAGGAAATTATACCAAATTCGGTCGCAATTCGTTGCTAAATCAACAAGCCCTACGGGGGGCGCGCTAACGGGGAAAATGAAGGGCGCGCCCGAGGGGACGGCGCTCGCGCGGGCGTCGTCCTTTCCCGTGCCAACGCAATTCCTATACCAAAAAACGTTATAGATACTGAACGCCTCTGCGCATGCCAGCGTGGCGGCCGACCGGCAGTCCGTTGAAACATTCCCGCCTATGAATTGCGGATTATCGCCCCGCCGCGCAATTGTTCAGGCCATTCTAAGGTTGCCGCGTGGCACCAGACATCGGAGCGTTCATGGATCAAATGCGATTGTCGGCGATCGAGAACTGCCGCACGGCAGCGCTCGGCGATCCTTGGGGGCTGTGCTAGAAGCATAGGAGGCGCGTAATTATCCGTTTCCCAAATCTCATCGTGGGCGTCCTTATCGGCATCGCAGTCGATGGGTGGGGCGAGCTTCTTGTTGCCTGCGTTGGATGAGCTTTTATATTCTGTATCAAATTTTCGATTTTGCACAATGACATAGCCAAATACTCGATCCATCATTACAAACGACTTCAGCCGCACCATTAGCTCAGGAACCCTGAAGTCTGCGGTAATGGGCTTGTTACACGAGACGACAAGTCTGCCGTGCCAAACTCCAGATTGTCATAGCGCAGGATCATCGTGTCAGTGGCCGTCTTATCTCGGTAGATGCCTATCTTGAGGTAGCGATTGGGGACCACGGCACCCGAGAAGTTGACGACGAGTCTTCCATCAATCCACGTCCTGATCATTCCGTTCGCTCCGGAGATGATGTTGTTTACGAAATGGTAGCGGCGCCCATATACGAATGGAATAAAGCCAAGCCTAGCGCCACCTGACAATCCGCAGTACAGCGCACGAGAATTGCGGTTCACCATGAAATTGTAGGCCGCATGGTGCTGCTGAATTGCCAACCATGAGGCGGTCGTAAACGGCCCAGCGTCGATATAGAATGCACCCGCACCCCAGAATGATTGTCCACTCAGTATCGTCTGCTTATAACCATCCAGTTCACAGCGATGGCCGTCACTTCCAGCGCTCACATCTTCTGGCCAGCCTGGATCACCTCTATTGAGGATAAACTTGATCGCGTTTTCGTTGCGGAAGATGGCGTTCGGGCCGCATTCAGCTTCATATTCGGCGCCGAACAATGTGACTTTTGCGCCATTTGGCACGTTAGTCCAAGACGATGGCGTAGGTGGGTTGACGGACTGTTGGGTGTGAGCCGCAGTCTTGTAGACGACGGGCTTGTTGAGGCAAAACGCAGCGCAGGCGCGGGCTGTACTCCACACGACGTCGCGGCGCGAGGTTTGAATCATGGCTCGATCATCCTCAGTTGGATAGCACGCATTCTTAATGATAGCTTGCGCTTAGTGGAATTCTACATCGCAAGAAGCGATCAATGAGCCGTTCCCTTGCAATCCTTGGCCAAGTTCCTCGATCATGTCGTGCCCATGTTCAGCTCGAAAACGAATCTCGCGAGGACCAGAGCTATCGTATCCCGAATACCAGCAGCAAAATAATCGGGATCAGACCAAACCCGGTGGCGGATGCTATTAGTATCCAGCCTGCCGCTCTTGCCACTTTCGCGACTGATCGCTTCCAGCGTTTACCGGCACCGCCTGGTGTTCGCTGGAAGAATTCAATAGGCCGTTGACGACGGTCGCTGTTTGTTTTTCCGAAACCCGCCGGCTTCGAGAAAGCTCTTGCCTCTAATTTCTCCGTCTGGCGCAGGATTTCACGCAACTGCTGGAATGCCTCTTGCTCGGTGCGGAGCGATAGTCGCTCAGGATCGAGAACGCCGCCGTCTCCGGTCCGAGCGTCGATTCCGTCGGCTACTGCCGCCTGTTCGAGGTCCCCCGGCGTCCATGTCGTACAGTCTATTGGTTCAGACCATGACCAAAGTGGAGGGTGCTCCGCGGTAGAAACCGAGGATGGTGACCTGTAAATCTCTGGCATGTCGATTCCCAACCCACGCCTTCTCGCAAAGCAGCTTTTTAATCAACTCGCTGTTTGCAACTTGGTGCAACGTTCTGCATGCGCCCCGGTTCCAAGTCTTTTTTCGAAAAAGACGTTAACTATTCGAATAAACGAAAAACTCTCCTGGCTCGAGCTGCGCCAGCGTGCGCAGGACGCCATACCTATGTTCGATTGCCGACATACAGCGCCGGGGCGGTCCTTAAAGGTGATCAACTTGATGCGGGCCGCACTTGAAGAGGCTTGGGCGCAGCTTTAGCATGAGGTGCAACGGCGCACATCAAAGGTTGCGCTCGCCAAACGTATTCTGCGGGCCGCTTCGGCTGGTGAGCGGGTTCCTGCGCGGCTACGCGCGGCTGCACTCGGAAACGTAGGGATACTTTACCACTGAGGCTCGTGTCTGCTGAACGCTGCCAAATCATCGTATTCGACGTCACCGCGGCGTCGTAAAGGGGCGCTTGGCTCCAAAGCCGCGTTTGTGAAGGCCCAGTATGAGCACCACCAAACCACTTTCATTTCGCGCCAAGCCTGAGCATCTCGTTAAAATGTTTATATGTCGGGAACCGGGCAGATAGTGGTGAGTTACCCCAACGATCCTAAAGACGCGTAAAAACAGCAGCGCTCCATCCAGCTAAACGCCTGGGTGGTTGAGTATCGGCTTGCTCATCCGGGTCAATAAAGCAAAAAAACCCGGAGGGGAGTGGTGACGGATGCACGCTATTTGCGGGCTAAAACCCAGACTTACATCGTGCAGAGCGAGGTGGCAAGTTAGAAGCCTTTGCCCTGAGGACCCTGGTCCCCGAATGCAATTGGGATGCTGAAAAAATTGAGGCAGAAACGGAGGATGTTCTCCGCAGGACCGATGCGACAAACGATAGGGAGGTCCCTAGTCCCGAGGGGCCCCCACATCGGCAGGTCTGCCTGAACTGCAATCGAGATATGCTCCCGATTTTCCGGGACCGGGGATCAAAGTTTCCGGAGCCAAATGGGATTCCAATGCCGACCATGCGGGCTCACCGTCATAGGTCGCATTGCCTGAAGTTTGCTGCTAG
Organism: Xanthobacteraceae bacterium; assembly: GCA_035300505.1. GTDB lineage: Bacteria > Pseudomonadota > Alphaproteobacteria > Rhizobiales > Xanthobacteraceae > VAZQ01. The sequence continues at coordinate 16,239 of DATGVJ010000296.1, forward strand.
TCAGTTCGCAGGCCGAGAACTGCCCGTCAATTCGTACCCTCCCGTCGAAGGTGCCACAAAGGGCCCCTGCACTATCTTTGACATCTGGCTAAAGGTTGCCAGCATCACCAGGAAAATGGCGGCAAAAACCAGACCGCCTATCGGATCACGCATTGGCATAAACCAACCCTGCAGACCGCCCGGAGTTTCGGGTCGCACTGATAAGCGCTGGACGCAATTGTCGACGGTATTTGCTCCGTTTTTTTGCTATGTGGTTAATCCAGATGTTTTCAATTGCTCACGGACGGCCAGCGCGTTGTGCCAGACCTACCCAGCCGCACGCTCGCTCCTCCGATCAGTCGCAAGGCACATCATTGCCTTATGATTTGTTGCTGACAGCCGAGTGTACAAAATAAATGCTGCTGACCACGCCAGCTATCAGGCCAAGGAAAAATGGCCGATTGCAGAGGCCATAGGTTGAGAAACAAACTTCGTCGGCCCAACCATGTCCCTGGTATTGCAACTGAGCTGCACTAAAAATCGTCGCGTCTAATAATAACAACAAAAGAACTACAATGGGCACGATTGCTGCCTTTCATGCGGCAGGGTTCATCTACTACAGGTTCGTCCCGCCAACAACAGCGATGCCGTCCATCAATACCGTTTAATTCAAATAATTCTTGGGACACCGCCACGCTGCATTTATTTGTCCCATCGACCATGCTCGGCGTGCCATTACGACGACAATGATCGTTGGCGGTATCCACCCCGCCAAGACGCCAAGCAGAAACAATTCCATACTGCCCATAGCTTCCCCCCTTGGTCCCACTCTCGTTTGCTTTGCGCGTGGGCCTTTGAATTCAGAGATTGCGCGACCTCATCAAAATTGTGGCGACAAAGTTCCATACCGGGAACAAGATACCGTTTCAAAAAAAATCTCCAGTCAGCACCTCAAAAGAACGTGACCCAGCCGCGGTATAGGAATCCGCGGCACCCAAGCTTTATCGCTGTGTGTGCCCAAAAACCTCAGGTTCGGCAATAACTTCCTCGCGACGCCTGCAGCCTTTTGGTACTCAGATCAAAAGGCTTGGAGCCGGACTGGGTGGTACACTCAACCGATCATCGATCGGTTGCAGCGTTCCGTTGTTGTTCGTTGAACCACACCAGAAATTCATCAAACAACTCTTTTTCCTGATTATTTGTCGTCGCGCCAAGGCGCCCTGCTCGTTGTTCGCCCTGCCGCGCGAGACGTTGCTCGCCGCCACCTGCGGTGCGGCCAGCCTTGGCTTGGCGCGAGGCCTCCGGAACCGTCTGTTGCGATTTCGAATTTGTCGCGATGTCGGCAGCCGAACGACTCGTCGTTCGTGCTTTGCCGGACGCGGAGTTTGAACTCGCCTTGGTTCGCGCCAACTCTTTTCCTTGGCCAGGCGGGGCGGCTTCCTTCGCGGCTGGATTGGAACTCGCGCTGTCGGGGCAGAGCCATTTGAACCATTCAGGGCAGTCTTGCGCCGAAGCGTCTGCGGCCATCAGCGGCCAAACGACAGCTAATCCGGCAACCAAGAGGCGGCCTGTTGTCATCGCGTCCTTCCCCACTTTCGTTGCCTCATGTGCCGCCTTTGCCTCATATGCCGCGCGAGCGTCCCTGTATTACGAAGACGGCGCATTTTGGAGGCGGTCGTTGGGATTCTTCGCGGCAATTCCGTAAGCGTTGACGGCGTCATGCTACCCGGGCCAGGGTGCGCGCCTGCTCGACCAACGTATCAAGCGCGCATTACAACAACGTGGGTCTTTCGAAACTCAGCCGTTGCCATGTTGGCGAGCGAGGCGCTCGCTGTGGGGGCTCGTGAAAATAGATCGCAATGGAAGCAAAACCGTTTCGATCAATGCTGACGGTCGCGCCTCGGCGACGAACGGCGGACAGAATGGAGTGGAGCGTATCGTCGCGAACACCGTGGCCCCGCTCGACATTTGAGATCGTTGCCGGTGAAACATTCGCCAACACGGCAAGCGCCGCCTGATCCAGTCCGAGCAACACACGAGCTGCTGCAATTGCGCGACCTGTCGCGACATTTTCTCCAATGGCAATCGAGATTTGCACGGAGACCCCCAACGCATACCACCACTCACAACACTGCAGTAGTGTTCCAAGCAATTGTGGCCGGCCAGCGGCCCTTTCAACCAATGAGTAACGTGCGACCAGCCCTGTGGATAACTTCGCGAGGACATTGTCCCCCGTCCTGACCGGCAAATTCGGGTTCGGCATAGGGATATAGGCAAAGGTATGATCGTCGGCTCGCCCAAAGTGGCGAAGCTGCTGTGGCACTCCTAATGGACTCAAAACCACGTCCTTGTTCGCGTTGTGACGGCACCCAGGTCCGAAGTTGGTCTAGCGGGAATTTCCGTCGACATCTCATCCGCCATATCGTGAGATCATTGGCCCTGTGTGATCGCGGGTGCGGCTATATTGGGGTCCATCACGACCCCGGGCGTTCCGATCAGGCTAGGATTTGGATTTTGCTTGCAGTGTTCAGTGCGGTAATGCGCATGTCGAGCGACTGAAGAAGATTGTCGAACCTTGAAATGTTTGTTTGTGGATTGCATCCCATCATACCGTCGCGCGCCTAAAATTAATCCATTTCCGACCCGATGTCTCTGCACGACGTTTTGGGGTGTGCTGATCGAAAGACGCACTTACATAATTGGAATGTGATGATGTATTGGACCAAGGAGCTTTCGTACAGGATCACCCCAAGAGGCGGACCCATGCGCAGCATGGAGACGTTGATCGACGCTAACCATGGTCTCTCCCAGGACCTGCCGCTCGCCTATCTCCGCCGCCGGCACTGGCTCGAAGCCGGCAATCTTCTGTTGGAAGCTGCGACGACTGGCGAAGACGCCGACGTCGAACTGGCCACCGAGAAACTGCTTTTTGCGATCGAGCATGAAGGCTGGATGGACCGTCCGGTCCTGATACCGGAAACGAGTCGATCCGCGGACGAAGAGGTTCCCCAGGAATATATCCCGCGGCGAAGGGCGGCGGCCGAGTGCCTCTCAGACAAGCCATTTCCCGGTCCAAGGTTGCGACTGCTGGGGAGAGCGATCACAGAATCAACTGCTGAAGTCGGGGGTCGCGTCTTCGCGTCCACCCGATCGGCCCACTCGAAGAATCCGGAACAGCGCAGCAGTTAGACACGTGCGGAACACGGAATGCGAGTCGAGCACGGCCGCGCCGTCGCTCTGAAAAATTCCCGCTTATGAAACGCGCTAGCTTACCGCGCCGCGAAATTGTTCGCGCGAGCCAGCAAATTTGCGACGGACGATACATGCCACTGCCCGTCGCGGGCTGTCCGGACTCCTCGCTCATTCAGTAGCTTGGCGATGGCGACCATGCCAATTGGCCCTGCCGACTGGATGCTCTTGATAATGGGCAGGAGATTGGCTGCGAAGCGATCGGCCTCCGCCATTTGGATGCGCCGTCCAGCCTGACCCGCCTGCGCGATGTTGGTTGGATTGCCCAAGGCTTCGCCTCGCTGCTTCTTGGCGGCCAGTGCGGCTTTGGTGCGCTCCGAAATCAGCCGGCGTTCCTTCTCGGCCAGCGCCGCATAGAGATGCAGTATGAACGGATCGGCGTCGCGCCCGAGTTCGGCAACGATGAAAGGCACGCGCTGGCAAGCGATAATTTCGATGATCCAATCAGGATATCCGAAATTGTAAAGGTTTTCGGGCGCCGGGATGCCGGACCTATCCACTCGCTCCGGTGGCCGTCGCCCGAAAAACGTCATGACGCGATACCGCCATCTGGATATGTCAGGTTGCGCGAATGGTAAGTATTTTTTGCACCTGCTCAGGTCCGCTTCTGGCCCCATCGCGTTAAATCGCTGCATCGCAGCAATTTAACGCGATGGGGTTAAGAGCGAACTGAATGGCTCGTTTTGAGCATTTTGGTCGCGACTCCTGAATGGGAACCAGGTTTGTTCACGTTTTGTTTGACCCGGCTTAGCAGATATGCTATTGGCAAAATAGTGTTGTCGAGATTGCGCCCGAGGCCCTCACCGGACGGGCGCTTTTTTGTTTCGATCGATTTCAATGCTTCGGCGCGTGTCCGGTCAGGGCCCATTGAGGGTGCGCCGTGGCCAGCGCGGAGACCCGCTATGCGCCTTAGGGTAGTTTATCATGGTGATATTTACTTTGGCGCAGAAGATCGACAAGTCGAACCCAGGTATTTTGGCCAAAACGAAGCCAAATTCGGGGGTGTCGGAGCCCCCTGGGGACGTGGTGGTGGCCGCACGCGCAGGGGAAGAGGGAACAAAGATGAAGGACTGAAAGTCAAACTCGAGCATTTTGGCCAAAACGAAGCCGAAAATCTTTGAGCGATGCCCGCTATGAAGGTCGAAATTAAAAGGGCCGGCCCCGTGGGGCCGGCCCAAAACTTGTAATTTCTCGACCGCGAGCTTTACGACATCGCCTGTCGCACGCTCTCCGGCGTGAACGGCACGCGGCGGATGCGCACGCCGGTGGCGTCGAAGATGGCGTTGGCGATGGCAGCCGACAGCGGCCGCATCGACGGTTCGCCGGCGCCCGATGGTGCGACATTCGGCCGGTCGATCAGCACAATGTCGATTTCCGCGGGGCGCTCCGTGATGTCGAGGATCGGGTAGCTCATCCAGTCGATGCTGGTGACGTTCTTGGTGTCGAACTTGGTCTCTTCCCAGATCGTGCGGCTCATACCCTGGATCATGTTGCCTTCAATCGTGTGCTTGAGGCCGGCCGGGTTGATGATCTGGCCGCAATCGTGCGCCACAGTGAATTTGCGTACCGAAATCTTGCCGGTCGTGCGATCGACTTCGATTTCCGCCACGATCGCGACGCGCGTGCCGTTGCGTTGCGAATAGGCGATACCGCGGCCCGACACCTTGTTGCCGGTCTGGTCGCGGCGCGGCGAGGGCCGCGATTGCCAATTGGCCTTTTCGGCAACTGCCTTGAGCAAAGCGATGTCGCGGGCATCCTTGACATAGCGTAGCCGCAACTCCAGCGGATCGACGCCGATCGTGGACGCGATTTCGTCCATGAAAGACTCGCTCGCAAAGTGTATCTGCGGGCCCACGGGGTCGCGCAGATGCGAAGAGCGGAGCGGCGAGGCGCGGTCGAGCAGCGGCGGGATCGTTTCCCAATAGGTCTTCTTGTTGGCGAATTCGTAGGACTCCCCCGGGATGCCGAAATTGTCGCCTGACTTGAGCGCGATGCCACGGAAGTGGCCCGCAAGCGTGTCATGCGGCTGGCTGCCGTTGGTGTTGACGTCGACGCGCGAGAACCCCTTGCTCACGAATTCGTAGGCGACAATGTTGCCTTGCGCATCGAGCGCCGCGCGGGCGCGGTGGATTGAAGCAGGCCCCTTCGGATCCCAGCCAGTGCCCTGGTCGCGCGTATATTGCACGCGCACCGGACGGCCCGTTACCTTGGCGAGGACGGCGGCGTCCATCGCGGCATCGTCAGCGTCGCTGCGTCCATAGGAGCCCGGGCCCACGACCCAGACGACGTGGACTTTGTCCAGTGGGACATCGATCGTGCGCGAAATGCCGTTCTGCACGAAATGCGGTTTCTGCGAACCGGTCCAGCACGTCACGTTGCCGTCCTGGATTTCGACCAAAGCGCAGGCCGGGCCCATGCTGGCGTGCGACTGGAACGGCCATTCGTATTCGGCCTCGACCACGCGCGCGGCGGTGCGGAACGCTTCTTCCACGTTGCCGGCCTGCTTGCCTTCGTCCTGGTGCTTGCGTGGCGGGGTCTTGCGGATATGGTCGTAAAGCGCAACCTGTTCGACAAAGGACGGCTGCACGTTGGACCATTCGACCTTGAGCTTTTGCGAAGCCTTGATCGCGTTCCACTCATTCTCGGCATAGACCGCAAGGAACCCCTTTTCGAGGTAGACCTTGGCGCCCGGAATGTCCTGGATCGAGGCTTCGTCGACTTTCACCGGCGTCGAGCCCGCGACCGGCGGACGGATCATGCGGGCATGCAACATGCCGGGACGCTTCACGTCGGTGCAGAAATCGGTCTGGGCGTAGACGATCGGCGCGATGTCTTCGCGCGGCAATGGCTTGCCGACGATCTTGTAGTCCTTCGGATCCTTCGGCTTCGCCTTGCCGGGCGCATAGAGCGTGTTGCCCAACTCCTTGTTCCACTCGAGCGGAACATTGAAATAGCGGCCGCCGATGAGTTCGGCGTAGGAGGCTTTCTTCGACGGATCGGCTTTGGCGTGCACGACGCCGTCGGTGACCGTGAGCTGGTCGGCCGGGATGCTCAAGCGTTGCGACGCCATTTCGACCAGCACGCGGCGCGCCTCCGCGGCGGCGACGCGCATCTGCTTGCCGCCGAGCTGTACGCCGGTCGAGCCTGAAGCACCGCCCTGGTTGACGCTGGTGGCGGTGTCGCCCATCAACACTTTCACGGTCTTGAACGGGACGTCGAGTTCTTCCGCCACGATCTGCCCGATGGCGGCGAACAGGCCCTGGCCCATGTCCATCTTGCCGAAGAAGGCGGATACGCTTCCGTCGCCATTGACGGCGATGAAGGTCGACAACTGGTCCGGGGTCAGCGGCGGCTTGGTGCCGCTCGCCTGGGCATGCGCCGCATCGATGCCGAGCACAGTGTCGAGCGCAATCGGGGCGCCGATCGACACGACGAGCGCGCCGCCGGTCTTGAGCAGCGAACGGCGGGAGAAGTTTGCGGGATTTTCCATTTTGGTCATGTGCTGCTCCCTTAGCCCATCATCTCGGAAGCGCGCTTGACGGCGCGCACGATGTTCATGTGCGTTCCGCAGCGGCACTTGAGGCCCGTCAGCGCATTGTTGATTTCAGCGTCGGTCGGCTTTTTCTTCTCGTTGAGAAGAGCGGCTGCCGTCATGACCCAGCCATTGATGCAGTAGCCGCACTGCGGCACCTGCTCTTCCACATAGGCCTTCTGGATCGGGTGCGGCTTCTCGGGCGTGCCGAGGCCGGCGAGCGTCACCACCTTGCCGGTGCCGATGGCGGAGACCGGCGTCACGCAGGAGCGGATCGCCTGGCCATTGAGGTGTACGGTGCAGGCCCCGCACTGGGCGAGCCCGCAGCCGAAATGCGGATTGTTGAGGCCAATGTCGTTGCGCAAGGCATAGAGCAACGGCATGTCCGGATCGGCATCGATCGTGTGGACCTTGCCGTTAACGTCGAGATTTATTCGAGCCATGGGTGCATTTCTCCCTGGTATGGCGTTCTTGTAGTCACATGAGATAGTCACAGAAGGCAGCGGGACCGTCGCCCGGCTACGTTCAATAGGCGAGATTTCGATTAAGCTAGGGTAAACCAACCAGTCGCCCATTGGAACGGGTTTGTTATGACAGGGCATTGATGGAAACCCAAAACCTCACGATCAAATTCCGCTGCCCGCCGGAACTCGACGGTGTATTGCCGCGCCCTATTCCGGCCGTGCGCGGCTTGCCCGACTGGTTCAAGGCGATGCCGCAGACGGCTTTCAGCACATTGCTGCAGACCGACCAGATGACGGTCAAGAAATGTCCACCGGTGATCGACGCGATGACGGCCGGATACCTGATGCCGCTCATTTGCGATCTTGATGTGCGGGACGGCGAGTTCAGCTGGGACCGGGACGTCCCGGCGGGCGCACTCACCGGGTTCCTGCGCGCGCCCATCGATTTCCACGACAACAACCAATTGGTGGGGACGCCGTTCTTCCACGCTGACAGGATCGCAATCAAGTTCAACAACTTCTGGACCTTCGAGCTGCCGCCCGGCTATTCGCTTTTGGTCACGCATCCCTTCAATCGGATGGATTTGCCGTTCACGACGCTGACAGGTCTCGTCGATGCGGATCGCTACAGCGGAAACTTCGTCAATTTTCCAGCGCATTGGCGTGACGAGGGCTTTTCGGGCGTGTTGCCCAAGGGAACGCCGGTCGCGCAATGCATTCCGGTCAAACGCAACAACTGGGAAGCCAATTTCGGAGTGATCGAGGCCGAAGGCGTGACGCAGCAGCTGGAATTGTCGATGACGATGCTGCAGGAGCCGGGCATTTATCGCCGCCGGTTCCGCGCCCCGAAACGCTAAATCTTTTGCTTGATCCCCAGAACATCCACGAGGGCGCTGCGTTTGAGCCAGAAACGTCCGCGTCCGGCTGAGACCATCATGCGGATGGCGTTGCCGCGGCAACTGGGGTCGATTGCAACGGCCGCACGCAGGCAAGCCAGCGCTTCGTCCTGTTGGGAAAGCTCCATAAGGGCATGTGCGAGGTGTAGCCGCGCACGGGAATGATTTGGGTCCCGGGCGACCACCGTGCGGAACTGCTCGGCGGCGCGCGCGAATTGGCCTTCGTTAAGGCAGGCGACACCAAGGCCGAAGAACGCTTCCAGATGGTCCGGAAACCGCGCCAGCACGCGTTCAAACGATTCGCGCGCGCCCTGCGGATTGGCCCGGGCCAGCAACACGGCTCCAAGGATGAGATTGATCTGCGGCGCGTCGGGCGCCAATTGGTGGGCACGCAGCAGGACAGTTTCAGCCTCGGCGTACCGTCGCATGGAACGAAGTGTCGCGCCATATTCGAGAAAGGCCGGCGCGAAAGGTGGAAACTGTTTGGTGGCGCGCTCGAATCGGGCCAGCGCCTCCTTCGCCTTGCCGCTGTCGCGCAGAGCGATTGCAAGATTGGATTCGAGTTCCGCATTCGGCCGGATGTTGGCTGCCGCTTCAAGCGGCGCCACGGCCTCAGCCGGGCGCCGTTGCGTCAGAAGCGCTACTCCAAGAAAAAACAAGGCGTCAGGATCCCGTGCGTTGCGGGCCAGGACCTGGCGCGCGAGACGCTCCGCTTCGACAGAATTCTTCCCCTGGAGCGCGCGCACGCATTGCTGCAAGGCGGCGTGGTCGATGGTGGGGATAGGTTTAACTTGATCCACCTTGTTGCTGCTAGTCCGGTTCCTTGACGCGTTGATCGACTATGCCGGAATCCCGCAGTGGCGATGCTGCAAAAAAATCGGCCAAGTTGCCTCTTCGCTCGCTCATGTTTTCCCACTGCTCTGCAGAAACCAAGACTGCGGCAGTTCGGCCATTCCGCGTGATGGTTTGGGGCCCGTTCCGATTCGCACGATCAATCAATTCGCCGAATCGGGCCTTCGCTTCAGCGATGGTCCAACTTTCTGCTGCCATTGCAATCGCCTCCCGTGATTACCGACAATGTAGCCAATAGGACAAGTTGAGGAAATGCAATTTTCGTCGCCTTGACCGACTCGTGTAAGGTATTATTCTTTGTTCGCTCTGTTCGGCTAATCCTTGCCCCACGGGATGAACGACCAGACTCGCTCATGAAAGTAGTACAGGATGATTTTTGTCATGACCTCGGCTATGGCCACCGATCCGGCAAAGACGGCACTGCCGGTAATGACGAGGGTCACCAGGAACGTATCAACGCTTCCGGTCGTGCGCCAGCTGATTGCCTTTGCTATCGACCGTAAGTGCGACTCGCTCCTGCCTGTACGCGAAAGTCTTGAATGGGTGCGCGTTGGGAATCGCAACCAGCGCCGCCATCGCGCGAACCTGCTCTCGTCGCGGCCGACGGTCTGGACAAACCCCATTCCCACGGTGTCGTAAGATTCCGGGTCGATCAGTATGAAACTGCCCGTCTCCTTGCTTTCGGCATAAAGATCGACAGCGATCGGGCGATCAAGTCGAAGCACGCACTGCCCGATGTCGTTGATGAAGAGCTTGTCGGCCGTCTTTAAAGCGCGTGTGTCGAGATCAAGGATGTGAAGCGATGGCTCGACCGACGCATTCGCAGAACAAGTTCCGATTTTGACGAGGTAGTTGCGGCCGGGTGCAAGCGCCTCCTTGGCCAGCCACACGATGCGCGCGCAAATCCGGTCAGTGACGATAGGAGGCCGTTCGACTTCGGCGAAGACCTCCCCGCGAGACGCATCGATTTCATCCGTAAGCGTCACCGTCACGGATTGGCCGGCCTCCGCGCGCTCGATGTCGCCCGCGAAGGTAACGATGCGATCGACGTGCGAGTTCTGGTCCGACGGCAATATCCGCACCGGCATTCCGACATAGACATCGCCACTGGTGATCAGCCCGCTGTAGCCGCGAAAATCCGGAGTTGGCCGATTGACCAATTGGACCGGCATGCGGAACGGCAGTCGGTGCGGCGACGTTCCGATGTCGACAGTTTCGAGATATTCCAGCAGATGGGGGCCGCGATACCAGTCCATATTGGGGGACCGGCGTACGATATTGTCGCCGCCGCGGGCGGAAATCGGAATGCAGACGACTTCGTCTACATCGATTGCCTTGGCGAACGAACGAAACTCGGATTCGATGGCGCGGAATGCCTGCTCGGACCAGCCGACGACATCCATCTTGTTGACTGCCACGACCAGGCGGCGGACCCCGAGCGTGGAGACGATCAGGCTGTGACGCCTGGTCTGCCGCGTGAGGCCGGCTTCGGCGCTGACCAGAATGAGCGCAAGGTCGGCGGTGGAAGCGCCGGTCGCCATGTTGCGTGTGTATTGCTCGTGGCCCGGTGCATCTGCGACGATGAATTTGCGGCGTTCCGTCGAAAAGAACCTGTAGGCGACGTCGATGGTGATCTTCTGCTCGCGCTCTGCAGCGAGACCGTCGAGGAGCAATGAGAAATCCAGATTCTTGCCGTGCGTCCCGAATTTGCGGGATTCAGCCGCCAGGGCATCCAATTGATCGTCGAACAACAAATTCGCCTCGTATAGCAGCCGCCCGATCAGCGTTGACTTGCCGTGATCGACGGAGCCGCAGGCGACGAACCTCAAGAGGCTCTTGCTGTCTTGCTGGGCCAAGAAAGTGTCGAGCGTAAATTCATGCGGATGTGGTCGCATCGTCATCAGAAGTAGCCTTCCTGCTTTTTTCTCTCCATCGAGGCGGCGCCGTCACGGTCGATGATGCGGCCGCACCGTTCGGAAAAATTGCTCTCGGCGAGTTCGCGGATGATGTCCGGCACGGTGCAAGCCGTGCTTTCGACGGCGCCGGTCAGCGGATAGCAGCCCAGTGTCCGGAACCGCACATTCCTGATCTGCGGTTGTTCGTCGGGGGCGAGCGGCAGCCGATCGTCGTCGCGCATGATCAGGATCCCGTCGCGTGTAACGACGGGGCGCGGCGCCGCGAAATAGAGTGGCACCACCGGGATGTGCTCCTTATGGATGTAATGCCAGACGTCGAGTTCGGTCCAGTTGGACAGGGGAAAAACGCGGATGCTTTCGCCTTTGCGCTTGCGGCCGTTATAGAGGCGCCAAGGCTCAGGCCGCTGCCGCTTCGGGTCCCAGCGGTGGTGCGAATTGCGCAGCGAAAAGACGCGTTCCTTCGCGCGTGATCGCTCCTCATCGCGTCGCGCGCCGCCCAACGCAGCGTCGAATCCATGAGCGTCAAGCGCCTGCCGCAGCGCTTGCGTTTTCATCACATCGGTATGGAGTTCGGAGCCATGCTGGATCGGATTGATTCCACGCGCCAGCCCTTCCGGATTGGAATGTACGAGGAGTTCGAGGCCGAGTTCGCGCACGCGTCGATCACGAAATGTGATCATGTCGCGAAACTTCCACGTCGTATCGATGTGCAGCAGTGGAAACGGTGGCTTGGCAGGATAAAACGCCTTCAAGGCCAAATGCAGGAGAACCGACGAATCCTTCCCGATGGAATAGAGCATCACCGGGTTGTCGGATTCGGCCGCGGCTTCCCGGATGATATGGATGCTTTCGGATTCGAGGAGGTCGAGCGACGTCAGGCGCAAGGGAATATCTCGGGCCGGCATATCGGCATGACCACCCCGTTCCAATCCTGATGTTTCACGTGGGCTACTGGCGGGCGGGGATGCGAGCGTGTTCAAAGGGACCTCATGGAGCGAACGTCGAATTTTACTTAGAAAGAATTGTTTTCTATGAAATGGCAATATTCTCAATATAAAAAGTATTTTATTTCTATGATATCGATATTTATGGCAATAAATTCGTATTTTTCTGATAAGAAGACGAGTATTCATCGACCCTGTGGCGACAACGTTCGGACTGCGTTAAACAGATCGCGCACGTGGTTCTCCGCGATATGCCGCGTGATGAACACGAGCCGGCTCTGGTGGTCGCCATCCGGCCAGGCCGCAAGCTCTACCGGCGGATGGGCGAGGTGCTGCACGACCTGCACGAGCACCGGCCCCTGGCAGCCCTCGACATCGAGGAACCCTTTGACGCGCAACAGGTCGCTGCCGCGCAGCGCAATCAGGGTTTCCATGGTGCGGGCAAAGACGTTCCAGGAAATGGCGCGATCGAGGTGAAGCACAAAGCTCGCGATGCCGTCTGAGTGGTCGGCTTCCGCTACGAAACCGTGATCCACGTCGTCGCGCGGTTCGGTGAGGCAGTGAGGGTCAATCGCGCCATCGATTGCGTGTGCGATGCTGGCGCGCTGATTGAGCGTACGCAGCTGCGCGCTCAGTTGCTCGACCTTGGCCTCTTCGACGAGATCGGTCTTCGACAGGATGAGGCGGTCGGCCAGGATGATCTGCTTGCGCGCCTCGGCCGACCAGTCAAGCGTTTGCAAGCCGGTTGCGGCGTCAATCACGGTCGCCACGACTTCGATCAGGAATTCCCCGCCGAGCGCCTTGTCGGTCGAGAAAGTCTGCAGGATCGGTCCCGGATCAGCGAGGCCTGAGGTTTCGATGATCACACGTTCGAAGGCCGGCACATCGCCGCGCGCGCGCTCCATCACAAGCCGCCGCAGCGTCAATTGCAGGTCGGAGCGCGTGGTGCAGCACAGGCAGCCGTTGCCGAGCAGCGCGACTTCGTCCGTGGTCCCGCGCACCAGCGCGTCGTCGATGCCGACGGCGCCGAATTCATTGATGACCACGGCCGTGTTGCGGCCTTCTGGCGTCGTGAGAAAGCGGCGTACCAGGGTGGTCTTGCCTGCGCCCAGAAAGCCGGTGACGACTGTCACCGGGATGCGCGCGCCGCGCGCGCGCTTCTGCCGGCGGCCGAAGGGGCCGATTTCGTTCGATTTGAAGAGGTCGAGCGTGCTCATCAGTCCGAAAAACGCTGCATTTTCAAGAGTATTCGGCCACCAGTTGTATCGGGGCTGACATTTGGTACATACCGTGATCCCGGGTCGTAACGGCGCAGGCGCGCGATTTCAAGTATGGGGGACGAGTTGGGGGTTACAGGGGCTGACGAGCCGCGACATGGCGGCATGGCGCGGGCCGTCTCATTACTTTTTGCGCTGCTGCTGGGCGCCTGTGCGGGCGTCCTTCCTGGTGTCGCACCAGATCTCAAGGGTATCCGGAATGTCGGCATCATCACTGTGTTCGGCGACATGTTTCATGTCCAGAAAGTCGGGATCACCGTGTTCGGCAGCGACTTCAAGGAGTTCTCTGTTGCATCCTGGGGTATTGACGACATGGTTATCGGCAAGGTTCGCACGTTGCTCGGCAGGCGGTTCAATGTGAAACCGGTGAACTATCAAAAGTCGGTATTTGCGACGTCCAAATGGGGTGGGATCGGCGCCATGGTCCAGGAGGCTGTCTCACCGGCCGGTGTCGACAGCTATGTCGTATTGACCAAAGGCGTCAGCAAAGTAGGGGCTACCAACCAGTTCGTGAGCGGGCTGGGAATTCTCGGCACGAGTGGCGGCTTGATAGGATCTGACAAGCAGACGGTGCACGCTCTTTATTACGTCACACTCGTTGACGGTCGGGAGTTTTCACGACTAGGCAGCACGCCCTCATTGTTGCCGGGGGAAGCCGCAATCGATCCGATACGCATGACATTTCTCAAAGGCCCGCATCGGGAGGTCGATCAATGATGGTGGCCGACCTCCCTCGATGCGAATTCTAATCAGCGCCTGAAAACGGCGGTTGTGGACCTTATCGACCAGAGTCTGCCCAACACCCTGCGGCAACTGGAACTGATTGACTAAGCAAGTTTCGGTGGGGTGACCAACAGATGTTTCCCGTTTGGAGGTTCCATTGTTCAACAGATTCTCGTAACAAGTTGTACTTCGGGAATCGTCCGTTGCATAATTTGACCCTCGTCGTAGCCGCCGAGACGCTCGATTTCAATAATCGGGGGCGGCGAACTGATCGGAAGAGTTTCGGGCCAGAGTATCTTTTCAATAGAAAAGAGATCGCGCGCGCGGGGTTAGAGGATCGCCGCCGCAGCGTCAATTGCAGGTCGGAGCGCGTCGTGCAGCACAGGCAGCCGTTGCCGAGCAGCGCGACTTCGTCCGTGGTCCCGCGCACCACCGCGTCGTCGATGCCGACCGCGCCGAATTCGTTGATGACCACGGCCGTGTTGCGGCCTTCGAGCGTCGTGAGAAAGCGGCGTACCAGGGTGGTCTTGCCTGCGCCCGGAAAGCCGGTGACGACTGTCACCGGGAAGCGCGCGCCGCGCGCGCTTCTGCCGACGGGGCCGATTTCGTTCGATTTGAAAGGTTGAATTCGCTCATGGAATCGAAAAACGTTCCGTTATCAATGGCTTGCAGCAATCAGTTGTAATTCGACTGACGATCATTGCATATTTGATCCTCGTCGTAGGCGTGCTAGCTCTCGATTTCAAGGATCGGTGGGGGGCGTAGTGGGTGTGACATCGTCTGGCGACCAGCAACATGCCCGCATCGCGTGGGTCATGCCAATGCTTTTTGCGCTGTTGTTGGGCGCATGTGCGGGCGTTGTTTCGGGCGGTGCACCCGATCTCCAGCCCGATCGCCAGGGCGTCCGGAATGTCGGAATCGTCACCGCGTTTGGTGACAAGTTTCATGTCCAGAAAATCGGGGGCGCCGCGTTTGGCAATGAACACAAGGAGATCGCTGTCGCGTCCTGGGGTATCGATGACCTCGTCGTCGGCAGGGTTCGAGCGTTGCTCGGTCGGACCTTCAACGTCAAACCAGTGAAATATCGAAAGTCGCCGTATTTGACTCCCAATAGGGGCGGAATTGGCGCGATGGTCCACGAGAGCGTCTACCCCGCCGACGTAGAGAGCTATGTCGTGCTCACCAAAAGTATCAGCCCGGTAGGGGCTACCAACCAAAGTGTAAGCGGGTTGGGTATTCTCGCGACGGAAGGTCTGAATGGATCTGGCACGCTGATGGTCCACGCACTTTATCAGATTTCGGTCGTCAGCGGCGAGTCGTTTTCGAGTCGGGGCACGACGTCTGCATTGTTGCAGGGTGAAGCCGTGTTTGATCCGACGCGTATGACATTTCTCAATGGCCCCCATCGCCAGGTCGATCAATCCTGGTGGCCAACCTCGCTCAATGCGGCTTCCATTGAGCACCTGAAAGCGGCGGCCGTCGAACTCATCGATCAGAGTCTGCCCGGCACATTGCGGCAAATGGAGCTGATCGATTAAAGCTTCAAACAGTCGCGGATTTCGCCGAGCCAGGTTTCGACGAAACTTACATGCGGTGGCCGCTTCAGAAATCCATCTCCAGGATGTAGAGGCCGCCCGAGAAGCGATCGACCGTATAAACGATCCCGCGTTCGTCGACAAAGACGTCGTTTAGCTGGATCGAGTTGAGCTTGCTCATGCGCGGCGCCGGCGGAACGAAAGTGCCGACCTCCTTGGGCGCATAGGCATTGGAAATGTCATAGGCGCGCAGGCCTCCGTTGAAGAACGTGCCGATGACCATGGTCTCCGACTTCCAGGAATTCGGTCCGGGCGTGTTCTCGTGAATGTTGTGCGCGCCGAAGCGCCCGCCGCGGCTCGCATAGGCATCAGGGCTTGGCATCGGGCAGGTCGAGATCGGCACCGGATTTTTTTCGTCGCGGTTGTCGAGAATCCAGATCAGCTTCGGCCAATCGACCGCGTTGTCGGACGTCGACTCATCGCTCATGACCAGGAGATTGCGCTCGAACAGCGGCAGCACCGTATGGGTGAAGCCCGTATAGGGCGGGGAATTGTCGAAGCGGCTGATCGGCTTCGGCTTCGACTTGTCCGAAATGTCCATGATGAACATGCCGGCATCGATGTAGGCGAGGTACATCCGGTCCGGCCGTTGCGGATAGACATTCGTGTTGTGCGCACGGTTGCCTTTGTCCAGCGCAGGCCGCGGATGCCGTGCGGGTGGCGGCGTGCTGTCGCCCTCGCGTGTGCCCGGTAGCCACCAACGTCCGACTTCCGTGGGCTTGGATGGATTGCGCACGTCGAAGCAGCGATAGATTTGATCATCGGACGGATGCGTTGGTTTGAAGTCCGCCGCCCCTGAGGCCATATGCACATATTCACCGTCACAGAACCAGAGCTGGTGCACGCCACGCGAGAATTCGCCCGAGCAGTCCACATAGGAAATCGACTTCGGCTTTTCCGGAACCGAAATGTCGAAGAGTTCGAACCCCGCCGGCTTCTGACCGACCTTTTGGGTCTGGTAGGCGACGGCCATGACGTTGCCGGTGATTTCGAGCGAGTTCGACCGCATGAAGCTCTGTGGCAGATCGGTCTGCACGACGACCTTTGGTTGGCGGGGATCGGAGACATCGACGGCGGTGAAATTCTTGGGCGCGCTTTCATGCGCCAACCAGATGAGGCGACGGCCACCGGGCGCAATCTGCACCGCCATGCCTTCACCCATGCCGCCGAAGCCATCGAGCTCGTGCTGGGCCAGGAGCTTGAAGTTCCAGCAGATCGGCTCGTAGGTGCTTTTGGGCGAGCTCTTATCGGTTAGCGACATGTCGTGCTCCTTGGGATTGGCTGCAGCAGCCCTTAGCGTGTTTTGCTCGGCGGCGAAACCACTTATATGATGCTCGAACTCTACAGCACGCTGCGTCGTATCTTTACGGACGATCCGAATTCCCGAAGAATTTCGAGCTGTCCTTTGCCGGCTACTCGATGACAGAGAGACAATGGCCCGCCGGAAGGGCGCTTGACGATACGGAGGATTAAACCATGCTTGAGCGGACATGGATTGGCGCTTTGGCGCTGGCGGCGGTGGTGAGCGCCAGTGGGTTTGTTGCGCGCGCCCACGACGAGACCAAATATCCCGACCTTAAAGGGCAGTGGGTGACGCCAGGTGTCAGCCTGAATTCTCCTTGGGATCCCGCCAAACCTGCCGGGCGTGGGCAACAGGCGCCACTGACGGCGGAATACCAGGCGATCTATGAAGCGTCGCTGGCCCGCCGGGCGGAAAGCGGTCTTGGGCCCCTGTCGTCCTGCATCCCGCCCGGCATGCCGCGCGCGATGATTGCCTACGAGCCGATGGAAATCATCGTCATGCCGGACACGACCTACATCATGCTTGCCCATATGAGCGAGTTCCGCCGCATCTATACCGACGACCGCAAGTGGCCCGATGACATCGAGCCGGCGTTTGCGGGCTTTTCGATCGGCAAATGGGAGGATACCGACGGCGACGGCCGCTTCGACACTCTCGTGGTCGAAACCCGCGGCATGAAGGGTTCTCGCACCTTCGACGGCAGCGGCATTCCCATGCACAAGGACAACCAGACGATAGTCAAAGAGCGCATCTATCTCGACAGGGCCGACCCTTCCGTCCTGCATAATGAAATCTCGATCACCGACAACGCCCTGACACGCGCATGGGCGGTGAAGCGCAGCTACCGGCGCGAACGTGATGTCGAGTGGAACGAGTATATTTGCTCGGAAGACAATCGGATGGTCACGATCGGCAACGAGACCTACCGGGTCAGCGACGACGGCTTCCTCACACCGACCAGACGAGGCCAGCCTGCGCCGGACCTGAAATATTTTCCAAACCGGCGCTGAAGCGCCCTACGCAACTGTACTGAATTCGCCGACTGGATCGCCAATGGTCTTTCTGCAGCCAACTGCCTGAAATTGGCTAACTGGTCTTGGTTTGCAGTGCAGCATTCTCGATCGAAAAATGCTGCGCTGCATTATTTCGAGTCATCGCACTGCGGGATAGTTGTTCCTGTGAACTTGAGTTTATGCCCATGCTACCAAAATTTCGATCAGGTTTGGCCTGTAATTGGTCAGCCTCGTTGACGGATGAGAATTCGAGGTGATATTGGCCCTTGAGGGACGGACTGGCAAAATTTCGATTGAGTGACGGGGTAAGTTTACATGCATCTGATTCCGGCGTCGTGGTCGCATTTCCACATTCTTGTAACTGTATTTCCGTCGATCGGTCTCGTATTCGTGCTTGGTGCATACATGACCGGGATGATCACCGGCAATGAGGGCCTCAAGCGCATTTGCCTTGGTCTTTTCGTCCTCCTGGGCCTTCTGGTTCTGCCGGTTTTTTTCAGCGGCGAATATTCTATGGCGCAGCTGATGGCGGCCAAGAGCCCTCGGATGTCAGAATCCATGCTGGATTTGCACTACGGCTGGGGGATCGCTGCGCTCGTCATTCTTGGGCTCATGGGATTAGCGGCCCTGGTTGCGCTCCTGCGGACAAGCGGCGGGCGGCTGACGGATAACATGCTGCATCTGACCCTCGGATGCGCGATCCTAACCCTGGCCTTCATGGTTCTCGTCGGGGAATTGGGCTGGGAGATCAACCACCATGAACTGCGAATTCCGGATTCGAAGACCTCGCAGATATGGTCGCACGTCCATGTAATCCTCAATCACTTCCCGACTGTCGGCTTCGTGCTGACGCTCGCATTCTACCTTTATGCCCTTGTCGCGAACAACGAGATGATGAAGCGCATGGGTCTCGTCCTCTTTGTGGCCTGCTGCATCTTGGGTATCCCGACCTATGTGACCGGGACGGCGTCGATGTGGGCCCTGACCAATCCGCCGATTTCGGGGATTTCCAAGGCGGTGATCAACGCCCATCGCGACATGGCTCTGTGGAGCCTGTTCGGCCTCGGATTCACCGGCGTCACAGCCTGGATCGAACTATGGTTTTATCGATTTCGCGGAAAATTTTCGGATAAGACCCTGTATGTGATTCTCGGCCTTGCCATCGTCACGATGGGCTTGATGGCCGAAACAGGCCACCGCGGTGGACAGATCAATCACCCCGAGATCATCTTGCCGACGGACGTTTTGCGAACCAATGCGGCGGACGGCATCTCGGCCTATGTCGAGCTTGCGATCAACAATCTGCAATGGTTCGTGCCTTGGCAGACGGTCCACTTCTTCGGTTATTCGATGGTGTTCGGTGTTGCATTGATTATTTGCCTGCGCGCGCTTGGCTTCTGGAAAGCGGTACCGTTTAGCGCCATCTACCGAATAATGCCTTTGGGCGTGCTTGGGGTGACGATGAACGTATTCACCGGAATGCTGATTCTGCTCGCTGATGCGGAACGCTATCTCAACAACACGACGTTCATACCGAAGATCATGTTTATTACGATTGGTGCGCTTGCGGTGCTGTATTTCTCGGTCGCGGAAAAAGTCTGGCTCGTCAAGGCGGGTGAGGATGCACCGATGTCGGCCAAATATGTGGCAGTTCTGGTTCTGGTGTCCTGGTCGATCGTGATCATGGGCGGCAGACTGCTACCGTACGTTTGATAAGGAGATACGACAAATGGGTGACAATACGCGTATTCTCCTGATGGTGATTGCCACGGTTGTTACCGTGACGGGCATCGCGCTCATTAGTGTGCATTACCTGAAAGGCAATACACCCATAATCTTGATGGTCATTGCCATGGTCGTCGCCGTAATGGCCATGGCACTTGCTGGCGTATATGTCCTGAACAAGGCGGTGAAGGACTAGAGGGTCTCTGTTGCACCCGCTGAGGGTCTTGGGTGACCAAATTGGAGTGCTGAATGCGCCCGTCAGGGAAAATTCTGATCGGCGGAAATCTCGGCAAGGAGAGTAGTCGTGCTCGAACAACTGGAAGTCGTACTCGAACAACTGGCGCAGTCGGACTACGCATTATGGGTTCAGCAGTCCTGGGGCTGGGCGGGCGCGCTGACGTTGCACGCATATGGGACTGCAACAATCCTTGGGTTCATCACCATCATGGCCTTGCGGCTATTCGGCTTGTTCCCGAAAATTCCATTTACGGCGCTTCGCAGCCTCGTGCCGTTCATTTGGGTTGCCTTCTTGGTGCAGTTTCTTTCGGGTTCAACGCTGTGGTTGACGAAGCCGTTTAGTTATCTTCGGGACGGCATGTTCGCGGTCAAGCTTGCCTTTATCATCATCAGCGTCGTCGTGATGGTGCTGTTCCAAACCATGCTCAAACGCGAGGCCGCTGGCTGGGATGCGGCGGGAACGCCGTCACCAAAGGGAGTCAAGGTCGCCGCAGCGATCTGCGTGCTGTGGGCTTGCGTTGTCATCGGCGGGCGATTGACCGCCTATCTCGGGACGCTTTATCCGGTTTGATTTTTCGTCGCGATAGATCGCCACGATTGTAGATCGCCACGATTGCGGGATGGGCTGATGAGCAGCGCCTTCATCAGGGCGTAAATCGCACTTATGGCGAGCGATTGATACGCGGCTGGTCCACCCATCGCGGCGAGACGCGGATGCATTTGCCTTGGCAAGACGCAAATCACAAATGGTCCTGGCTGCGGGCGGGGGCGTTTGCGCTTATGTTCATGCCCGCCCTCTGGGTGATCTATCAGTACTACGACGAGCAATTGGGAACC
>DATGVJ010000297.1:0-2053 GCA_035300505.1 Xanthobacteraceae bacterium
ATCGGCTGACGCCGCAGACGCTCAAAGCCGTTAATGATCTGGTGGTTCAAGCTGCGGTCGGGCTTGGTTTGGAGGACGGCGCCAAGCTGCGGGTCGACACTACGGTGGTCGAGACCGACATTCATCATCCGACCGACAACACCCTGCTATGGGACGTTGTGCGCGTTGTCACGCGTCTGGTCGGCCGCCTTGCCAAGGCGCTGAAGATGCGGCGCATCAAGGGTTTCCGCGATCGCCGGCGTTCGGCCCGGCGCCGCATGTACGAGATTCAACGCATGACCACGCGGCAACGCCAGGGCGCCCGATCGCGGCAGACCGCGACCTACCGTGAACTGATCGGCATTGCCGAGGAGGTGGTGGCGAGTGCCAAAACCGCACTTGAGAAGACCGCCACGATGCGCGGCAAGGGCCTGGTTGCCGGGGCGCCAGGATTCGAACCTGGGAATGGCGGAATCGCCTCAAGTGGTATGTCCGGGTCGCTTGGCCCACGAAGCGCCATGCTGGATTGAAGGGAAAGCCCCGGCGTGGTTGTCCGAGCAAAGCAATGCCCACCCCGTTTCATTTGGCCGTCTGGCCACCGCATCTTAGCTCGGCGATCGCGCACTACCATCGGAACTGACTGCGGCCGACGAGGGGAGCATCGAGCGCAAGGGATGAGGGCGCGCGCGACGTCGAATGGAACGCTTCCCAGTCACGCCGCCGGCCATCGCAGGTATTGCGAATGGAGCTTGTCCAACAGCTGCTTGAGGGCCTCTTTTCCTGCCCTATTGGCCGCCGCCATAGTGTTAAAATAGACCGATGCCTGCTCTATCGGGCTTGATCTTCCGGCACGATAAATCTCCCACTTCCACGAATTCGGTGGAGGTGCCCTGAGCTTCACGACGACTGAATAATCGGTTTTATCGATGGGCATTGCCATGCTCGGGAATATGGTTAGGCAGTGCCAAAGCGCCAGGGGTCGTCAAAAGACGTGATGAGGTCGGCTCGTGTTTCAGAGCACGAAGGCCGGCGCAGGCCGCACCGCCGCGCACATGATCCGGACCTTGCCCTCCGACTCTTGAGAACGAATTGGCCAGGGCAAAGAAATGCGCGAACAGTTCAATCAGCCCCCTTTATAACCGGTCGTGGCAATGGGAGCCTATTGTGATCGAAAGAAACCGTGATCCCGGCGCAGTTTGCCGCGCCGTGTCGCTCGTCATGCCGTCAAAAATGGTCGTCGGGCGAAAACAGCACGCCCGCCTCATCGAGAATCGTCTCGAAGCTTTGCTATTCATTCACGAAGTGCCAAGTGCAGTCGCAGTCAGCAGCTCTTTGATGAAAATGAACTGCCGGACGCGCTTCGCGGCCGCATCGGGATCCTCACAAAGAGGATCATCCTCCTCCAAGGCCTCCATGTTGTTGTAATCAAGCGCACGCTCGATTTGTCCGAGGTGTGCTCGAATCTCACCGGGCGGGAACATGCGTCTTATCTCGGAAACAAATCGGGGCAGCTCTTGGGCGAATTCGGCACGTGTCGCTGCCGCCTCGGCGAACGTCATCAACTTTTCGCCGACGAGGTAATCGAGAGCTGCCGCGAGCCCGTATCGTGCCTTGATGGTTCGGGCCGCCTCGCACTGTTCGACCCAGATATTCTGCGCTCTGCGTTCACTCATCGTTGGCCCTCTCTCTTGTCGACGCCTGCGGATTACTTGGATGCCAACCATTCACTCAATTTCGACCAGCGCCGCCGCCCCGAAACGTTGCGGACCGCGATGGCAACGGCCTTTTTCTGACCGACCAAGACGACCAGCTTCTTGCCCCGGGTGACGCCTGTATAAAGCAGATTTCGCTGCAGCATGGGATAGTGCTGGGTCATGACCGGAATGACCACGGCCGGGTATTCCGATCCCTGGCTTTTGTGGATGGACGCCGCATAGGCCGGAACCAAGGCGTCAAGTTCGCCGAATCCATAGGTCACTGAATGGCCGTCGAAGCTCACGATGAGTTCGCCTGCGTCGCTATCGACAGCGTCGATATAACCGACGTCGCCGTTGTAGACGTCCTTGTCGTAGTC
>DATGVJ010000298.1:0-8557 GCA_035300505.1 Xanthobacteraceae bacterium
CGACTCAGCGTTGAAACAGTCGATAACGCCGGCAAGCTACTCTTATGAGCGTCGTTACGACGCGCCAGCGTCAGTCGGAACTGGTCGGACGCGGCTAGAACCGAATTCGTTCCCAGACAAGCGAGCCTTTCGGATAGGAACAATGACGCTAATTGCAACAGCCGAGCACACGACAAGGGCGTTCGACGCCGACCTTCAATCGCTCAATCGCATGATTTCGAAGATGGGCGGGCACGCGGAAAGGCAGTTGGCGCTGGCGGTGAACGCTTTGAAGAAGCGCGACCTGGAATCCGCGAGCAACGTAGTCGTGAGTGATCTTGCCCTCGACGTCCAGCAGCAGGAGATCGGACAGCGGGTGGTCGAAACGATTGCGACCCGGCAACCGATGGCGGTCGACCTGCGTGAAATCATTTCTGTTCTGCAAATTTCAAATGAACTTGAACGGATCGGCGATCTTGCGAAAAACATCGGGAAACGGGTTGTTGCTTTGAAGACCGACAACATTCCGCGGCAACCGCTCCGGGGCATCACCCACTTGGGCGGTCTTGCGACAAAGCTGCTGAAAGATGTACTGGACAGCTACGTTGAACGCGATAGTACCAAGGCCGTAAAAGTATGGAACAGCGACGGCGAAATTGATTTGCTGTACGGATCTCTGCATCAGGAACTGTTGACCCGCATCACCGAGGACCCTGGTACTGTCGTCGCAGGCGTTCATCTGTTGTTTTGTGCCAAGAACATCGAACGCGTTGGCGATCACGCCACGAATATTGCAGAATTGGTTTACTATATTGTCGAAGGGCAGACCCTGACGCGTGAGCGACCCAAAGTCGACTCGGTCGATCTTGCAGCATTTCGGACCGGCATTCCGTCAATCGCTTCGCACGATTAGCGGCGCCTCGTTTAGCAATCTTACATTCGGAACCTGTTCATTTTTCCAGCCAGTGCACCGTTTGGATTCATCTGTTTGTCGCACTGCTGTCGGCAAACTGTCAGCGAAAGAGTCCAACGTCCTCCCTATGATTCGACAGTGGAGGAATGCATGAAGGTTAATGGACGGATTGGCAGTGTGCTCACGCGTCGGCGGTTTATTTCGGCAGCGGCATCAACGGCTGCTTTGACTGGGATCGGCGGATTGGTGACACCCTCAATCAGCCGTATGGCGGACCGTCCGATTATTACGCATGGCATCCAGTCGGGAGACGTGTCCGTGGACTCCGGCGTTGTGTGGGCGCGGACCGATCGCGCCGCGCGCATGCTTGTCGATGTTTCGACGACCGACAGCTTCAAATCCTTACTAGGGACAACGTGCGTCGACGCGCTCCCGGAAACCGACTATACAGCCAAGGCCATGATCGAGGACCTGCCGGCGGGCCAGGACATATTCTATCGCATTCGCTTTGAAGATCATTCCTATCCGACAGTCATGAGCGAGCCGCAGGTTGGTCGATTCCGCACGGCGCCTGACGAGCGCCGTTCGATCTCGTTCGCCTGGTCGGGCGACACAGCCGGATGGGGCATTGATGAATCGCGCGGCGGGATGCGCACCTATGCGACGATGCTTCGCAACCGGCCGGACTTCTTCATTCACTGCGGCGACCATATCTACGCCGACTGTCCGATCGGGCCGACGCAGGAACTTCCGAATGGTGAAGTCTGGAAGAACATCATGACTGAAGAAAAATCGCGCGTGGCACAAACGCTGGACGATTTTCGCGGAAATTACAAATATAACCTGCTGGACCGGAACGTGCTTGCATTCAACGCGGCCGTACCGATGTTCGCGCAATGGGACGATCACGAAGTTACCAACGACTGGTGTCCGGGCCAGCGCCTCGACGGTTACCGCCACAAGAGCATGCTCAAGCTCGTGGCGGCGGGATGCCGGGCATTCCACGAGTTCATGCCGATGCGCGATACAATGGCGGAGGCGGGACGGATCTATCGCAAAATTCCCTATGGGCCGATGCTCGACGTGTTCATGCTCGACATGCGCTCCTATCGCACCGCGCTCCAGAAAGATGGGGCTTGGTCCGATATTCTCGGACCAGGGCAGCTTGCATGGCTCAAACGCGAATTGAAACGTTCCAAGGCAACGTGGAAGATCATTGCCGCCGATTTGCCGCTCGGGGTCATCAGCCGCGACGCCGTCGCACAGGGGGATGGCGCCCCGCAGGGCCGCGAACTCGAAATCGCCGAACTTCTAAGCTTCATCAAGCATGCCAACATTCACAACACAGTTTGGCTCACCGCCGACATGCACTATACGGCGGCGCATTACTATGATCCGAACGTGGCCGTGTTCCAGGATTTCGAGCCGTTCTGGGAATTCATCTCCGGGCCGCTCCATGCCGGGACCTGGGCGCCACAGAAACTCGACAATACCTTCGGTCCGCAGGCCGTTTACCAAAAGGGCTGCAGCCCCGATCAGGATGACGACCTCGCACCTTGCTTCGGACTGCAATTCTTTGGACATGTGGCAATCGATGGGGTGACCGAGGTCATGACGGTTACGCTCAAGGATGTCGGCGACAACGATCTCTGGTCGGTGCAAATCAATCCCCGCCATGAGAAATGGTCGTAGTGCCGCTAAGATAAGGATCGTAGGATGGGTTGAGCCCTTGCGAAACCCATCAACCACAAGCCGAAGCCTATTATTTTGCGGCCCTTGGGGCTGATGGGTTTCGGTAAATCGCGTGAAGAACGCGCTTTACCTCTACCCATCCTACAATCCGCGCCCTTATCCTAGCGCCTATGAAAAATGGTCTTAAGGCCGCAATCCCATCCGCCGGTGATTTGCTTGCACTACCATGGTGCTGCAACAGAAGTGTCACATTAGTGTGATAATCGAGCGTGAGTGAATTTTCGGGAGACTTTGAAATGCGAATGTTGATAGCCGCAACGATCGTGGCGGGGCTATCCTTGTCCGCTGCCGTTGGGCACGCGCAGACCGTCTACCCGATCGACCGAGCCGAATTTCTGGTCGGCGCCCGATTCGATTTCAAGGTCGAGTTTCAGGCGCTGGTGGACCCGAAGAATATTGCAGTCACGATGAATGGCGAGAACTACGGCAAGGTCTTTGGCAAAGAAGCCACTTTCATCGAGCGTGAAGATGACAAAGAGCAATCGGCGCTCATCCTGCGAGATGTCTCTCTTCCGCAACCAGGCGCATACAGAGTGAAAGTTGTGCATGGTGCGGAAACGCGGGAGGTGGTCTGGACCGTCTATGAAACCGGCCCCCGCAAGGCAAAGAACGTTATTCTTTTCATCGGCGATGGCATGTCGCCCGCGCACCGGACAGCGGCACGTCTGCTTTCGAAAGGCATTGCAGAGGGGAAAGCGCTTGGCAAACTTGCCATGGACGACATGCCGCATATGGCGCTGGTCGCAACGGCAGGTTCGGATTCGATCATCACCGATTCTGCCAATTCGGCAAGCGCCTATGCGACCGGTCACAAGTCTGCAGTGAATGCGCTGGGTGTCTATGCAGATCGCACGCCCAGTCCGCTCGATGATCCCAAAGTCGAGAATATCACGAGCCTCGTGCAGCGACGGCTCGGACTTTCGGTGGGGATCGTGACCAATACCGAGATCCAGGATGCAACGCCGGCCGCGATGGTTGCGCATGTACGGCGACGTTCTGCCTACGATGAGATCGTTGCACAATTACTTGATGCAAAGCCCGATGTCCTCATGGGGGGTGGGCTTGCAAATTTTCTGCCAAAAGGCATCGCCGGCTCGAAGCGGCAGGACGACGTCGACTATTTGACCAAGTTTCGCCAAGCGGGCTACCGTTACGTGACGACCGCCGCGGAACTGAACGCGGCAGCGCAAGGCGACAGCCATGAAAAGTTGCTTGGGTTGTTCGCTATCGGCAACATGGATGGCGCGCTCGACCGGAAGTTCCTGAAGGGCGGCACGGTATCGAAATTCCCGGATCAGCCTGATTTGACGGAACAGGTCAGCGTCGCGCTCCAGGTCTTGTCGAAGAACGAAGCGGGTTTTTTCCTGATGGTCGAGTCCGGATTGATCGACAAGTACACGCACCGGCTCGACATGGAACGTGCGGTCTACGATACGATAATGCTCGATAACGCGGTAAGACTTGCCCGCGCTTGGGCGGCACCACGCGGCGACACGCTTATCCTTGTGCTGGCCGACCACAATCATCCGGTTGGCCTGGTCGGAACGGTCGACGACGATATGACGACAATTCCAGACACCGCGCTGCGCGAGCGAGTCGGCACCTATGCCCAGGCTGGTTTTCCGAACTATCCGGTTGCGAACGCCGAGGGCTATCCGCCGCGGATCGATGTGAGCCGGCGTATCGCTCTTTTTTCGGCAGGTTTTCCGGATCATTATGAAACCTTCCGTCCGAAACTGGACGCGCCGAACGATCCGACCACTGCTGTTGCCGGCACGGAGCCAAAAAAATACATTGCCAATGAACGCTACAAGGGCTCTCCGGGCGCGACACTTCGGTTTGGCAATTTGCCGGCGGCCCTGGAGTCCGACGTTCACTCCGGCGAAGACGTAATCCTGACAGCCGACGGTCCGGGCAGTGATCGCGTGCGTGGCCAGCTCGATAATACAGAGGTGTTCCGCGTCATTGTCGAAGCGTTTGGACTTGGCGACCATGGCCGCGGCTGTGAAACTATTCAGAGGGGATGTTGAAGGTCAGATTGTTTTGCCCGGCTTCAATCCGATACGATCGCGAGAGAATGCGCGAACCGACCCCACGGCCGCCAACGCTGACTTCCTTGACGCAACACTGCCTTGCCGCAACACAACCGCGTCGCTTCAGCTGCGCGCGGCCAATGCAGCGACGGCTTCGGCTTCCGAATGCACGATCGGTAATAAGTTCTCCAGCCCGGAAGTCACAAGCACCTCGCTGACAAACTGATTGGGAGCAAGGAGAACAAGCTTGCCGGATCGACGCGAGAGCGTCTTGGCCGCCATCACCAGATGTCGGATGCCGATGGAGGCGATGAAGTCGACCCCGGACATGTCAATCATCACATTGGTGGTTTGTCCGGCAACCGTGGCCAACGGCAGGCCTACGATTTCCGCACCGGCGATATCAAGCTTCCCCACCAGCGTGACCTTGGTGCCGACGCCGGCGAGTTCAGAGATTGTTACATTCACGAGCGGTCTCCCAACAGCAGAGGGGCTATCCTCATTAGATGACAGTTTGATGACAGAACTCCCTATCGCGGGGCCCTGTAGATCAGCGCCTGCTTGGCCCGTTCCACGATGTTTGCGGGCATTGCGTAGACTCGCGCGACTTCGGCTTGCACCTCTTCGCCCGGGAGCGCATCGAGGTCGAGCTTCATCTTTTCGGCCTCAGCCAGCGTGTCCTTGTCGCGCAGTGCCGACATGAAGGCCCGCCGCAGCGCTGCCACGCGATCGGCCGGCGTGCCGGGAGGCAGTACGTAGGGCCGGCCGAACCGCAACTGGCTGTAGATGAGATTGATGACCTGGCGGTCTTCGTCGGTCTTTGCAAAGTCGATCGCGAGCGGCACTCCCATTGCGTTCATGGTCGGGTGCCCGGGCGCGCCGAGTTGCGCTAGAATTCGCGCAAACCCGTTGGTCAGCCATTGCGGGTGCTGGGCGATGATGCTCGACCAGCCGACCCCGCAGGCACCCTCCACTTCGTTGCGCTCCATCGCCAGGATGATTTCATTGCTGCCCGCATAGCCGTTCACGAGACGTAAGCGGGCGCCAAGGACGTTGATCAGCATCGAGGGAAAATCGCGCGTTGCGCCGCCTTCGTTGGTGGAGCCGAGGATCAATTCGTGGCTAAACGTATCGGCGAAACTCTTGGGCCGAGCGTCGGAACGCGCAATGCAGATGAAGATTTCATTGTTGGCATTTCCGACATAGACGAACTTGGTGGGATCGTGCTGCGTCGGAGTATCGCTGATCAGCGGCTGCAGGATCGCGCCGGAAAAGATCGCGCCGATGGCGGTGCCGTCCTTCGGCGCCACGGATTGCATGAAGCCCGCGAGCTTGTTGCTGCCGGCGCCCGGCATGTTCTGCGGCACGATCGTAGGATTGCCCGGAATGTAATTGCCGAGGCGGCGCGCGAGCAGCCGTGCATAGGTGTCGTAGCCGCCCCCCGGCGACGTCCCGATATAGAGATTGATCTGCTTGCCCCGATAGAATTGCGTGACCGGGTCCTGTGCCGATGCGGAGCCGGCCGCCCATACGGCCAGCATTCCCCACACCATCATGCGAATCAGTCCAGGCGGGGCCTGCATCGGCGGTTTGTCCTCTTTGGTCGTCCAGCGGGTCTTGGACAATGTAGCGGACTACCGCCCACTTGCAATTGTGATCCCCGATTATGGTTCGACCAGCTTCTTGCGGACCGCATAGCGCACAAGGTCGGCCGTCGAATGGATGTTGAGCTTGTGCATGGCGGCCGCGCGGTGGGTCTCGACCGTCTTCACGCTGATCGTCAGAATGTGGGCGACCATCTTGTTGCTGTTGCCCTCGGCAATCAGTTGCACAACCTCGCGTTCGCGCGCCGTGAGAGTATTGGGCGGGCCGCCGCCGATGACGTGATCGGTCGTAGGATCAAGCCTGATATCGAAGACTTGGCTTGAATAGAAAACCTGGTGCTGGGACAGCGTATTGATGGCCTTGATGATCTGTTCGTCGGATTCCGACCGTAGCACATAGCCCCGGGCGCCGGCCCCCATGGCGGCACGCACCGTGTCCTCGTCGTTATGCCGCGTGAAGATCAGCACCTCGGTGTCCGGTGCCCCTTTGCGGATTTGTTGCGTTGCATCGATGCCGTTGAGAACCGGCAATGAGACATCGATCACGACGACGTCGGGCTTGTGCAAAAGCGCAAGCTCGACAGCTTCACGGCCATTGCTGGCCTCGCCGCATATCATGAAATCTGAACGTGCTGCTATAACGGCACGTAGACCAAGTCGCACGACGATGTGATCGTCGGCGATAATGATTCTAACCATCCCCGAGCCGCCCCCACAGCTGCTCAGCGCCCCAGTAATCCCCGAGCGCACGGTAACAATGAACGTGCGAGTGTCAAAGCACGAAATCAGGGTAATTGAAATTTTGATGGGAGTTGTTGGCAGAGACTTCGTCTGCCATATTGTGGCTGTATTTGTTGATATCTCACATGAACTGTTTCGATTCGTACGAAATTACCACTTCGGCATGGGGCGTCACGTATGCACCTCGACCATCATGCCCTTCGGGAAAATCTCCTCCACCTTGGCGTGCCGGTGGGCGATGCCCTGCTCATGGGTGTAACGGAGAAATTGCTCGAACGTCGGCCGGTTCTCCTCGATCCCGAACGGAAAGGGGTCGCCACCGAACATGTCGCGCATGCGCCGCGCATAAGTGGTGAGCCAGGGCAGGGGATAGCGCGACACCGATTGCTCGAACATCCGGCTCAAGGCCCGGTTCTTTGATTCGTTGAACGCATTGTAGAGGCTGCCGGCGATCCAGGGGTGCTGGTCCAGGATGGCACGCTTGATGGCGATGACATGCATGATCGGCCAGATCTTGGTGCGTGTGTAATACTGTTCTTCCATTTCGAGGTAATTCGGAAACAGGCGCGCGACGTCCGGGTGGCCCTTCTGGAAACAGTCCGGCGGGCGCGCCACCAGGGCGCAGTCGAGTTCGCCGCTGGCCACCATATTGCTCAGCGAGTTGTTGTTGACGCGCGTGAGTTTCACGCCTTCGGGCAGATTGAGTTCGACCTTTTCGGTGCGGCCGGGTTCGTTGGTGCCGGCCTGATACCAGTCGACGTCTTTAAGCGAAACGCCGTGTTCGTCATTGAGCCAGCCGCGCATGTAGACGGCGGCCGTATGGGCCCATTCGGGCGAGCCGACCTTCTTGCCTTTGAGGTCCTTGGGCGACTTGATCTTGCTATTCCGGTTCACATAAAAGGCTGAAAACCGGAAATGCCGCGAGCAGACGACCGGCAGCGCGATGATGTCGGGATTTTTGCGCGTCACCTGCGTGGAAAATTTCGCAAACGAGAGTTCGGAGACATCCCATTCGCGGTTGAAGGTGAAGCGCGCGAATATCTCGTGCAGTTCGGGCGACAGCCAGGTGTGCTCGATGCCTTCGGCCTGCACCGCGCCGCTGCGGAAGTCGCGGAAATGATCGTAGTCTTCGGTCGCAATGCTGAGATGGATTTTCTTCATCGAGGGTCCTTGGCATCCATGGCGAGCTTCGCCTTGGTGACGATGTTGTCGGGGGTGGCGATGAGGTCGGCGACGATCTTTTGAATTTTCTCGCCGGCGACCGGGTTGAGATCGATGCCGGCGGCGGCGGCTTCCTGCACGAACGCCGGATCCTTCATGGTGTCGTCGAAGGCTTTGCGCAACAGTGCGACCCGATCGGCCGGGACACCAGGTGACGTCACGAACGGACGGCCGATGACGACGTCGGTCGAAAAAAACTTGAGCACCTGCCGGCTCTCGTCGGACTTGGCCAAATCCAGCATGAGCGGGATGTGGGAAAATTCCGGATCGCGCTCGAGCCCGACCTGGGTGATGATGTCGATCATCTTGTTCTT
>DATGVJ010000299.1:0-3737 GCA_035300505.1 Xanthobacteraceae bacterium
CTACCGGGTCGGACTCGAGATAACCCTGTTGCCAATAGGATCCGACCACATCCACGCCCGAGTGCACGAAATAGGACACATAATTCCATTCCGAGAAGGCATTCTCGTGCGACAACGGCGTCAAACTGCCGATGGCCGCGATAACGGCGAGGGAGACAGACGCCCCCAACAAGGACACCGTGCGGCGCACCCGAAACGGATCGATTCTCCAGAGCACGAACAGGAGCGGTATTGCCGCAAGGACGGTAATTGCAGCCGCGATGCGTACCGCCGGGAACATCATCCACAGGAACGCAACAGTATCGGCGTCGATGATCATGACATCGACGAAGCTCGCGGCCATCCAAAGGACATCGAATTTGAAGCGTGACACGAAAATCAGTGTGACCAACAGCGTTGATGACAGCGCCGCTGCGATCGTCGGCCGGCCCAGCAAGGTCAGCCAGAAGAAATTCACCAGCCCCCATGCCGCAAAGAAAATGACAATCCGGGCAAGGCCGGTTTCGGTCCCGACCGCAATTGCAATTGCCGCCAAATGAAATGTCAACAAAGGCACGAGCCGCGCGACACGGTGCTGCGACCAGGCATCAAGCAGAGCCAACGGGGACGCCAGGAATACCGGGAACGAGGACATGCGGCGCGGATGACGTTAAAGATTCTTGATCAAACCGGCGTCGATCAGCAACCGGTTGAATCGTCGTACCTCCGCGCCTTCCGAACAATTAAAAAACAGCCCGTTGCAGCGTTCGAGAATCCTCTTCTGTTCGGTGAACGAGGGATCAAGCGGCAAACCGACTATCTCCTGGATGACAAGCGGCAGGTGGGGCCCCTCCAGCGTTGTCCGCGCCGACCTCATGTCGACCGGTTTGAAATTGATGACATCGATCGCATAATAGGTCGCGTAGTAGCGCGGATCATAGGTTACCAGCCGTCTGGTAATTTCGGCTTCATCCGCCGAGGGGTCGATCATCGTGGCCGTGAAATCCGGCTGATGGTCCCCATAGCGTATGATCAGAAACGACTCGTCTGGAAAATCAAGACTGAGCCTCGCCCGGAACTCGGCAAAATCCCCCATGCCCAGAATCTGACGGCGCAAATATTCTTCGACAATCGGATGGTTGCCATGATCGCTCCACTCCGGCGTCAATTCAGGGCGCCATTTGTAATCCCAAGGGAAGTGATTGGCCGCAACATAGACGTACAGGAACATCGGACCGTTGGCGCGTTCGCGATTGATCAATTTGGCCGTATGGTCGTAATAGAACCCATCAGGCTGCGAGACATCCGTGCCCATGTCCCGCGCATCGATGAAGTTCTGCACGCCCACCGTACGCTGAAAGCCCGCGGCGCTCATGAATACGCCGAGCGTCGGAAAAACCGTAAAGGTCTGATAGCCGCAGCGGCGTAACGCCATTGGCAAACCACGCTCGACGCGCCCATCTGCAATCCGGGTCACGAAGTAGGAGAAGCGGCCGAAACTGCGCGCCGAGAGGCCGGCCAGCACATTGTATTCGGCATACCAGCTGGGTCCACCATTGCCTTCGACAATGAATTCGCGCGACTTGCCGTCGAACGACTTGAAGTGATCCGCATAGCCGGCCGGCACCTGGACGCCTGGAATACGGCGAGCATCGAAGGCCGATTCATCATGAATCAAGATGATGTGCGGAGGCTTGCTGGCCGGCGCACAGGACCCATTCGCCAGTTCCAGACGGTCGCGCACTGCCTCTGCGGAATCCATATAACCGTTCTTGAGGAATGCCGAGACGGCGTCGACGCCGGTGCGGGCAAAATGAGAAACATAACTGTTGCCGTAAAATCCTTCGTAGGTTTCGGTTGGAAATACCGTGGACAGACCGATCAAGCCGGCAAGGCTCAGGACCGCAACCGCTGACGCAACCGTGCGCCGCACCCGAAACGGATCGAAATAATAAAGCACCAGCAGGCCCATCGTGGTGACCAGCAGCGATATCAAGACAATCGTTTTCAACGACGGCATGACCATGAACAGATAGTTGACCGTGCCGTAATCAATGATCATGAGGTCCACGAAATCGACCGTCAGCCAGAGCACACCATGTTTGAGCTGCGAGACCTTGATGAGCGTCAAGATAAACGCAAGCGACAATGCTGCCGAAATGGCCGGACGTCGCAGCAGGGCCAACCAGAATCCGTTCAGGATCGCCCAGGTGAGCAAAAACGCAGCCTTGTGTTCCGGTCCCCACTCCGTCCAGAAATTAACGACCATTGCGGTGAGGTGGATGAGGGCGATGCCACCCGCAAGCAAAGGATTGCGCCGGCACGCGGCGACGACCGTGGTCCAACAACGGGTGAAAAATGAAAAAGTTGAAGACATGGCTGTCATCAGGTCATGGCGCGCATGGTCAATCTTACACCCGGCGCACAGACCGAGTGCAATAGAGATGTATTAAATATGTCATTGCAATGTCACAATAGGGATACACATGGCCGCCACCAAAATATTCTTTTTCACTCACAAAAAACTATTTTACAATCTAAAAGAGCACACAAGTGTCCGATTGACGCGGCGGAGCGCCCGATCACGCAGGAGCGGTTGATGCAAGGAGAGAGATTCGACGTCGTTGTCATCGGAGGCGGCAATGCCGCGCTGTGCGCCGCGCTGGCGGCGGCGGAACAAGGCGCCAAGGTGGCTCTCCTGGAGCGGGCACCGGAAGCCAAGCGCGGCGGCAATTCCAATTTCACCGGTGGCGGCTTTCGCATGGTGCATCACGGCGCACAGGACATCAAGGCCGTCGTCCCCGACCTCAGCGAAGCCGACATCGCGCGCACCGATTTCGGGGAATATACGGCGGAAGAATACCTCGACGATCTCGGCCGCATCACGCAGTACTACATCGATCCCGATCTCGCCGAGACGCTCGTGAAGAGCAGCACCGAGACGGTGCATTGGCTCATGGGGCGCGGCGTAAAATTCCTGCCGAACTACGGACGGCAAGCCTACAACCACGAAGGCAAGTTCAAATTCTTCGGCGGCGTGGTGATCTATGCCAATGGGGGCGGCGCCGGCCTGGTCGCATCCGAATACGCGGCGGCGGAAAAATATGGCGTGACGGTGCGATATGGGGCGCGCGCGCAGGCCATCCTGCGCGGCCGCAACGGTATCGAGGGCGTGCTTGTGCTTGTCGACGGGGCGGAAGAAGAGCTTGGCGCACGCGCGGTGGTGATTGCCTGCGGGGGTTTCGAGGCCAACCGAGAATGGCGCGCGCGCTACCTTGGACCGGGGTGGGACATGGCGAAGGTGCGCGGCACCCGCTACAACACCGGCGACGGCATCCGCATGGCGCTTGATATCGGCGCGCAATCCTACGGCCAGTGGTCGGGTTGTCATGCCGTCGCCTGGGAGCGTTACGCCAACGATTATGGCGACGTCGACGGCCAGCACAGCGCCGGCTACCGGCACAGCTATCCGTTCGGTATCATGGTCAATGCCGATGGCGCGCGTTTCGTCGACGAAGGCGCGGATTTTCGGAACTACACCTATGCGAAATACGGCCGCGTGGTGCTGGCGCAACCCGGCAGCTATGCCTGGCAAGTGTTCGACGCACAGAGTCTCTATCTTCTGCGCGACGAATATAAGATGCGCGGCGCCACCAAGGTCCGCGCCGACAGCCTGGAAGAACTCGTCAACAAGATGCAGGATGTGAATCCGGCAGGGTTCTTGAAGACCATCCGCGACTATAACGCGGCGGTCAAGC
>DATGVJ010000300.1:0-2979 GCA_035300505.1 Xanthobacteraceae bacterium
CCGTAACGGGAGGCTAGCTGATGCGCGACTTCCAATGCGGGGCTCTCTCGGAGGTCATCGACGTTTGCCTTGAATGCCAAGCCGCAACAAGCGACGTTGGCATAGGGATGTTCCTCGATCAGCGCGGCCGCCCGTTCAACTGTCCAGGCAATCATCGAATCGTTCACATCGCGACTTGTTTTGATGAGACGCGCGAGATCAGGCGCCGATTCGACGATGAACCAGGGATCGATCGCAATGCAGTGACCGCCGACTCCCGGGCCGGGGCGCAAGACGTTGACGCGAGGATGTCGATTGGCGAGATCGATGACTTCCCACACATTAATCTCGTAGCGATCGCAGATCAAAGAGAGCTCGTTTGCAAATGCGATATTGGTATCGCGGAACGCGTTTTCGGTCAGCTTGACCATTTCGGCTGCGCGCGCAGTCGTGGCGACGCACGCGCCTCGAACGAAAGTCTTGTAAAAGCGCTGCGCACGCCGGGCGCAGTGCGGCGTTACGCCTCCAATACAACGGTCATTGTTGACCAACTCAGAGAGAATGCGTCCGGGCAAGACCCGCTCGGGGCAGTAGGCGACCGAAATGCCGTGTTCAGATCCATCGGCCATTCCCACCCTCAGATCGGGACGAACATCCGCAATCTTCTTTGCTATCTCTTCCGTCGTCCCGATCGGAACTGTCGACTCCAAAATTACAAGATTGCCGGCGCGCAGCACCCCGACAATACTGTCGACAGATTTCATGACGCTTCCCAGGTCGGCACGCTTTTCCGCATCGATCGGAGTTGGCACGGCGATAATAAATACGTCTGCGGCCTCGGGCTGGGTTGCGACCTTGAGCGACCCGGAGGACACAACCTTCTGGACGAGTCCTTCAAGGTCCGGTTCCGCAATGTGAATGGCGCCGGAAGCAACTGTTTTAACGACGCGTTCGTTGACGTCGACCCCGACAACCCGCATTCCGCGGCTGGCAATGACGGCAGCCGTGGGCAACCCGATATACCCCAGCCCAACCACAACAACATTCTGGAATTCAGGCATCTCGCATCACCTTCACAATTCGAGCACTCGCATGGCCGTCTCCGAACGGATTATGTGCACGCGACATTTCCAAATAATGCTTCGGGTCGTCGAGCAACGAAAATGTCTCCGCAACAATCCGATCGCGGTCCGTTCCCACCAGACGCGCCGTGCCGGCGAGCACGCCTTCCGGCCGCTCCGTAGTGTCGCGCATGACCAGGACCGGCTTTCCGAGCGAAGGCGCTTCCTCCTGGATACCGCCCGAATCGGTCAGAACAATATGCGCAAGCGACAGCAGGCCAACAAAGTCGGCGTATTCCTGAGGCGCGATCATTTCGGCGCGCGGGTGCCCGGCCAAACGAGCTTGCAAAACGTCCCGCACATTCGGATTGAGATGCATCGGCAGGACAATCATTACGTCTTCCCGCTGGAGAATCTGCAGGAGCGCATCGGCAATCCGATCCATTCCGCAGCCAAAGTTTTCGCGCCGGTGCGTGGTCACCAGAATGATGCGACGGTTTCCCTGACGCCTTTTGAGGTCATCCCAGCGGCAGGCAAGCGCAGGATTGGACTCGATCAATTCCCTGGTAGCCAATAACGCATCGACGATAGTGTTACCGGTCACATGCACCCTTTCACAGGGCACATTTTCCTTTCGCAGAACTTCCGCAGCAAGTTTGGTCGGAGCAAAGTGCTGATCTGCAATCGATCCGACAATCTTGCGGTTCACCTCCTCGGGCCAGGGCGCATATATGTTGCCACTGCGAAGGCCTGCTTCCACATGCGACACCGGGATGCGCCGGTAATACGCCGCAAGAGAGCCGATCATTGCCGTGGCGGTGTCACCCTGAACGACCACTCTGTCCGGACGTGTACGGTCGAGCGCTTCGCCCACCGTGAGCAGGATCCGGGCGCTGAGCTTGTCCAGGCATTGATTTTTTTCCATCAGGTCAAGATCGATATCGGGGGTGATATTCACCAGCTTGAGAACCTGATCCAGCATCTCGCGATGTTGGGCAGTAACGCATACGGTCACGTCGATCGCATCTTGGGCCTGCAGTTCTTTCACGACCGGAAAAAGCTTGATGGCTTCCGGCCGCGTTCCGAACAAAACAAAAATCCGCTTCGACACCCGCGGTAGCCTCCTCAGCCGGACCGAGACAACCAGCGAGGGCCAAAGCTATATTGATTTAAAATGCCGCGAATCAGTATCCCGGCGAAAAGGGTATTTGTCTTGACATATCGCCACCACATGCGACGCGGCTCCTGGTAAACTCGATATAGCCATTCGAGCCCCATCGACTGCATGATTGCGGGGGCTCGCCGCACGTGACCGGCGATCACGTCAAGTGACCCCCCGACGCCCATGATAAACGGCACATCCAGGCGGTCCCGGTAAGCAGCAAGGAAGCGTTCCTTGCGAGGTGTCGGCATCGCAATGAACAGGCAATCGGCTTTGCTATTGGTAATCTGCTCGACGACCTCGCGCTCCTGATCCGGGCGAAAATAACCGTCCCTCAATCCGGCGAATTGTATCGACGGGAAATGAGCGACAATGGCGTCGGCAGCCCGATGTAGAACATCCGGCGTGGCGCCAAGAAGGAACGGGCGGAACCCGTCCCTGGCGCAGACGCTCAGAACCTCCCAGCACAGGTCGATGCCGGCAACGCGCTCCTTTACCGGAACTCCGAACAACCGCAGGGCAACAACGATGCCCATACCGTCAATCCCGATGACGTCGCTTCCTATCACATCGGAACGGAGGATCTGATCCGAACGCATATTTACGAACTTGGCGACGTTCAGGGCCACATGCTGCACCCGTCCTCGGTCGCGCATTGCCACCCTGGCACGCTCGACGGTTTCAGCCATGGTCAAGACGTCAACGGAACATCCCAGCAAATCTGCGCGCATGCCAGGCTCCTAAGATCAAATTAAATTCCGCCCATTTTGGCCGGCG
>DATGVJ010000301.1:0-3095 GCA_035300505.1 Xanthobacteraceae bacterium
CGGAACCGGAGCCTGGTGCGCAAACATGTCCGGCTGATCCTCCGATGGGACCAACACCTCGTCAGCTTCCGCACCTGCGGCACCTCCGGACGCGGGACCCTCCAGGTGCCGATCCTCGCGGCCATCGCTTTCCTCAAAACCGGAGGTGTAGGGGCTTTGTTTGCTGTACATGACTGGAATTCCTCTTGATTCCACCGCCGAGGCAGAGGATATTTGATGACCGAACGGTTCGGTTGCCCCTTGATTTATTGAAGGGCGGCCTCCATGTCTATGACCGAACCGTTCGGTCAACAATTTGTGATTCATCGGGTTAACGTTTGTTTGGACCATGAAGATGCAAGGAAGAGGCGAAAATGTCTGACGTTCTGCTTGCCCCGGTACCCAATCGGCAGGATCGCGCGAAGTGCCGACAGATCATGGAGGGGGCGCGGGCGGTCTTCCTCGATCAGGGATTTGATGGGGCAAGCATGGGTGAAATTGCCCGGCGCGCCGGCGTCTCGAAAGGGACTCTCTACGTTTACTTCGACAGCAAGGAAGCATTGTTCGAAGCGATATTCGAGGAAGAGAGCCGATTGCAGGCCGAGCAGGTATTTGCGCTGGATTCGTCGGACCACGACGTCGGAGCGGTGCTCACGAGGCTCGGGTGCGCCTATGTGCGTTTCCTGTGCCGGCCAGGCAGCCTGTCGCCGCTGCGCACGGTCATCAGTATCTCGGAACGAATGCCGGCAATCGGCAAACGTTTCTACGAGGCCGGGCCAGGCACCGGCGTCACACGGCTCTGCCAATACCTGGAAGATCAAGTCACCGCCGGATACCTGGTGATCGATGATATCGAAGTAGCTGCTGCGCAGTTTCTCGATTCGTGCCAGTCGACCGTTTTCAAGCCTCTCATTTTCAACTTCGGCAGTTCACCTAGCGATGAGCGGATCAATCACGTGGTCGGGATCGCGGTACGGACATTCCTGACCGCATACCGTGCCGGCTGAGCGGGCGCCGATGCGGGGGCCAAGCGAACGCCGGAATTCCACGGAACGGCGGAGCGGCAAACGCAGGATGGCGTGGCTCGTTCAACGCAACTCCGAACGAGCGGGTTTGTAGTTCCGCGTTTACGCGGCCTTTCTTCCTGCGGAAATCTTTGAAGAGCCGCCTAAAGGCGGAACTACAAACGGGAAGCGTCCTGCTCAGGCCTGCATCTCACGGCAATATCGCGAAGGCCCGGGCCGGAAAGCCGAGCCCGTCGCGGACCTTCGGCCACGTCACCACGATGAGAGCGCCCTTGGCCGGCACTTGATCGAGATTAGCCATCGCCTCAATCTGGAAATGGCCCTGCTGCAGGATGTAGGTTTCGGATTCCATCTTGTCTGTGGTGTCGGTGTCGAGCGACTCGTGTCCGATCGCCGTCACGCCGCGTTTCTCGACCAGGAATTTGATCGTCTCCAACGACCACGCAGGGAAAGCGCTGCGCTTGAAGTGCTCAGGGTTTGCGGTCCAATCCTTGTACATGTCAGTGCGAAGCGCCGCGAAGGCGCCCTTCGGCACGCGCCCGTGGCGCTTTTCCCAGGCCAAAAGGTCGCGGACTGCGAAAGCATGGTTTTGGTCCTTGCCGAGATACGGCGTGACATCAAACACCACCAGGGGCAGGATCATCTGCTTCAACGGAATATTGTCCATCGTGATGCCGTTCGGGGCGAAGTGCGCCGGAGGGTCCACGTGGGTGCCGTATTGGCCAACCAACTCATAGGAGGTGGTGCGGAAGCCGTCCTTCGGGATGGTGTAGGGCTCGCGAGTCTTTGGATCGGCAGCCGGCGTCATCTTGGCCTGGCCGAAACCGGACCATACCGGGGTGTCCGGTGCAAAACTGTGTGTGAGGTCGACGAACTTCTTCCCCGCAATAATGCGATAGGCGCGATCGAGGTCACTGGCGGCGCGCGCGGCGCCGTGAAGGCCCATGCCGATGGCGGCGGCGAGAAATAGTGTCACGAACCGTATGAACGTCCAATGCAGCATCGGAGGGGCTCCCATATTTGCGGAGGTCCGAACTATAGCCGAGAGCCGCACCGATCGCGACCACGTGTTTTGAAACGTCAGCGAAGACTCCGTCAGGCCTTTGATGATGAGTTGCAGCGCCTCGACATAGACCTGTTGGGCTTCTTCAGGCTTGGGCTCCCACAAGGTCGTCCAAACTTGACGCTTGCACGGCGGGCTGGCTACGTGGGCGACATCATCAGCCTCGGGGCGAGAGACTGGGGGCGAGGAGCATGTCGATGCGCGGCCTTCGATCCACAATTGTCGCAAGGCTTACTGTCACGAGCCTTGGACTGGCGGTTTTGCTTGCCGGCGCCCTGCCGGCCGCGGCCCAGACCGACTTCTACAAGGGCAAAACCATCGAACTCATCATCAGCACCGGTGTCGGCGGCGGGCTCGACAGCAACGGCCGTATCGTGGCGCGGCACGTTGCCAAACACATCCCGGGGACGCCGACGATCGTACCAAAAAACATGCCGGGCGCCGGCCACATCCGCGCGGCCAACTACGTTTTCTCACAGGCGCCCCGCGACGGCACCACAATCGGCACCTTCATCCCGATCTTTGTCATGGCGCAGGTGCTCGAGCGCAGCCGCAGCATCCAGTTCGATCCGGCGCAATTCAACTGGCTGATCTCCACCGCGTCCAACAACAGCACGATCTACACGTGGCACAAGGCGGGCATCAAGTCGGTCGAGGACGCCACCCGCCGGCAGGTCCTCATGGGCGGAACCGGCGTCGGCTCCTATACGACGATCTACCCGACCATCATGAACAATCTGCTCGGCACCAGGTTCAAACTGGTGATGGGTTATCAGAGCACGTCCGAAATCGGGCTCGCCCTGGAACGTGGCGAGATCGAGGGCCGCGCCGGCAACAATTTCAACAGCCTCAAGTCCGAACACGGCGATTGGCTCAAGAACAACATGATCGACATCATCACCCAGGTCGGGCTCGAACGCGATCCGGAATTTCCCCAAATCCCGCTGATGTCGGAGTTTGCCAAATCGGAGGAGAGCCGGCAGGTGCTCAAGTTTTTTTCGACCGACGTCGTCATCGGCCGTCCGTTC
>DATGVJ010000302.1:0-2051 GCA_035300505.1 Xanthobacteraceae bacterium
CCCAGCTTGTGGATAGCTGAAGATTTTTGGGTGCTGCGCTTCAGGCTGATGGTGAAACGAGGTCCGTTGTTACGGCCTCAAGCATCAGAAGGAGAAGCGCAGCATGGACCATTTTGCTGGATTGGACGTATCGGTCAAGGAAACGAGCATCTGCATTGTGGATGACACGGGGCGGATTGTCAGGGAAGTGAAGGTAGGGAGCGAGCCTGAGGCTCTTTTGAAGGTTCTTGGGAACCCGGCCTATCGCTTCAAGCGAATTGGACTGGAAGCCGGACCGCTGTCGCAATGGCTGTTCAGTGCTCTGGCCGAAGCAGGGCTACCAGTGGTCTGTGTCGAGACGCGACACATGCGAGCGGTTTTGAAGGCGCAGATCAACAAGACGGACCGCAACGATGCGCGCGGCATCGCCCAAATGATGCGGGTGGGGCTTTACCGTCCGGTACATGTGAAGACGTTACGCAGTCAGAAACTGCGGATGCTGCTGACCCATCGCAAGCTATTGCAGTCCAAGGCGATCGCCATCGATAACGACTTGCGCGGTACTTTACGTAACTTCGGTCTCAAGGTCGGTATGGTTGGGACAGTGAGGTTTGAGGCACGCATCAGGGAGCTTGTCGAGGACTTACCCGACCTGGCCGCGCTGATCGAACCGCTGCTTATTGTTCGACGGACGCTTCGCGAACAAGTCGTAATCCTGCACCGCCGCTTGCTGGCCATCGTGCGAGACGATGGGGTTTGCCGGCGTTTGATGACGATCCCGGGTGTCGGTCCCGTGGTGTCGCTGACCTATCGCGCCACCGTCGATGTGCCTGCTCGGTTCCGAAAATCCAAGTCAGTCGGGGCGGTGTTTGGGTTGACGTGCTCCAGATATCAATCGGGTGAGGTCGATTGGAGCGGCGAAATATCGCGCTGTGGCGATGAGATGATGCGGACGATGCTCTACGAAGCAGCTCAGAGCATGATGCATTCGAAAAAATGGTGCTGGCTCAAGGCGTGGGCCATGCAGATCGCCAGGCGCCGCGGGATGAAAAAGGCGATCGTGGCCCTGGCTCGCCGGCTGGCCGTGATCATGCACCGCATCTGGGTTGACGGCACCGAGTTCCGGTGGACCCGGGAGCAAGCCGCGGCAGCAGCATGAAAACCGTTCAGGATCAAACCCGATAGGAGAAAACCAGAGTTCCACCCAGCAGTGGAAAGATGTCCCTCGCGGGACGATGGATGAGGTGAGTTCGTGAGTCCGCTTGGTCCTGCCGTTCTTCTGACGGCAAGGCCGCCCAAAAGATTGTTCCGCCTCGTCCTCGAATCCCATGATGGAAGGGCCCTGGTGCCGATTCCGTAGAGAAGCACGAGCCCGCGAGCGACATCGACACTGCAGTGGTGGATAGTCTGAAAGTGCTTGACCTCGAACGGCCGATTAGAGAAGCGGACTCAAGTCGGACATCAGGCCATGTCCGAAAAGTGCCATGAACTGACATTGACGTACGGCCCGTAGACCATGTTGTCCGTAATCCTTCGGCATGGTCGAACGCGCTACTGAGCCGTTGGCGCTGGGTGTTGCGGAAGCGGCACGCTGGCAATCGGCGCGAGTCAGCCGCAGCTGCGCCACGCTTCGGGTTCCTAGCCAACGAATGCCTCCTTTCGTTGTGTATGTCTCAACCACCAGAGCTTACGAGTTCAGCGGCAAAAGTGCACTCCGCAGTATCGAGCTTGAAATCCCCATGAGTCCCGTGAAGGGATCATCCAGCTCTAAAACCAGAAAGATTGCGCCGGCAAACGACAGCGCGCATACAAACAGCGAGATCGTGACGACCGTGTTCGCCCGCGCAAACAGGGTGGCGCTCACAAAGATCGCGCTCAGCCAAAATACCATAATTACCAGAAAAGGCGTCGGAATTGAACGGCCGGCCTGCGTAAACAACTGCAGTCGCATCTGCGCGCCTTCCGTGAAAGCCGCAATAGCGCGAGACTGCAGGGAACGTTGCGTATCGTTGTTCGGCGATAGCCGTTCGAGCTCATCATAGAATGCCCACGCCTCCACGCTGGACTCGAAG
>DATGVJ010000303.1:0-18365 GCA_035300505.1 Xanthobacteraceae bacterium
CACGGCGGCACGACGAAAACATCGTTGACGCCCCATTCGAGCACCTGGTCGCCGACCTTGGTCGAGCCGCCGCCCTCCGTGCACACCAGGATGGTGCCGTCGGTCGCGCGGTAGGGATCGCCCGTAAAGCCCTTGGGAAACAGCGCCAGGTTGGCGCCCATGGTGGGCAGCACCGGGCCGCCATTGATCGGGTTGGCGTAGCGCACACGGGCACCGTGGCTACGATCGACCTCGCCAGCCTTGTTCAAACGATCGAGGATCGGCCGGGTGCGGGCATAAGTGTAATTGATCACCGGGCTGCGGTTGAGGGTGACTGGCGCGCCGTCGGGCAGCACGCCCGAGCCATAGAAGGCAAGCGAATCGCCATCGTGGCGCGTGGTGTTCTGCATCTTTTCCTTGTCGTCGAAATAGTCGGCGAAGGACGCTTCGAAGAAATTGACAGCCGGAAAATCGAGCACGTCGAGCCAGAGCATCGGCTTCTTCGACGGATTGCCGTGGTCATGCGGCGCCCAATTGGCGGTGATCACGAAATCGCCGGGCGACATGAACGCCTTCTCGCCCTCGACCGCCGTATAGGCGCCTTCGCCGTCGAGCACGAAGCGAATGGCGGAAGATACATGCCGATGCGCCGGCGCGACCTCGCCAGGCAGGATCATCTGGATGCCGGCAAAGAGCGTGTTGGTTGCTTTCGATTCGCCACGCAGCGCGGGGTTCTCCAGGATCAGCACGCGGCGCAACGCTTCTTCGGCGGAAATGATGCCGCCAGATTCCATCACGAGCGCCTTCACGTCGTCATAGTGCCAGACATGGGGCACGCA
Organism: Xanthobacteraceae bacterium; assembly: GCA_035300505.1. Taxonomy (GTDB): domain Bacteria; phylum Pseudomonadota; class Alphaproteobacteria; order Rhizobiales; family Xanthobacteraceae; genus VAZQ01. Next base: position 819 of record DATGVJ010000303.1, read on the forward strand.
ACGTGTCTTGGGCTCCTTGGTGACGACAGAACTCATCACTTTCCAGAGCGGCGCCATGTCGCGCTTGGAAATGCGCGCGTAGAACTCCTCGCGAACCGCATCGATATTGTGGGTCGGACCCGGACCGCCGTTGTTTTTTGATGCAGGTTGCTCGGCCGTCGTGGCGCCTGGCATGGCGAGGTCCTTCGGGTTCGGGATCGGTGATCAAGAATAGTGCAAAACCAGGAGATAGTACAGAATGAAACTAATTTTCCCGTGTTGTTGTAGGGCGCAATAGCCGTGACGCCCTTTCTTGCGGCATGGCGTATTGCGCCACGGGCTTCGTATTTGGCTCGAACATGCCACGGCGAGGCATCTGGAAAGAAATTTATTCCAAAGTCGTCATTTCCCGTGGTCGAAAAGGTGGATTTCGGGACATCCTACGCGATAAGATCGGGGTTACCGTTTTCATGGAATACGGGAGGAAACCTCATGAACGACAAACGTAACGATCTGCCATCGCTGGAACCGGCCGCCGGCAACGGATTGCTCAACCGCCGGATCTTTCTTGAAGGCGCCCTGCTCGCGGGCGCAACGACCGCCGGCCTGTCGGCCGCCGCCGCCGATCCGCTTCCGGTTGCGCCCTGGATGAAAAAGCCGGGGCCGCATTTCGCGCCCTATGGCATGCCATCGAGTTTCGAAAGCAAGGTAGTGCGGGCCGTTACTCCGCCCAACAACCCGTTGACGGCGGGCGTCGGCTCTTCGCGCACGCCGCACCATCTCCTCGAAGGCATGATGACGCCGTCGGGACTGCACTTCGAACGCAGCCATTCCGGGATCCCTGATATCGATCCCGAGCAACATCGCCTTGTCATCCACGGCCTCGTCAAGCGCCCGCTGGTTTTCACGCTCGAAGCGCTGTCGCGCTACCCGATGACGTCGCGCATTGCCTTTGTGGAATGCGCCGGCAACAGCGGCGCGCTCAATGCTCCGCAAGCCGCGCCGCGGCTGGACGTGGCGGCCATCCATGGCCTGCTCTCCTGCTCGGAATGGACCGGCGTGAAGCTTTCGACCCTGCTCGATGAGGCGGGCGTCGAGCCGGCGGCCCGCTGGTTGCTGGCCGAGGGCGCGGATTCCTCCGGCATGAGCCGCAGCTTCCCGATCGCCAAGGCCATGGATGACGCAATGATTTGCCTCTACCAGAACGGCGAGCGCGTGCGCCCATCCAACGGCTATCCGGTGCGGCTGCTGCTGCCCGGCTTTGAAGGCAATATGAACGTGAAATGGCTGCGCCGGCTCAAGCTCACGGCCGAGCCCACCATGACCAAGGACGAAACCTCCAAATACACGATCCTGCTCAAGGACGAAAAAGCCTGGCAATTCGCGTTCCCACTCGAAGTCAAGTCGATGATCACCCGGCCATCACCGGGGTTGTTGTTGAAAGGTCCGGGCTTCTACGAAATCTCCGGCCTCGCCTGGTCCGGTAACGGCGGCATCCGGCAGGTCGAAGTGTCGACCGATGGCGGCAAGAGCTGGGCGCTCGCCGCGCTTTCGGGCCCGAACCTGCCGAAGGCGCCGGTGCGCTTCCGTGCAGCCTGGCAATGGAACGGCGGACCGGCAACGCTGCAAAGCCGCGCCACCGACGACACCGGCATGGTGCAGCCGTCGCGGGCTGCGTTCATCGCCGAACGTGGCCTGCGCGGCAACTACCACTTCAACGCCATCGCGAGCTGGGGCATCAACGAGAAGGGTGAGGCATCCAATGTCTATGCTTAAACAGATCACCCTCTGCGCCGCGCTTGTCGTCGTCGCGGCACCCGCCCTGGCACAGGCCCCGCAGTTTGGGCAGCCGATCTCGCCAGCCGATCTCGCGCCGTGGGACATCAGCATCGGGCCGGACGGCGTCGGCCTGCCTGCCGGTAGCGGCACACCAGCGCAAGGCGCCACCGTCTTTGCGGCCAAGTGCCAGGCCTGCCATGGCGAGAAGGGCGCGGGCGGACCCAACGACCGCCTTGTCGGCGGAAAAGGTTCGCTGGCAGCCGGCCAAGCCCCGGTCAAGACCGTTGGCAGCTACTGGCCCTATGCCACGACATTGTTCGACTACATCCGTCGTGCCATGCCATTCGTGGATTCCAAGTCGCTCACCAGCGACGAGATCTATGCGGTGTCGGCCTATATCCTCAATCTCAATGGGATCATCGGCGAAAGCGACGCCATGGACGCGCAGTCTTTGGCCAAGGTGCGAATGCCAAACCGGGATGGATTCATTCCGTTCCCGCGGTATCCAAGGTAGGGAGTCGTAGGATGGGTAGAGCGACGTAAGCGCGTTTACGCGCGTCTTGACGCGCTATGGCGTTCTTCACGCGTTATCGCGAAACCCATCAACGTCTGGCGAGAGAGGGGATGATGGGTTTCGCATTAAAAAGCGCGCTTAAGGCGCGCTTTTTATTTGCTCTACCCATCCTACGACTCTTCGTCACTTCTTCCCCGTCCAGCGCCGCACGAATTTTTCAAATCCTTCAAGATGCGACTTGACCATGTCGCGGGCGGTCTGGTCGGTCAGCTCCAAGGTCTTCTCGTCGAATTTCTTCGCCGACATGGTGACGAACACTTCCGGCTTGATGAACACCTGAGCCCCTATCGAAGCGAGCGATTGGCGCATGTGATACTGCATGCGCGCCCCGCCCAAGAGACCGCCGGCACAGGACTGCAGCGCCACCGCCTTGCCTTCGAGCGGCGCTTCCTTGAGGCGGGACAGCCAGTCGATCAGATTTTTAAATCCCCCCGGGATGGTCCAATTGTATTCAGGCGACGTGACGGTGATGGCGTCAGCGCCACGAATTTCGGCCGCGATCGTATTCACCAGCGCCGGATATCCAGTCGTTTGCTGGTCGTCGAAATTATAGACCGGCAGGCTTGCAAAAGACGTCGCCGCCGTAAAGCTCATGCCGGCGGGCGCCAGCGCGGGCAACGTGCGCATCAGCGCCGCATTGTAGGAACCTTTTCGCAGCGAGCCGCAAAAAGAAACAATGTTCAATTGTTCAGCCATGTCGTCCTCTTACTTATTGCAAAAAAGCGTGCCCGCCGTCCGGGCACGCTTGATCTCACCATCACGTCTCGTCCGCAATCGGATTGATCAATATGCCGACACCTTCGATATCGATTTCGCAGGTGTCGCCTTGCTTCATCCAGATCGGGGGCTTGCGGGCAAAGCCGACCCCGGACGGCGTGCCGGTGACGATGACGTCGCCGGGCTCCAGCGTCATGCCCTGCGTGATGTAGACCAGCATTTCGGCAACCGGGAACATCATGTTGTCAGTGTTATCCGATTGCAGGGTCTGCCCATTGAGGCGGGTCTGGATCTTCAAACCCTTGCCGCCAGCGGGGACTTCATCGGCGGTGACCAGCCAGGGGCCAAAGCCGCCAGTGCGGTCGAAATTCTTGCCCATGTCCCACTGCGACGTCTTGCGCTGATACTCGCGCACCGAGCCTTCGTTGAACACCGAATAGCCGGCGATGCACGAATAGGCGTTTTCCATCGTGAGATGCTTCACGCGTTTACCGATCACCACCACCATCTCGGCTTCATAATCGAGCTGCTCGGTGACCTTCGGGCGCAGGATCGGCTGCTTGTGTGGGACAAGCGATGTCTGGCAGCGCATAAAGATCGTGGGGAATTTCGGCACGTTGTCGCGACTGAAGCCTTCCTTGATATGCTCAAGGTAGTTGAGCCCCAGGCAGATGGTCTTGGGCGGGCGCGCCACCGGCAGTCCAAATTTGAGGCCGCTGAGCGGCTTGCGGGCAGAGGCCGGTGCACGCTTGGCGATGTCGCCGAGCGCGCTCAAGCTGCTGTGTGCCAGGACCTCGGCCAGGTTGGCCGGCACCTTGGCGTCGACCGCCTGCAAATCGATGACATTGTCACCCTCGACCACGCCGAGCCGTAGGCCCTCGTTTGTCTCAAAACCCACTATTTTCATGGCATTAAATCTCCAGATCCGATACGGGCGTGGCACGCATGCCCCGGCAGGTTCATATTGGATGGGAACGGGCGCGTCTACACGGCTCAAGGGGCCAATGGCGGGGCAGGGAATCTTAGGCCGGGTTGAAGCGAATAGCGCGTACATCACGCGCTATTGCGGAAACCTGGGATTGGTCTATCGAGCAGCGAGGTTCGACCCGGGCTACGGCATCACGCCGCAACTGCTTGAATGGAGGCCCACAAACACCCTGACGCGCACCCGGAAGCTACTCGACCTCGTCGAGTTGCCCCGAAGCAACTGCCCGTAAATCCCGCGACGCACACCGTGCTCGTCACGGGTGGAGAGCTACACGGCCAATCGATCAATCCAGCGCAACGCGCACGCCGTTTCCAAGGGCGGCCTGATCAATTGCTTTTTGAACGACCCCTGATCGTTTCGCTTCAATGACAATCTCGGCAATTCTTGTTTGAGCCGCGGAGGATCGTCCCTTCGGAAGCGCAACCGCTGCGCGAACGGTATTGAAGGCGCCTGCGACGATCTTCGCGCCCGGGTAGCCGCCAGCGATCGAATCGATCAGTCCGGAATCGGCACCAAACACGTCTGCTTTGCCGCCGCGCAACAATTCAATGGCGTCCGTGGGAAAGTTTGGGCTCAAGGGCAAGCGCACAAGTTCGGCAGCTTTGAGCGTCCGTGTCAAGAAGCGGTCCGATGGACTGTTCTGAATGGTGCCAACTTTCACCCCGAGGCGATCAACTTGATTGGCGCTCGCGAAATTTTTCCCCTCTGCCGCAAGATACAAAAGGTCGATCAGCCATATGTCCGCGGTTACATCAGCCTTGTCCGCAGGCGCAAGGACTCGCGGTCCGATGGCAATATCCCATTCTCCTTTGCCGAAGCTCTGCTCGTAAGCCTGAGGATTGGCATAAACCACGGATTCGAAGGGTACCCCGAGCTTCGCGGCGATGAACCTGCCGATCGGCTCGCCCACGCCACCCAGTACACGTAATCCCTATAGCGGCGCCACGCAGCCTTCCTGACGGCGCGATTTCGGAACTGGGCGCCGGCACCTGCGCGAGGGCGAATAGCGGAATTGAAAGCAAACTGATCAAAGAGAAGAAAAGGTACTTCTGTCGCATAAAGCTCTCCCGATTGATTTATCGACGCTGCCACAATCCCGCTGCGCGCGCTTTACAAGCGGCTTACATTTTCCTTACCTTCATCTTCATTCTCGAGGGTGCACTCGATGCTCACATGACGGCCGGCTACTCGGCGCGGCCACAGCGGAGATTCCTTGCGATATTTTTTCGAGGACTGCATGCTCGATACCGACCGGCGGGAGTTCCACCGCGTCGCGGACCTCGTGTCCCTGACACCGCAGGTGTTCGATCTGCTTGATTATCTTCGCAGGCTCTGCCGCCGCTGAAAGAATGTGCTTTACGTGCGCCAGACTATGCGGCGGTCCATCTTTGGCTCGCCGCGACCTATGCGCGCTTGGAGCAATTTGGGGACGCACGGGCCGAGGCCGCAAAAGTTCTGCAACTTGATCCTGATTTCACGATTGATCGAACAGCGCGGAAAACCATCACCTTCAAATATGACGAGGACTGTGAACATTGCTTCGACGCAATGCAAAAGGCGGGCTTACCAAAAAGTTAGCTTCGTGTCCGGTGGTCGATCGGGCACTGAAGATGCGATCGACCGGCCCGCTGTGATCGGAATTGGCTTCGGGTCGTCGCCCCCCTTGTGGTCGCCCGCGCCTCCGCGCATGCTGGTTGATGGGCGGGCACATCAGCGCGTCCACGTTTCTTGAGCCGCACCTTAAGCCCGCCCTAATGCGAAATCATGTTGCATGAATCGACCCGCCCCATTGATCGCGATCGAACACGTCGCCAAGAGTCACGATGGCGGCCGCACCTTTGCGCTCCGGGATGTCACACTCCACGTCGAGGCCGGCACCTTCCTGGCCATGGTCGGCGCATCGGGCGCCGGCAAGACGACCCTCATGAAATGCATCAACCGCCTGGTCGAGCCCGACAGCGGCAGTGTGCATGTCGATGGCAAGCCCGTATCCAAGCTGGATGCGCCGACGCTTCGCCGCAGCATCGGCTATGTGTTCCAGGGCATCGGCCTGTTCCCGCACATGAGCGTCGCCGAAAATATCGGCATCACCCCGCAGCTACTCGGCTGGTCGCCCCCGGATATCATGGCGCGCACGCGGGAACTGCTCGACCTCGTCGAATTGCCGCAATCCTATTCGACGCGCATTCCGGCTGCGCTCTCGGGCGGACAACAGCAGCGCGTGGCGGTCGCCCGGGCGATTGCGGCGCGACCCCGCATCGTGCTCATGGACGAGCCTTTTGGCGCGCTTGATCCCCTGACCCGCGACACCATCGGGACAGCCTATCGGGCGCTGCACGAACGGCTCGCGCTCACCACCGTCATGGTGACACATGACATGCAGGACGCCATTCTGCTGGCTGACCGCATTACCGTCATGAGCGCCGGCCACATCGTAGCGAATGACACCCCGATATCTCTCATGGGATCCATCGCGGCAGCCGACACCCCGCCTGAAGTTGCCGCACTCCTGGCGATGCCAAAGCGACGTGCCGAGCGGATCAGCGCGATCATGACGCGCGACACAGAAGCAACTGGCCGCTCCCATGAATGAGCGGATCGCAAACGCACTGGAAGTCCTGCCGGATTATTTGTCCCGGCACGTGCTGTTGTGCGCCACCGCGCTTGCGTTCGGTATTTTCACCGCCCTGCCCTTGGCGGTTTTTGCGGCGCGCGCGCCTCGCCTGCGCGCAATTGCACTTACGATGGCGAGCGTCGTCCAGACCATTCCGGGTTTGGCACTGCTCGCGCTGTTTTATCCGCTGCTGCTCGGTATTTCTGTATTGACGAACAGCATGTTTGGCTTTTCGCTTCCGGCACTCGGATTTCTGCCCACGGTGCTCGCGCTGACGCTCTATGCGTTGCTGCCGATCCTGCGCAACGCCTTGGCTGGATTGGCCGGCATCAACCCCGCCATCATCGAGGCCGCCGATGCGGTCGGCATGACTCCGCGCCAGCGTCTGTGGCGCGTCGAAGTCCCGCTTGCCGCGCCCGTCGCCATGGCGGGAATTCGCACCGCCGCAGTCTGGACGATCGGCGCCGCAACGCTCTCGACATCGGTGGGCCAGACAAGTCTGGGGAATTATATCTTTTCCGGCCTGCAGACCGAGAACTGGGTTTTCGTTTTATTCGGCTGTGCGGCCGCGGCAGCGCTCGCGCTCCTGGTCGACCAGTTGCTCGGCCTCATAGAGGCGGGGGCAATTCACCGCAGCCACAAGCGCATCGCCCTTGGTTTCGCCGTGCTGGCTTTGGGCACGGGTCTGGCGCTGGTGCCGCTTTCCGGCGGCACGCCGAGCTATCGGATCGGCGCCAAGAATTTCAGCGAACAATTCATCCTCGCGGAACTCATGACGCAACAGCTTGAGGCCCAGGGGGCCACGACCCAGCGGCAGGAAGGCCTCGGCTCCGCGATCGCGTTTCGGGCGCTGGCCAATAGCGACATCGACGTCTATGTCGACTATTCCGGGACACTGTGGACCAACGTCATGGATCGCCGCGACGTTCCGCCGCGTGGCACGATGATCGAGGAGATCACGCGCCATCTGGCGGAACGCCATGGCGTCGTCGTGCTCGGCTCGCTGGGATTTGAAAATGCCTATGCGCTGGCGATGCGGCGCGGGCGCGCCCGCGAACTCGGCATCAATACGATCGAGGACTTGGCCAGACACGCGTCGCGTCTCACATTCGGCACCGATCTCGAATTCCTAAGCCGTCCGGAATGGGCTGCGCTGCGGCAGGCCTACGGGCTTGAATTCGCTATCCAGCGATCGTTTAGCCCGACGTTCATGTACCGCGCCATCGAAGACGGCAGCGTCGACGTGATCACGGCATTTTCCAGCGATGGCCGGATCGCGGCGCAAGACCTGGTTGTGCTGGCCGACCCTAAAAGCGCGATCCCGTCCTACGATGCTCTCGTGTTGATCTCGCCGAAACGGGCCAAGGACACACGGCTTGCAGGCGCACTCGTACCGCTGATCGGAAAAATTTCGGTCGAACGCATGCGCGAAGCCAACCTGATGGTCGATCGGGACATCGACAAGAAGTCACCCAAGGAGGCGGCGCAGTTTTTGGCGAAGAGCTTAGGCTTATCTGGCAATTAGCCACAAACCAACGCCTGCACCAAAAAATACCCCTGTGGGTCGGTCCACAGGGTAGTTGGCGTCCAACCGGCACTGCGCGCCAGTTTGCCGAAAGACTCCACGGTGTATTTGTAGCTGCATTCGGTATGGATGGTTTCGGCTTCGCCGAATTCGACTACGCGACCGCAGAGCTTGACCTTCTGGCGCTTGCGGCTGACCAGATGCATTTCGACGCGTGAGCGCTCTTCGTTGTAAAATGCCTGATGACGAAATGCGTCGAGAACGAAATTAGCGCCGAGTTCGCGGTTCATGCGCGTGAGCAGGTTGAGATTGAACTTCGCAGTCACGCCGGCCGCATCATCGTAGGCGGCATTGAGAATATGGGCGTCCTTGGCAAGATCGACGCCAACGACCAGAGTCGAGCCCGGGCCGAGAATTCTGGCAGCATTTTGCAGGAACGACCTTGCCTGATGCGGCTCGAAATTGCCGATTGTCGAACCTGGAAAGAATCCGGCGCGCGCCATATCGGCAATGCCGTTTGGCAAGCGAACCGGCCCGGTAATATCCGCAGCAACTGGAAACACTGCCAGGCCCGGAAAATCACTTTGCAAGAGCGCGGCCTCCTGCACCAGCATTTGCGCTGATATATCGACCGGCACATAGGCTGCGATGGTCGACGCAACATCAAGCAAGAGGCGCACCTTGCGGGTCGAACCGCTTCCAAACTCGATGAGCGCAGATCCCTCGGGCAGCATCCGTGCGATTTCAGCCCCGTGCGTGCGCAGGATAGCAAGCTCACAACGCGTTGGATAATATTCGGGAAGTTCGGTGATCTCTTCAAACAGTTGTGAACCGACTTCGTCGTAGAAATATTTCGGCGACATGCGCTTGGGCTGCGCCGTCAATCCCGCGATGGCGTCGCGCGCAAACTGCGATTCATGGACGATTGGTTCATGCGTCACCGTCTGGCGGCGGGCAATACGGGCGTGGGCGGTCATGGTCACCTCCAAGTTTTTCACCAGCGCTCTTGTCGATAACGGATCCATCAATTGACGCAATCAGACAGCCGCAGGCCGCTGAACTGCCAGCGCGCCGGCGGACAGAAGAAGTTGCGATAGGTCACACGCGCATGGCCTTGCGGCGTTGCTTGCGAACTGCCGCGCAGCACCATCTGGTTGATCATGAATTTTCCGTTATATTCACCGAGCGCACCGGCCGCTGCCCGATAGCCCGGGTAAGGCAGGTAGGCGCTACGCGTCCATTGCCATACGACGCCGAAAGCGTCGTCGATCAAGTTGGAACGCGCGGCCACTTCCCACTCGGATTCTGTCGGCAAGTCCTTGCCGGCCCAGCGCGCAAAGGCGTCGGCCTCGTAATAACTAACGTGCATGACAGGCGCATGAAGCTCGATCGGCTGCTGACCGGCGAGCGTCAGCGAACACCATGCGCCATCAAGCTTGCGCCAATAGCCTGGAGCGTCCCAATTTTGAGCCTCACGTGTTGCCCAGCCATCCGACAGCCAGAGCGAAGACGTCGCATAGCCGCCGTCGGCCATGAAATCGAGCCATTGCGCATTGGTCACGAGCGAACGCGCTATCCTTACGGGCTGCACATATTCATCGTGCCTTGGGCCTTCATTGTCGAAGCAAAAGCCGTCGCCGTCATGGCCGATTTGATGGAGGCCGGCCGGCAGCATGACAAATCCACGCTTCGACAGGGCTAAACTTGGTGCTCGCGAATTCGCCGCGTGCCAAGTCGCATCATAGGTCGGTGCGATCGGATTCTGCGCAAAGACGTGAAGAATATCGGTGAGTAGAAGCTCCTGATGCTGCTGCTCGTGGTGCATGCCGATTTCGAGAATGCGCAATACTTGCCCGAGGCGCACTTCGTCTGTCGCGGCCAACAGCCGTTCGACCGCTTTATCGACGTGTGTCCGATAGGCCCCCACCTGCGCCACATCGGGCCGCGTGAGCATGCCACGCTGCGGGCGCGCATGCCGCGGGCCAGCCGCCACGTAGTAGGAGTTGAACAGATACGCGAATTGCGGATCGAAGACCTGATAGCCCGGCAAATGCGGCACCAGCAGAAACTGTTCAAAAAACCAGGTCGTGTGGGCGCGATGCCACTTCGTCGGGCTGGCATCGGGCATCGACTGAACAACCTGGTCTTCCGCATTCAACGGCGCGGCGCGACGTTCCGTCTCGCCGCGGAGCGAGTGAAAGGCCTGCGTCCACGTTGCCCTCGGATCGTTTCCGGCCGAAGACCCGGGACTGCGCATGGCCGCAACGTTGCCCCCGTGAATCTGGGGGACACTCGAAAATGCTGTCGTCGGCGGCATGCCTCACCCTACGCGTACGGTTTTACCAGACGTCAGAAAGCAACGACCTCGGCCGCCGACCTCCATTCTTATTACGTTTTGGATAGCCCCCGGGTTTCCCAGCCGCGGGGCTTTCCGCCTGAAATTATCTGGGGACGATTTTGTGTCCTTTCCACGGCTAACTATCTGACGGCGCTGGCGCCGGCCATCGCCGCGATACTGTCCTGTTGGCCGGTACCGCCGCTCGCCCCAATGGCGCCAATCAACCTGCCGTTCACAACGATCGGAATCCCGCCCTCCGAGGCTATCGGACGGGCATCATTGGGAAAGCTCATGAAGCCCGTATTGCCGGCCGAGAACTGATCCGAAAACACCTTGCTCGGACGGCGATAGAGTGCCGACGTGCGGGCTTTGGCCTGCGCCAACGCAACCGACGCGTTTTGAGTGCCGTCGATTTTCTCGAAATAGACGAGGTAGCCTCCCGGATCGACCACGGCGATCGCCATGCGCCAGCCATTCTTTCTGGCTTCAGTGATCGCTGCCGCGGCCGCCTCCTTGGCCTGTTCATTATTGATGGGCGCCCCGTAGTCCGGCGGCGGTGTTGGGGTCGGTGGCTGCGCCTTCGCGGCACTGCCCGCCAGGAATGCCCCAATTATCAATGACATCAGCAACGCCACCCAATTCGTCTTGCGCATCATCATTTCCCCATAGCCCAGATGCTCATAGCCCTTGCGCCAGTCCAGCGGCGCAGCGTCATCATATCGTCGAAAAGGCGTTGTCCCTACCTCGACACCTGTCATGCACCTACCACTAAGATAGGCGAGATGGGCAAAGGCCAGCAAGGAGTGAACGGGTGTAATTTTCCGGCCAAGGTTCTGGGCCACTCTGCTCAATTCGATTCTATGTCGACATATATGGAGCCCAAGGTGCGACAGGTGGCAAGATGTCGCTTGCCGAGGGATACCCTTGAGCAAACAATAGCCTCGTCAACAAACGGACACAAACGATGCGACCTTCCGACATTCGACGATTAGGATTGGCATGCAGCGCCGTGGCATTCCTATTGAGCGGGATGCCCGCAGCCTGGACACAGGAAAACTGCCGCAATACTGGCAATTTCGACAGCTGGCTCGCCGCATTCAAGCGCGAGGCGCTGTCCCAGGGCATTTCGCAAGCCACCATCAACGCCGCCTCGCCCTATCTGGTTTTCGACCAGCGCATTCTCAACATCGATCGCAGCCAGCGTTTCTTTGCCCAGACCTTCTTGGAAATCTCCGACAAGATGCTCGCCGGCGGCCGCATCCCTGGCGGCATCGCGAAGATCAAGCAGAATCAGGCTCTGTTTGCCCGCGAGGAAAAGGAATTCGGGGTCCCGGCCGCGGTGATCACCGCCTTCTGGGGCCTGGAAAGCGATTTCGGCGTCGGCCAGGGCAAGGATCAATCGATCAAATCGCTCGCGACGCTCGCCTTCGACTGCCGCCGCCCGGACCGGTTCCGTGGCCACCTGTTCGATGCACTGCGACTGATCGAACGCGGCGACCTGCGCGCCGACGAGATGATCGGCTCCTGGGCCGGGGAACTCGGGCACACCCAGTTCATGCCGTCCGAATATATGGCACATGCCATCGATTACGATGGCGACGGGCGCCGCAACCTGATCAAGAGCGTACCTGACGTCATCGGCTCGACCGGCAAATACCTTGTGCACCTCGGCTGGCGCCGTGGGGAACCCTGGCTGCGGGAAGTCAAGGTGCCGCAGAACCTCAACTGGCAAGAGGCCGATCGCAACATCAAGCACCCCCTTTCGCAATGGGCTGCCTGGGGCGTGACCCGGGCGAACGGCCAGCCCCTGCAGACGGAAAACCTGAAGGCTTCTCTCGTGCTGCCAATGGGTCGCTTGGGGCCGGCCTTCCTCACCTTTGATAATTTCCTGGCCTATGTGGGCTGGAACGAGTCGCTCAATTATTCTTTGACCGCCGCCCATTACGCAACGCGCCTAGAAGGCGCGCCACCCATGAACAAGGGCGCTGGAGCCAACATCCCGAAGCTCACGATCGACGAGAACCGCGAATTGCAGCAGATGCTCACCCGTATGGGCCACGACGTCGGCCGCGCCGACGGCGTTTTGGGATTGAAGAGCCGCACTGCCGTGCGCGCCGTGCAGATAAAATATGCCCTGCCGGCCGATTCCTGGCCGACACCAGAACTGCTGGCACGGATGCGGACTGGGCGATGACCATTCGCGGTGGCCGAACATCTCTCATCCGCATCATTGCGATAGGCTTGATGGTGGCGGCATGGGTGGCTGGCGCGTCGCCGATTGCGGCCCAAACGTTGGTGGACCATGACGCCAAGACCTACCCGAACCGCGCGATACGCATCGTGGTGCCGTTTCCACCCGGCGGGCCCGCCGACCTGATCGCGCGCTTCGTCGGCCAGAAGTTGAGCGAAGACTGGACCCAACCGGTCGTGATCGAGAATCGCGCCGGCGGCAATACGGCACCCGCCGCACAGGCGGTCGCGCGTTCCACTCCTGATGGCTACACGCTGTTCGTGCCGATGGACACGACATTGGTGATGAATCCTTTCGTCATGCCCAACCTGCCATACGATCCGCTCAAGGATTTTGCGCTGATCACGTTGCTCACAAAGAACATGTCGCTCATCGTGACTCGCGCCAGTGACGGCCCCAAGACCATCGGTGAACTGGTCGGCAAGGCCAAGGCCAATCCTGGCAAACTCAATGTCGGCGCCGGCACGATCACGTCGCGCCTTGGCGCTATACTCTTCACCAAGTCGGCGGGCATCGACGTGCAGCTCATTCCGTTCAAGGGTAGCGCCGAGATCGGCCAGGCGGTGCTGGCCGGCACCGTGGACTTCGCTCTTGATTCGATCGGCACCAGCCTGCCGCTGATCCAGGGAGGCCATTATCGGGCACTCGCCAAATACAGCGACCGGCCACTGCCGCAGTTTCCCGAACTTCCGGCGCTGAGCGTGGCAGCCGGACTTCCGGGACTGGATGAAAGCTCGACCTGGATCGGGCTTGCGGCACCGGCCGGCACACCGCCTGCCATTGTCGACAAGATCCACCGCAAGATCGTGAGCCTCTATGCGGACCCCACGATCAACGATCGGCTCGAAAAAGCTGGAATTTCCCCGATCAGTGCAACGCCGGCAGAATTCGATGCCTTCGTGCGCAGCGAAACGATGCGGTGGTCAAAAGTGTTTCAAGAAAACAGCCACCTGAAGCTTGGGGATTGATGCCCGGATTGCGCTTGATCACGCGCGTAGCCGCGCGTGATCGCACTTCATCCGGGTTACAATCCTTCAATCGGCGCGCACGAGGCACACCCGCATCGGGAGCACCAATTCGATCAGCGCTGGCGGCCCATGAGGCAGCCGGAGATGAAATCCATGAGGGCTTTGTTCTCGTAATCGACCGCCTGGCCGATCCGGTATCCGCGCGATGACGCCAGCGTTTGGCAGGCGTTGAAGCCGGCCGGATCCTGGGTTTTCATTTGTTCCATGTGCTGATGGATGGTCTTGCTGTTCATTCGGGCAGCGTTGGCGGGAACCGCGAAGCCGAAAGCGACGATAGCGGTGGCGGCAAGAATGATAGAGCGCATGACGTTTCTCCCATGAATCGTTGTCACAGACGATCTGCGACTTGGGTCCCGGCGGGACTGGTCGTCTTATTGAACTCCGGAACGTCGAAATTGAAATGCCGTGTAAATATGAACTCGATACGCGCAGGCTATGTAACATGATGTCGCCCCACTCAGCTTGCCAGATTCTCAATGAGGTCGGCGACGTAGTCGCTGTCCGAGGTCGTAACGAACAGATCGGACAGTCCCCGCATCTGCGCGACGCGCAGATCATCGGTCGCCGAGACTTGCGTCACAGAGCCTTGGTCGATCTCTTTGAGCACCACAAAGGTTACCGGCATGTCAGGTCTGCCCTGCGAGGGGCTGAACAGGTGCTCGTCGCCCTCGCCGCAAACGATGACGACCATATTGGTACTTTCGCCCGTCCGTTCTTTGGCGATATCGTCCCAGCCAACCGGTCGGGCGTTGGTCACGACCTCAACGTTGGGTAGCCTATGCGTTGCAACCTCGCAGGCGATCCGTGTGCCCCGCTCGCCGAGCCCGAGCAGGAGAATGCGGCGAGGCAACGAATTTCGGTACCCGGCGATGCGGCCGCCGGGGATCGGTGTCGCTTTGGTAAGAAGCTCCATGACGCTCTCCGTTGCGGGCGCATACCAGACATTGTCGCATTTGCATAACTGGATGGCCGTTCCGATGAGTTGACACGCACGCACTCCTGCGCAGACTGTTTCCGCACGGAAATCGGTAAAGTAGTCGTCGAACGACGAGGTTGGGAGAGCCGACATGATCACCCATGAACAGAACGAATATCTGTGCCGGACCGGTCCAGGCACGCCGATGGGCGAGCTGTTTCGCCGCCATTGGATTCCAGCGCTGATGTCGGAGGAATTGCCGCGGCCGAACTGCCCGCCGGTCCAGGTTCAGTTGCTCGGCGAGCGGCTGATCGCCATTCGCGACACGCAAGGGCGGCTCGGCCTCATGGATGAATTCTGCGCTCATCGCGGCGTGTCGCTGTGGTTCGGCCGCAACGAGGAGAACGGTATTCGCTGCCCCTACCATGGCTGGAAATATGACGTGACCGGGCAATGCGTGGACGTGCCCTCGGAGCCGGCCGCCAGCGGTTTCTGCCAGAAGATCAAACTCAAGGCCTACCCTTGTGCCGAACTGGGCGATGTCATCTGGGCCTACATGGGGCCTGCGGCCGATCAGCCGCCGCTGCCTTCGTACGAGTGGGTGCATCTCAAGCCATCGCAGCGTTTTCTGACCAAGCGTTGGCAGGAGAGCAATTACCTGCAGGCCATGGAAGGAGGCATCGATTCGAGCCACATCTCCTTCCTGCACCGTGGCGACCTCGGCTCCGACCCGCTGCACCGCAACACCGCGGGCGCAAAATACGCGCGCCGCAGCAGCAATGTTGTTTTCGACATCCACGAATCGCCCGGCGGCCTGCTCATCGGCGCGCGCCGTGAAGCCGATCCCGGCTTTCACTACTGGCGTATCACGCAATGGCTGATGCCCTGGTACACGCTGATCCCGCCCTATAAGGGTAACGCTGCGAACGGCCACGCCTGGGTCCCCATGGACGATTACAACTGCATGGCCTGGACCATGACGTTCCATCCCGTGCGCGACCTGTCCACCGAAGAAGTCGAGCTGATGCGTAAAGGCGCCGGCGTCCATGCCGAACTCATTCCCGGCACGTTCCGGCCGGTGGCCAACCGCGGCAACGGCTATCTCATGGATCGCGTCGCGCAGGAGACCGGCAAGTATTACAACGGGGTACGCGGCCTCGCGATGCAGGATGCCTCGGTGCAGGAAAGCATGGGCCCCATCGCCGACCGTTCCAAGGAAAATCTCGTCGCGACCGACAATGCGATCATCATGGCGCGCCTGCGCCTGCGCAAAGCAGCCCAAGCCGTCGCCGCGGGCCAGCACGCACCGGGTCTCGACGAGGAGGCGCAGAGCGTACGCTCGGCCTCTTTCGTGCTGCCAGTCGACGGCAAGTTCAAGGATACGGCGCTCGACGCCGTGAAGGTTCGCAAGGGCGAACTGCACGTGGCTGTTTGAGACGATCCGATGCCCGACAAGCAAGCACCCGAGTGCCCCGATGAAGTTGCGGCGTTGATCGCACGCTACACGACCAGCGTGCCGGGCGATCTCGACGGACGAACCAAGCGCGCCGCCAAAGCGGTCCTGATCGATTCGATTGCGGTCGCCATGGGTGCGCTCGCGCATCCGGCAGCGCTTGCGGCGCGCCGGCATGCCGCACGCTTCGTTTTCGACGACGGCGGTTGCGCCGTCTGGGGCGCGACCAGGCGCACGACGCCGGAGATTGCCGCGCTGGTCAACGGCGTGCTGCTGCGCTGCTACGACTACAACGATTTCTTTGTCGGCGAACGCAATTCCGGGCACGCCAGCGACATGGTGAGTGCTGTTGTCGCCGCCGCCGAATGGGCAAACGTGCCGGGCGAAAAACTGCTCACCGCGCTGGCCGTCGGTTACGAAGTCGTCGGTGCCGCTTACGATGCGTTTTCAACCGCTCCGGGCGGCTGGGACTATACCAACCTGACGGCCATCGGCGCGACTTGCGCGATCGCGCGTGTTCTCGATCTCGCCGCCGGCCAGACGCGCGAGGCGCTGGCGATGACGGTGATCCCGCATTTCGCCAGCGACGAGATCGAGTCGGGCGAACTCAATGCGCGCGGCGACCTCACGATGTGGAAGCGCTTCAACGGCGGTGACGCCGTGCGCAATTCGCTGCAGGCGTGCCTGCTCGCCTCGGTCGGCGTCGAAGGCGCGGTGCGGCCCTTTGTCGGAAAATTCGGATTCATCGCGAAGCTCGCGAACCGGAATGATGACGCGGTCGCCGTGCTAAGTGCACGGCTCGATCCCAAGCGTCCGCTAGCGCGCGTGTGCGACACCTATTTCAAGCGTTGGCCGGTCGGGTCGCTGGCGCAGAGCGCGATCCAGGCGGCATTGCAGGCGCGCCAGAACGCCGGCGACGTTGCGAGTATCAAACAGGTACGTGTGTTCGCCGAGGAAGGCGCCTACGACCACCTCGTCAAAATCCGCAAGGACCCGTGGCACCCGATCTCGCGCGAGACAGCCGACCATTCTCTCCCCTACATCGTCGCTGCCGCGGTGCTGGATGGCTATGTGCGCACGGATAGCTTCGATCCCGCCCGCGTTCTCGATCCGGCGCGCCAACGGTTCCTCCAAGATAAGATCGTGGTGCAAAGCGCACCGGAACTCGGCACGCTCGCCGGCGGCAAGCTCAAGCGCGCGCAGGCGGGCTACCTGTCGCGCGTCGAGATCGAGACGCATGATGGCAAGCTCGTACACAGCGACGCCGCGCCGTTCCCCGGCCATCCAAAGAATCCCTATTCGGATGACGACCTGGCGGAAAAGCTGCGCGAGAACATGACGCCATTTTCCGGCAAACAGCTAAGCGAACAGCTCATCGCATCCTT
>DATGVJ010000304.1:0-51933 GCA_035300505.1 Xanthobacteraceae bacterium
TCGACGGGACGTTGGCGATGAAGGCCGGAGTCAGCACCTGTGCCGACAGAGCGGTCACCGCCTGCTGGTCGGCAACAGCCAGCGGAGCACCCTTGACGGCAAATCCGTTCTTTGCGAGCGACGGGTGGCGCTGATTGGCAAGTTCACGGAACTCACCCATGCGCGTCATAAGCGCCATGGTGAGGGGAAGATTCTGACAGGCCCTAAGGGCATCACTGACTGCACCAAAAGTTGCCGCCGCCGGGCGGCCGCCGGCAAGCTTGCTGATGAATGACTGGCCGGCAGGCGTCTTCTGCAGCAGGTGAAGCACAGCTGGATGCTCCAGCGCCGCCGCGATGGCACGCGCGTAGGTGCCGCCCAGCTGGCACGCCACCACGATCCCGATCTTGTCTTTGAGATAGGCCGCGGACTGCTGACGGAGCGCAAGACTCTCCGCATTCTCGCATTCAACCTTGTTGGCGTCGTAACCATCGGTCGGCTGACAAGCGACGAGCGGGTAACGGTTTAGCTGATTGTTCAATACCCAGGTCGCCTTTCCGAGTTGCAAGGGCGAGAATGAATTGTTTGTACGGCCAAGCAAGCAACCCCAATAACCTTCGTTGTTGAGGCGGTCGGGCGTAATCGGCTTGCCGTTGGCAATGGAGGTTCTCGGATTTCCGCAGGTGATGGTGCCGAGCCTGAGCCACACATTGCCATCGATTGTGTCATCAGGCGTATCGGCGAATTCATCAGGTCCGAACACGTGCGCCAGCCCGAAGTAGTGGCCGAACTCGTGGGCATGGTGTGGCGCACCGGCCGAACTGGCATTGATGCCGGTTTCCGCCACGTAGTACGCGACACCGGGAAGTCCTGCTCTGTCCTTCGGCAAGCCCGGGTAGTTACCGTTGATTGGGGTTCGATTGATCCAATGTATCAGTCTGCTGGGCTCGAATTCGGCAGGGTCCGCTCCCGAGAAGCCTCCGCCCCCCATCCCGGCGGTGACGACGAGCGTTGCCTTGCCGTACAAGGCGCCGGCCGCAACCTTTGTGATTTGGATCGCGCCCTCGACCGATCTCGTTTTCTGGTTCGCGACCGTGTCGTTGACGCGCATATAATCGTGCTCCGGCAGGAAGACGAAACGCACTCCCATTGTGCGGTAATGCTCGCTGAGACGAAAAGCGACGCCCTCCATGATCCGCTTGGCTTCGGCGTCCGACAGATTACCCAGCGCCGGCTTTCCGCCATCGTCGTCGCTGAACCTCAACAAAGCGATCCGGATTGTGCGAACGCTCGTCGGTCGGAACCAGCTGGTCTGGCGCGGAAGCACGGCCGAACAGGCTGCGACTTTCACCGGATTGCGCTGCCGGACCGGGTCGGTGAACGGGTCATTGGCGACAATCAGACACTGACCGGAAGCATCGCTTGGACGGATTTGTCCATACACTGCCGCATTGAGCCATCGCGGATTTGGTATCGGGTCGAGCACCACGTAGGACCATTTCTGGTTGGCGGCATTCGTGCAGGTGGTCAGCCTGACCGCACCACCGCCTTCGTCGCGCGCCAGGCAATCACCCTGAGGTCCGAGCTGAATGAGTTCGCCATTCACCCTCCAGTTCTGCTCGACGCGTCCATCGCAATCCGACGTGACGGCGATCCTTTGTGGGAAATCGGCTGTCAGGCAGCGTCCCATCGGACCCGTAATGGGAAGTCCGTTGGCGCCGCTGAAGTAGTCTTGGGGCTCGACATAGGTCGGCAGGGCGTCGGTCCCTGTGCTGATGCGCCAACGCTGATGCGCAGCCCCATCCCGCTTGAATGACCGCAGTTCCGGGCAGTCTGCCGCACTCACCGGCATGCCGGCATCATGCTTCGGCGGGCGAAAGCTCCAGTCGCCATGCATGGTGACGCACTGTCGTTGCCGGGGACGCTGGTCGTCCCAGCCTGCGGGACCGGAGATCATGCCATTGATGTGGTCGTATACCCAGAAATCGGTCGCCTCGGCCCGTCCGCAGGTACTGACGACGAGATCGGGATGGCGCGCAAACGCGCGACATTGATCTGGCCATCGCGCTTGAGATCGCGTGTGAGGTAGGAAAACGATGACCCCTGTTCGTTGGCTTCGAAGGCATTCAGAAAGGGATCGAGGAGCGGTGTGAAACTGGTCATGAATCGGGCCGACAGGCACATGGGCAAACCGTTGACAGCGATGCGCAGCTCCCTCGTGTCGGTGAAGGTCCACTTCGAGGGCAAATCAGGATTGGCGGCATTGCACGCAATGGAGACAGCCCGATAGAACGTCCCGGAAACGGCAAACGGCTTGCCGCCTGCCGGCGGGTTGACGGTAACGTTCTTCGCCGCAGTCAGCGGTTTGCTCCGGTCCACCGCGAGGCACAGTTGCGAGCCGGTTACTGTCGACTTCTGATCGGAGATGATCTCGAATTCGGCGGCGGCCGCGGGTAGCTCGCCCCACAGAATCGCCAGAAGGGCTCCAACTGCCGCCCGTTTGTGCGCCAAATTCAGGCCGGGGGAGTAGCTGCCGTTAGTCATGAGATCCTCGGGTGACCTGAATATTACCAATAATCCGCGATGGCCGGAATTGAATACAATAATCTTGCGCTATTGCGATTGAGGGTCCGTGAGGCATTCAATGCCGAGGTCCAGTTCTAGATCGATCAGCTTTGCCGGACATCCCGTGGAATTTCATCTCCGACGTATCCGTTTCCGAGGGATTGGGGGATTACACAAGCTGTTCCACCAGTCGCGTTCCTGATTCACCAAAGTTTTTTTTCGGAATGGGCTGGGAACGGATGCTGCATGTTAAATAGCCGTAGGGCGGGTTAGCCCTGATCCGCACGGCACGGCAATTGGTCGGGTGACGCCGCCGTCAGAGGCAGCCGAGCTATCCAAGATGGTCGAGGGCTACGGCGGCCGCTTGAAGCGGCGGATTTGCCGTTCTCAGCGAAGCCCGCACAAAGGCGTTTTATGCACTTGACCGGGGGTAAATTTTTTACCGATTAGGCCCCACACTGGAACCATGGCGGATCGAACGATCTATGTGCTAAGCGGACTCATAATGAGCCTCACCGGCGCAGTAATGCTCTGGGTTTGGTACTCGTAGAACATGGCCGAGAAGCATCCCAAACGCCCCTGCGACCCCAATCAGCTTGCCAAGCACATCATTGGCACCACTACCCCTGCGCCGGTCAGTCGTGCAAGGCTTAGGCAGTTTAATAATTCGAATTAACGAGAGGAGCGGAACCTCTCAAGCCATTAATTCTAAGAGCGAAATTCTATCTTCGGCGCGTATATCCGGGAGCGAGGGTGCCCTGGTTCAGCGATATTGCAGAGTGGACACCTCGGACAACAAGCTCCCCGTTTCCAGTGCGCACCGGCTGCCAGAATAAATGGTTGCGTCGGGTAAGTAATTTGCAGACCTTCCATGCGCTTCGCCTATTGTGCACTGCACAATAATCCCTCACAGCTTGGCTTTTGGTGAGGGTAACAGATGCGGATGTCGGTGTGGGAATGGGTCAAGTTGGCGTTTATCGCTCTTTCGATTACAATTGCAATGTGGAGTTGGATCGCTGTAATCGTCGTGTTCATTTTTTAAGATTGCCTACAATCATGGTGGAAGGGGTGGGATTCGAACCCACGAGGGAGCGTGAACCCCCTGCCGGTTTTCAAGACCGGTGCCTTCAACCACTCGGCCACCCTTCCAACTCATTGAAATAATTCAGTAATTTAAATGGTAACAGTCTGTAAAAATCCGTGATTGCGACCGATTTACTACCTTTGGCCAATTTGCGGAGGCCAGCTCCTATCTTCCACTTTCTAAACAACCCTTCCAACCCGCCTCAATCATTGTTTTCGTGGTTTGACCCGTGTGGATTGTGGGTACGTTGGGCAACTTTGCGTCCGGCGTTTCTGTAGGGCCTGCCATAGCGCCTCGTCAACGCGGTCGACGGCCTCCCGCTGAATATTCGGCATCACGGCGGAATGGGGGTCGTGTTGATGGCAATCGAAGTCCGGGCCAAAGTTCCTTCCTGTACGACCATGGGTCCAAGCCCACCCGCGGCGGTCGAAATTTTTGTCACGTTACCATCATGATACCGTATGCCGCTTACCGCAAACGGGTGTTTGACAAGAGGGCATATGCTCGTTTTTAGCGCCCATGACATTTGGAACTATCGATATTTCAGCCGGTTAAAACCATTGCAGTCGCCGGGAGAGACACCCAGACGCAGGAATCTTACTTCAACATGAGCGCATGTTTGCACAATGGCAATTGAAGTTGAACTCAAGCTCGCCGTATCGCCGCGCGATTTGCGCGACGCAAGACGTTTGCTGTGGCTAAAGAACCTAACGAACGGTCCAGTCAGTCGAAAAAATATAATCTCAGTTTATTTTGATACTTCCAAGTTCAAGCTTCGAAACAATGGGCTGACACTTCGCATTCGCAATGGAGATCATAAGCGCCTGCAAACCATCAAGTCGATCAAGAATTGTTCCAATGGCGTCTTGGGTCGCGATGAGTGGGAAGTGGAGATTGCAGGTGACGAGCCGGACCTCAAACTTGCCAAGGATACACCTTTTGCGCCCTTGCTCACCCCGAAACTCAAAAAGTCATTGCGACCGGTATTTGAGACCCATGTTCGACGCATTACCGTTCCGGTATATTTCGGGAGCAGCAACATCAAAATCGCTTTCGACCGTGGCTACATCAAAACTGATGCGCGGGAAGAGCAAATTAGCGAAATCGAACTTGAACTCAAGAAGGGAGATCGCGCCGATTTGGCGCGACTTTCCGAGCGCATCGCAAAATCAATCCAGACGGCTTACGGCGCGCTTTCCAAATCGGAGCGGGGCTACGCGCTGAGTGCCTCGGCCGACACCCAGCCTGCGTTTGCTGAAGAAATCACGCTTACGCCTACTGTGTCGGCCGGTGATGCCTTCTCATTGATCGGGCTTTCGTGCCTTCATCACATGGCGGCCAACGAGAATGCAGCGCGCAACGGACATTCGGAAGGCGTTCATCAGATGCGCGTGGGCTTGAGGCGGCTCCGGGCAACGATCTCGGTTTTTAAGAATGTGGTGCAAAGCGCCGACGCGGAAAGTGTCAATTCAGGACTCAAGTGGCTCACCGAACGCTTGGGGCCAGCGCGAGATTTCGACGTACTCGTCAAAGAAAGCGTGGGGCCTCTGCGCGAGGCAAATCCTGATCATCCGGAAATTGCATTGCTGGAGGCTGATCTGGCGGAACGACGCCTTAGCAGCTTTGAAAACGCGAGCGCAGCTGTTGCTGGCGAGCGTTATCGGACTGTCGTGTTCGAAACCGCCCTGTGGCTTCTCAACGGTGACTGGTCGAGGAATGCAGATCTTACCCGTGAGCGGGACCAGCCAGTTACGGTGTTCGCACGGGATGCCCTGGCAAAACGTAAAAAGAAGATCATCAGAAAAATCGGGAAAGTGGCACGTCTGGACGCGCGTCAGCGACACAAAGTACGTATCGCGGTCAAAAAATTGCGATATGCGACGGACTATTTCAGGAGCCTGTTTGCAGAAGCCAAGGCAAAGAAGGCGCGGAAGCGTTTCGACAAGACCCTCAAATCGCTGCAGGATGCACTTGGAAAGCTCAATGACATATCGGTTCATGAGCGACTGGCTCGACAATATATCCATCCCTCAAAACAGGTGAGAAACAAGCCTGAAAAGGCGTATGCGATGGGTTTTCTTTCAGGTGGCGAAAAGAATATTTCCCGCGTCTGTTTAACTTCCGCCGCGAACGCGGGCGCAAAACTATCCCAGTTGCAACCGTTCTGGCGCTAGTTGCCTGCTTCAATCAAATTGAAGGGATGCAAGACCTCTGATTTCGTAGGGGCGGGTTTCAAACCCGCCCCTACAAAGAACCCCTTCATTTTGAATGACGTAGCACACTGGCCTGCGGGACCGGCAAATTCGGTGACGCTAGGGGCGATGGAGCAATTCCAGTCACGCGCCCTGCAAAACATCCTTTACCTCCCTGGCGTATAAGGTTAACTCGGCCCCATTCCGGCCTTGATCGGCGGGCGATATGCTGGTCGGGGATTGGTTGGGGGTGACATGGGGGAGTCGGCAAGGCGTGTCGGCCGTTTGGTGCGCATTTTCGCGCCATTGGGCGTGGCAATTGGCGTGCTACCGATGTTGGTCGCGTGCTCGTCGACCGATCCGGTCCGCACGATTGCCAGCACGAGTCCGATCAGCCTGCCTCCGGCCAGTGTCCGGATCGCGGACGAAGGCGAGAAAATCCGGAAAGTCCAGGGATACTATAAGGTTGGCGAGCCCTATACGATCAATGGCCAGACCTATGTTCCCACCGTCGACCCCAAGTACCGCGCCGAAGGCGTCGCCTCGTGGTATGGACCGGATTTTCACGGCAAGGAGACCGCAAACGGGGAAATCTACGACATGCACGGGATTTCAGCCGCGCATAAAACCATGCCGATTCCGAGCTATGCGCGGGTGACCAACCTGGAGAACGGCCGTTCGATCGTGGTGCGGGTGAATGATCGCGGTCCGTTTGTGGGCGACCGCGTCATCGATCTGTCGGTTGGGACCGCCAAGGCGCTCGATGCCTATGCCAAAGGGCTCTCCCGCGTGCGGGTCGAATATGTCGGACGTGCTCCTTTGCAGGGCGCTGATCCCAAACTGCTGCTGGCGACGCTACGTGAAGGAAAGCCGGCTCCAGCGCCGTCGCTGGTGATGGTCGCATCCGCAAAACCTGCCAGTGGACCGATCGGCGCACCCTTGGGCCAAGGCAACCGGGGTGCCGGCGAGGGACGCAAGGGCGCCGCATCGCCTGGGGTCGGAGGCCCGTTTGTGCTCAGTTCTGTGTCGTCCCGGCCCGTTTCGCCGGGTGCGTCAAAGCCCGATATTACCAGTGATCGGTCGAACGGCTGGTCGCCAGGACCGACGGCAAGTGGATTGCTGCCGCGTGCCGATAATTTAGGCATCATAGGGGGCCGCGGCCTCTATTGATTGAAAATCGGGCACTAGACTTGGCGTGCGTCGATCTACGGCATTGCCATTTATGCACACCCCCCGCTATGCAACGTGGATGGATGCTGCTCGAATCGTCGCGATCATGAGTTGGCCGGAATGATTTGGCCAAGATGATTGGGGTGCTGGGTTCAACATTTGGAACCGGCGCATAGCCTCCAACCATGCCTCCAACCGTGCTATTGAGTGGGACGATGTGGGAATTGCCAAGGCGGGCATTCGGTCAATGGTTTTGGGCTGCGGTCATCGTGTTCGCGGCCGCATCCGTTATGGCCGCCCCGAACACGAAAAACGCCGAAAAAAAAGCGCAACCCGCCGCGAAGGCCGCGCCGGCCGCCGCCAAGGCAACGGACCACACCCTTTCGACTCTTGCCCCCTACGCGGTCCTGATTGAAGCCGAAACCGGCATGGTCCTGCTTGAGAAAAACGCCGACCAGCTGATTGCGCCGGCCAGCCTGTCAAAGTTGATGACGGCGGAATTTGTCTTCAACGAAATCAAGCAAGGTCGCTTGAAAACGTCAGACGAGTTCTTCGTAAGTGTCAACGCCTGGAGGAAGGGCGGGGCGCCGTCACGTACATCGAGCATGTTCGCAGCTGTCCAAAGCCGGGTGTCGGTCGAGGACCTCTTGCACGGGGTGATCATTCAATCGGGCAATGACTCGTGCATCATCCTGGCGGAGGGCCTGGCGGGAACCGAGGATCAGTTTGCCGATAAGCTCACCAGCCGGGCACGAGAGATCGGTTTGACCAAGGCAACCTTCGGTAATTCGAATGGCCTTCCGAATCCCAACCATCTCATGACGGTGAAAGAACTCGCTTTGCTGGCTCGCCATATTATCGCTACCTACCCTGAGTTTTATCGAATCTACGGTGAGACCGAGTTTACGTTCAATAAAATCCGGCAGCTGAACCGTAATCCGTTGCTGGCGATGAACATCGGGGCTGACGGGATGAAAACCGGCTTCACCAAGGAGGCCGGTTACGGCATCGTGGGCTCTGCCCAACAGAAGGGGCTGCGCCTTATCGTGGTCCTCAATGGCCTCAAGAGCGAGAAAGAACGAGCGGACGAGGCCAAGAAAGTCCTCGAATGGGGCTTCAACAACTTCCAGACCAACTTCCTCTTTGCCGAAGGCACGCAGGTTGGAGACGCAAAGATTTACGGCGGCGAAAAAGGCTCTGTGCCGTTGGTGGTGCCGCGCGTCATCAAAGTGATGGTCCCGCGCAATTCGCGCGAGCGTATCACCGCCCGCATCACATATTCCGGCCCGGTGCCTGCGCCGGTACAAAAGGGACAACCAATAGGACGGATCAAGGTTTGGCGGGGCGATACCGTAGCACTCGAAGTTCCCTTGGAAGCCGGTGAAGATGTGGCGCAAGGAGCCATTCACCGACGGGCCTGGGACGCCGCGACCGAACTCGTCATCGGGTTGGTCCGCGCCGGCATGCCAAAATTATAAGTCGCCCATTTGCGACAGGTCGCCTTATTGCGACCGATCTTCCGGCATGCAATTTGGTTTCATGCTATTGAGCTGACCCGTTTTCTAAAGCGAACCAAAAGCCTATCTTTCGGTGAAATCGGGGTGCAGGTTTGCGCCCGAAAACCCAATTGCTGTGGTGCGGAGCGAAGATGCGAGGCCGATTCATAACCTTCGAAGGCGGCGAAGGGACGGGCAAATCGACCCACGCAGCGCTGCTTGCGCAAAAGCTGCGGGCGTTCGGCATTGGCGTGGTCCTGACACGAGAGCCTGGCGGGTCGCCTGGGGCCGAGATTATTCGTCATGTTCTCCTTTCAGGCGGGGCCAAGCCCTTTGGTCCGCATGCGGAAGCCATCCTTTTTGCGGCAGCCCGTGACGACCACGTCCGGACTATCATCGGGCCATCCCTTGATCGCGGCCGCTGGGTCATCTGTGATCGCTTCACCGACTCCATGCAGGTCTACCAGGGCATCGCGGGCAACGTTGACCCCAAGCTGATTTCGGGGCTGGAACGGATCACGATCGGCGACCTCAAACCTGACATCACCTTCGTACTTGATGTGCCGGCCGATATCGGCCTGGCCCGGGCCAAGCTCCGGTCCGCGAAGGATGCGCCGGATCGGTTCGAGAGCGAAGCGTTTGAATTCCATGAAAAATTGCGCGAGGGATTTCGATTGATTGCGATGAGTAACCCCAATCGGTGTGTGCTCATCGATGCCAGGGATTCACGGCAAGCGGTCGCCGACAAGATCTGGAAGGTCGTCAACGATCGCTTCGACCCCGCAACAGCGCCAGTTGCCCTCGGGGACATGGCGTCGTGACCGTCGGCGCGGCCGATGCGGACGACGACGTCGACAATCAAGCGCCGCATCCGCGCGCCACAACCGGCCTTTTCGGCCACGGCGACGCCGAGAGCATTCTGCTCGAAGCCTATCGCAGTGGGCGGATTCCCCATGCCTGGTTGATCGGCGGACCGTCAGGTATCGGAAAAGCGACGCTGGCGTACCGCATGGCGCGTTTTGTTTTCGCTCACCCAGACCCGAACTCACCAGCCGTGCAATCCGCGGCTTCCCTTGCGCTCGCGCCAGACCACCGCATCACGAGCCGTGTGGCGGCTCAGGGGCATGGGGATCTTCTGGTTCTTGAACGAACTGAAGGGGACACTGGCAAGCTGCGGACGGTGATCACGGTCGATCAGGTGCGCCGAACGGTCCCATTCTTTGGATCGACGGCAAGCGAGGGCGGCTGGCGGATTTGTATCGTCGACACAGCCGATGAGCTGCAATACCCCCAAGCCGCCAATGCGCTCTTGAAGGTATTGGAAGAGCCACCCGCAAACGCGCTGTTGTTCCTCATAAGCTCGGCGCCCGCGCGGCTACTCCCGACCATTCGGTCCCGCTGCCGGCGATTGACGCTTCGACCACTGACGCAATCGGATGTCGCCATGGGTTTGGCGCAGGCCTTGGAACGTGATGTGAACGATGCCGCAATAGTTTCGGTGGCGACCCTTTCCGAGGGCAGCGTGGGGCGGGCGATGACGCTTCTCGAAGGCCCGACATTGATATTGCGCAAGCGCGTGGTCGAATTGCTGGACCGTCTCCCAAGCCTTGACCCAATGGCCCTCCATGCGCTCGGCGATACGCTTTCGGGCACCGAGCCTCAAAGACTGGCGACGTTCCTCGATACGATCAACGATTGGTTGACGAAGCGGCTCCAATCGGCGCATTCCGACGCCGTTTCGATGCTGCGTCTGGCGGAAGTGTGGCAACGGATCAACCAGACAGTCCGCGACGCCAGTACCTATAATTTGGAGCGAAAGTCATTGGTATTCCGTGTATTCGGCTGGCTTGCCGAGGCCGCGCGTGGTTGATACGCATATTGCGCACACACCGAAACATTGACGAATTTTGAGTTGCAGAAATGGTCGACAAACCACGCTACTACATAACTACGGCCATTTCGTATCCGAATGGCTCGCCCCACATCGGTCACGCCTACGAGGCGATCGCGACTGATGCGATCGCGCGGTTCAAGAGGCTCGACGGCTACGACGTCTTCTTCCTCACGGGGACCGACGAGCACGGCATCAAGATGCTGCAGACGGCCAACAAGGAAAATCTGACGCCACAACAATTGATCGAACGCACGACACCACGCTTTCAGGCGATGGTCGCGCGCATGAATTGTTCGAACGACGATTTCATTCGTACCACCGAAGAGCGGCATCACCGGTCGTCCGCCGCAATCTGGCAGCGCATGGAGGCTGCCGGCGACATCTATCTCGACAAATATTCGGGTTGGTACTCGGTGCGGGACGAGGCCTATTACGACGAGGAAGAGACCAGGCTCAACGACAAGGGCCAACGCCTCGGTCCGCAGGGAACACCCGTAGAGTGGGTGGAGGAAGAGAGTTATTTCTTTCGGCTGTCGACCTATCAGCAAAAGCTGCTCGATCTCTATGAAAAGCAACCCGACTTCGTGTTGCCCAAGGAACGGCTGAACGAAGTTGCAAGCTTCGTACGCGGCGGCCTTCGGGATCTGTCGATTTCACGCACGACGTTCGATTGGGGCATCAAGGTGCCCGGAAATCCGAAACACATCATGTATGTGTGGGTCGACGCGCTGACGAACTACATTACGGGTGTCGGCTTTCCGGAAACGGAGTCCGCCAGTTTCAAGAGGTTTTGGCCGGCGGATCTGCACGTCATCGGAAAAGATATCGTGCGCTTCCACGCGGTCTATTGGCCCGCCTTCCTGATGTCCGCCGGAATCGAACTGCCACGACGAATTTTTTCACATGGTTTTTTGTTCAACCGCGGTGAGAAGATGTCAAAATCGCTTGGCAACGTGATTGATCCTTTCACACTTGCCGAACACTATGGGGTCGATCAGCTTCGATATTTTCTGCTGCGTGAAGTCCCATTCGGACAGGACGGCGCCTATAATCACGAAGCGATCGTCAACCGCATCAATGCCGATCTCGCCAATGATCTCGGCAACCTGGCGCAACGCTCGCTGTCGATCGTCGCGCGCCAGTTTGCCGGTGTCCTGCCGACGCCCGGCGCGTTCAGCGAGGCCGACAAAACCATATTGGCGTCAGCCGACGCCATGATCGGCAAAGCCCGCGAATTCATGCAGGTTCAAGCCTTGCATCAAATTCTCAACGTGGCATGGGCCGTGGTGGCGGATGCCAACCGTTACTTCGCGGGCGAGGCCCCATGGGCGCTTGCCAAGACCGATCCGGTTCGCCAGGGAACAATTCTCTACGTCACGGCGGAGGTGATCCGCCAGGTCGCCATCCTGGCACAACCATTCCTGCCGGAATGTGCACCGAAGCTGCTTGATCTGTTGGCAATCCCGCCGCAGGAGCGGCAGTTCGCCGAACTGGACGGCAGTCATCGCGTTGCACCCGGCGCCCGGTTGCCGGCACCGGCTCCAGTATTTCCACGCTACGTCGAGCCTGAGGGGAGTGGGTCCAAGTGACTCCAATGAGTAACACTCCGATGCTGGTGGACAGCCACTGCCACTTGGATTTCCCGGATTTCCAAGGTGACCTTGACGCCATCGTGGCGCGTGGCCGCAGCGCCGGCATCACGCGTTTCGTTACGATCTCGACCCGGGTACGGCGACACAGCCAGCTCCTGGCAATAGCGGAACGCTATCCGGATGTTTTCTGTTCAGTTGGCACGCATCCCAACCACGCCCACGAAGAACCCGATGTCACTCTTGCCGATATTGTAACGCGCGCGCAGCACCCGAAGGTCGTCGCAATCGGGGAGGCTGGCCTCGACTATCATTACAATTACAGTCCGCGCGATCTCCAGGAGCGTAGCTTTCGGCTTCATATTGCGGCTGCGCGAGAAACCGGCTTGCCGCTCGTCATTCATTCCCGCGACGCCGATGCCGATATGGCCAACATCCTCGAAGAAGAAACAGGGAAGGGGGCGTTTTCGGCGGTACTTCACTGTTTCACGGGTGGATCGGAATTCGCCAGGCGCGCAATCGCGCTTGGTTTGTCGATTTCATTTACCGGCGTGCTTACATTCAAGACCGGCGAAGCCATTCGCGCGATCGCGGCGTCGCTTCCGGATGACAGGTTTTTCGTCGAAACCGATTCTCCATATCTCGCGCCCGGTCCATACCGTGGCAAGCGAAACGAACCAGCCTATGTGGTGGAAACAGCCAAGGTCTTGGCGCAAGTGCGAGGCGTCACCTACGAGCGCATAGCCAACCAGACGACAGAAAACTTCTTCCGGCTCTTTCACAAAGTGCCCCGTCCGGTCGCAACGCCCGCGGTCGCACCGCCAGCGGTCGTACCGCCGGCATGAGCACTCTTGTCACGATATTGGGCTGCGGTTCTTCCGGCGGCGTGCCTCGTCCGGCGCTCGGTTGGGGGGATTGCAATCCCGGCAATCCCAAAAACCGCCGCCGGCGCACTTCATTGCTGGTCGAGCAGCGCAGCGCCACAGGCGTGACGCGCGTGCTGGTCGATACGTCGCCCGATCTTCGAGAACAGCTCCTCGACGCCAAGGTCGACTGGATCGATGCAGTTCTTTACTCCCATGAGCACGCCGACCATACCCATGGGATCGACGACCTGCGTGGCTTGTTCATTCATCGCCGCCGCCGGGTTCCGGTCTATCTGGATGAGCGTACGTCCCGTATGATGCACGAGCGTTTTCGCTATTGCTTCGAGGCACCGCCCGGGAGCGACTATCCACCGATCGTACGCGCCTTTCCGATGTGCGCCGGACAGTCACTCACGATCGACGGGGAGGGTGGTCCGGTCACCGTCTTGCCGCTCCTGCAGGACCACGGCGACATAAAGTCTTTGGGATTTCGGTTTGGCGCGTTGGCCTATTCGTGCGACCTCAAAGACATGCCGGACGAAAGCGCACGAGCCTTGGAGGGCCTGGACGTCTGGATCATCGATGCGCTGCGTTACAAGCCGCATCCGAGCCATCTCAGCGTCGAGGAAAGCCTGGCCTGGATTGAGCGCCTGGGCCCCAAACGAGCTATCCTGACCAATCTCCATTCCGACCTCGACTTCGACGAGTTGAGCCAGCGGCTGCCGAAGAATGTTGAGCCGGCCTTCGACGGCCTGCAGATCGAATTCCCGGATGTGTGAATAACGCCGCCGTGGCGCTTCCTCATGCTGCCATTCGCATAAGGTATATTATGGAACATTTATAGTAAGCCATATTTTGTGGGCTCTTGGAGGCCCTCAGGATCATTTCACGAGACGTGCGGCCCTGCCTGTCCGTCAGTTCCGCGGTCACGCCGGCCGCAAAAATGATGCCCTGCTGTAAGGACCTGTCGCGCGCTCGAATTCAATCTGTTATGGGTTAGGTCCAACAATGGGAAGCGTCGAAAGCTTCCTGGAGCAGATACCAACCCAAGGGAGGAAAGTCGATGTTGCGTCGTGGAGCAATTCTGGTTGCGGCAGCTGCAGTGCTGTTGAGCGGTACGCCCGTCGTTCAAGCCCAAACGCTCGACTACGATCAGTTCAAGAAAACGGTCATGCCGATCTTTGTGACCAAGCGGCCTGGCTATACGCGCTGCGTCGTTTGCCATACTGGGGCAAACAATGCCATGCGCATGCCCGCCATGAACCCCGGCGCCACGGCCTGGGACGAAGCGCAGGCCCGCACGATGTTTGAGACGGTGTCGAGGGTCGTCACCCCTGGCAAGCCTGATGAGAGCCACCTGCTCCTTTATCCTCTGGTGCCACAGGAAGGCGGCTCGGCTTACCATTCCGGCGGCCGCCAGTGGCCTTCCAAGAGCGACCCGGCCTGGCAGACGATTGCGCGCTGGGTCAAGGGCGAGAAATAGACCCGAGAGCACAAGGTAGGCTCAAAGTTTCAAAAAAAACGAGGAGAGGGGTCCCCTCTCCTCGTTTTAGTTTTTGGCTCTGGCTCTTTACTTCAAGGCCGAAGCTCACATCAATTGGCGGCGGGTCCGATTGTGAACTCGCCGCACAAGAGATGTAGTTTAGTTGGTAACCAGGGTGCCGATGCGCTTTGGCGCTTGTCCAACCGGAATGACTTCCAGCACCTTCATGGTCTGGGTGTCGATGGCCGTTACAGCATTCATGGCAGCATTAGAGACGTACACCTTCTTGCTGTCAGGTGTGAACGTCACCCAGTTCGGCACGGAAGCCATCGGGTTGCGTCCCGTGACCTTAAGCTGAGGAAGCTCCACGCGGCCGATCGGCTTGAGGTCGGCGAGTGAATATGCAATGGCCGAATTGTCCAGGATGCTGGTGACCCAGAGCACCTTGTTGTCGGGTTGAACTCCGATGCCGTGCGACGGAGAGTCGAGACGATGGTGGATGACTTCGACGCCGCCATCTTTGGGCAGTTCAATCGTTGCGACGTCTTTGCGCTGGGCAAAGTCGATGACGCGGAAACCGTTGAGGTCGGAGACCTGGACGAATACCCGCTTGGGCGACCCATCCGGGTTGTGCTCGATCGTCATCGGACGCACGCCCTTGCCCAGGTTGAGTTCCCAAGCGATCTCTTCCTTCGTCAAATCAACGACGGTGAACATGCTGGTGCGCGTCGAACCCGAAATGGCGTACTTGCCATCGGCCGACACGTAGGTGTTGTGGAGCCGGCCCTTGTGCTGGATCGTGACCTTTCGTTCCATTTTCACGGGATCGATAATGTCGAGCGAGCCCGGATCACGGGCGATGGCCACAACGATACGCCCATCCTTGGCGACCGCGATGTTATTGGGATGGCCGCTGAGCGGAATTTTCTTGATGAGCTTGTTCGTCTTCGCGTCGAATACGTCGACCGTCGAATCGGCTTCGTTGCTCACATAGATCCGCGATCCGTCCGGCGAGGCTGCAACACCGTGGGCGCCTTCGATCCCCTCGAGCGTCGCTACGGTCTTATTGGTGGTTGGGTCGATAACGTTGACAGCATCACCGCCGCTGTTCGTGGCCAAGATGCGCACGGTCTGAGCAGAAGCCGGTTGCCCCGCAAAGCCGAGTAAAAGTCCAACACAGAATGTAGTGCCTAGTGCACGCATGGTGCTTTCTCCCTTGAGCGACCTTCCTAGATGTGGCCAATCCTAACTCGCCAGCCAGTTTAGGCGCGAGTCGGTGTAGGATTCAATGCCAAACCGACCGGTGCGGCGAAAGTACTGTTTTTTGTGAAAAAACATCGGGTTGGATGGGGGGCGAATGGATTCTTCGCGTGATATTGGCCGTTTGCTTGAAATTATGGCAGCGTTGCGGACCCCCGGGACCGGGTGTCCCTGGGACCTGGAGCAGGATTTTTCCTCCGTTGCCCCCTATACGCTGGAGGAAGCCTATGAGGTGGCGGATGCCATAGCACGGGGCGATCTTGCCGATTTGCGTGACGAACTCGGTGACTTGCTTCTTCAGGTTGTCTTCCATGCCCGCATGGCGCAAGAGCAATCTGCCTTTGAGTTCGGTGACGTTGTCCAGGCAATCACAGAAAAGCTCATTCGCCGTCATCCGCACGTGTTTGGAGACGTACGTGGCCTCTCGACGGATGCCGTGAATGCCCAATGGGACCGGATCAAGGACGAGGAGAAGGCCCGCAAGGCAAGTACCGGGGTGGACAAAGGCAACGACCAAGGCGCGCTTGCCGGAGTTCCGATCGGCCTCCCTGCCCTGACCCGTGCGCTCAAGCTTCAACAGAAAGCCGGCAAAGTCGGCTTTGATTGGAACGACCCGTTGGCCGTGCTCGCTAAAATTCGCGAGGAGGCCGACGAGATCGAGGCCGCAATCAAGCTTGGCCAGAGCAGCGATGCTGCGGCAGAAGTCGGGGATCTGCTGTTTGCGGTTGTCAATCTCGGCCGCCATCTGGGTGCCGATCCGGAGGCTGTGCTCCGCGGGACCAACCAGAAATTCATGCGCCGCTTTGCCTTCATCGAACGTGAGTTGGCGGCACGCGGGCGCACGCCGGAGCAATCCACTTTGGCCGAAATGGACGCGCTTTGGAACGAAGCGAAAGCAGCGGAGAAATAGGCGTAGAACTCCGCACGGGAGAGTTCCGAAATTGGGACAGTTCGTAGTTCCGCGTTTACGCGGTCTTTCTTTCCGTGAGCAAAGAGCCGCCCGCGGCGAAGCCGCCGTGAAGGCGGAACTACGAACGCAAATACCTATTGGATTCCGGCGGCCTGAAGGTATTGCAAATCGATGAATTGGTCAGGCTTGGGGAATGGCGGCTTGAGGACCCCCGCCTCGCCCATGAACTCAATGGCGGCGGAAAATCCCTTCGGATCAATCTCGCCGCGCAGCGGCAGGACTTTGCGTTCGGGCTCGAAATAGAGCGACAATGTCAGGCGTGCATTAGCCTCGGCAAACCCCGTGGTTTCGACAATGGTCCGGACCACATCGTTGCGCCGCGCGGGATCGCGGATAAAGCGGAATGCATTTGCGAGGCCGCGTACGAATCGTACCGTCGCCTCCTTGTTCTGGCTGGCCCAGGAGCGTCGCGCGGCTGTCACCGTATAGACGAACTCAGGAACGACCTCCGTAGACAAACCGAGCAAACGATAACCTTGCCGCATGGCGACGAAATCCTGCGGCTGGCCCATCGGAACCGCCATGCAGTCCCCTGCCGTCAGGCACGACAGGCGGTCAGGCGTGCCATCCACGAACTTGGTTTGATAGTCGCCACGTTGTAGCCCCTGCATCGCCAGTAGTTTGCGGATCGAAATGGTGATCGAGCCCGTCTCGGCAGCCATGCCGAGCAGCTTTCCCTTAAGGTCCGCGTAAGTCTTGATTTCCGGCTTGGCGACCAGGCTGTAGATCGGATTGTTGAACTCGGTCGCGATGGCGACCGCATCGGAGCCCTTGAGCGCTGCTTGAATAAGGAACGGTGTCGCAACGTGGGTCATGTCGGCTGTGCCATTGTGCAGCGCTTCAATGAGTGTTTCACCGCCGCCCGGAATTGGCACCGTTACGAAGTTCAATCCCTCGCGGGCGAAATACCCTTCGCGCTCCGCGACCAACAGCGGCAGCGCGAAGATACTTCGCAACGCCGAATAGGCTTGGCCATACTTGAGTGTAATGGTCTGGGCGGACGTGGCGCCAGGCGCACACGCCAGCAACAAAGACAAAACGACCGCGCGTATTTGAATACTCATCGCACGCCACGCCTCCTGAAACGAGGTCTCACTCGGAAAGCATCATTCGGTCGCCTTCGGCGACGCATCGCCCGTGGCGACCGCATTACAATATCGCAAAACAATTCGACAGGAAATCAGTTTAAACTTGGCCTTGTAAGGCCAAATTTCGACAAAACCCGTTCCGCATTGGCCGCGTCAGCGCGAACCTTTATGGCCATCCGGTCGTCGTCACGAAGAGATTTTTCCAATACCTCGGTATGGCGATAGAGCCAGCTCATCCCTGCCCCGTCGGCGGCATCAAGGATGAGATCGAGGACGACGCGTTTCAGGCTCAGACGCTGTTCAATAGCTTCCTTTAACTGGTCAAGCCCCTCCCCGCCGAGCGCCGATACCAGGACGGGGCGATGGTCGGAAGTTTGGCGCTCGGCGATATTGAAAAGATGTGCCCGCTCCTCGGTATCAAGCCGGTCGATCTTGTTCCATACTTCAATGAGATGACCACCTCGTTCGGGCTCAATTTCAAGCTGGCGCAACACGTCTTGGACGTCATGGGACTGAGCATCTTTGTCTTCGTGCGACATGTCCCGAACATGCAGGATAATGTCGGCCTCGATGACCTCTTCGAGCGTTGCACGGAATGCCGCGACCAGGGTCGTTGGCAGATCGGAAATGAAGCCCACGGTATCGGACAGAATGATCCTTGCGCCGTGGGCAAGATCAATCGCCCTCATGGTCGGATCGAGCGTTGCGAAAAGCATATCGGCGGACAAAACCGTCGACTGAGTGAGACGATTGAACAGGGTCGATTTGCCGGCGTTTGTGTAGCCCACCAAAGCGACGATCGGATAGGGCACGCGCCGGCGGCTATCGCGATGGAGCTTGCGTGTACGCTTGACCTTTTCGAGATCCTTCTCGATGCGGGCGATCCGCTCTTCAATCATCCGCCGATCGGACTCGATCTGTGTTTCACCCGGACCGCCCAGGAAGCCGAAACCGCCGCGCTGACGTTCAAGATGGGTCCAGGAGCGCACCAGGCGGCTCTTTTGATAGGTGAGATGAGCAAGTTCGACTTGCAGCGATCCTTCCCTTGTATGGGCCCGGCGTCCAAAGATCTCGAGGATCAATCCGGTTCGGTCGAGCACCTTGGCGTTCCAGGCCTTTTCGAGGTTGCGTTGCTGGACCGGCGTGAGGGCGCAATCCATCACTACGATTCCCGCCATATCGGTTTTCACCAAAGCGGCGATCTCCTCGACTTTACCTTTTCCGATGAAGGTCGAAGGCCGCAACTCGCCGATTGGCACGACGGCGGAACGAATGACGTTGAGATCAATTGCGCGCGCCAGGCCAGCGGCCTCTTCGCGTTTGGCCTCGGGCGAGCGCAGAGCCAGCCGGTCGCGTGCCCCGGGGCCGCCGGTCACGCGACTGCGCAAATGCGGGACGAGCACGATGGCCCGGCCGGTGCCGGAGCTATCGTCGGGCCCGGACCCGGGCGCGTGTGCATCAATTGGGTGAGCGTCCAATCAGACCTTTTCCCCGGCGGCCGGCGGTTCTTCGCCACCTTCGAACAATTGGATCGGTTGTCCAGGCATGATGGTCGAAATGGCATGCTTGTACACGAGCTGGGAATGACCATCCCGCCGCAACAGCACACAGAAATTATCGAACCAAGTGACGATCCCCTGCAGCTTAACTCCATTGACGAGAAAGATCGTCAACGGAATTTTGGTCTTTCGAACATAGTTGAGAAATGTATCCTGCAGATTTTGGGCGCGGTCGGCTGCCATTGTGGTTGTTCCGTTTCTTGCTCGCAGCCCCATCTACGAGCTTATTGCCAAGTCGCTCTTGTACCTCTTTTTCGAGGTTTCGATCCACGAGAACTTGGGGGCCTCCATTACAAGGCACTTGGACGAGCCATGCAAGCGGAAGTTCGATACCGACCAGCCTGCCAAGGGACAGCCCGGTGTACAACACCGGCGGCCCGGTCAATCGAGATTCTTGCGGACAAAGGTCAATGTGCGGGCTCCATATGACCTACTTGGACCGAGGTGTCCACTCAAGTCGATTCTGCGAAATTGTGAAAATCACGGCGCAACGCCATCGCAAGGGGGCCCGGCTTGCCATCGGCAATCTTGTGCTCATCGATGCGGACCACCGGCATGACGGTCTGGCTCGCGCCCGTTATGAATGCTTCGCGCGCCCCATAGGCTTCCGCGACCGTAAATGTGCGCTCCTCCAATGCCATACCCTGTGCCTGGATGGCATCGATAAGCACAGTACGGGTAATGCCTCGCAGAATACCGCTATCGGCCGGACGCGTCAGGACGCGCCCCTGGTCGGTGACGATCCAGGCATTGCTCGATGACCCCTCAGTCACAAAGCCATCGCGATCCACCAGCCAGGCCTCCCTGGCGCCACGTTCACGGGCGGCCTGTTTTGCCAACACGTTTGGAAGCAGCGAAGTCGACTTGATGTCGACCCGTTGCCAACGGGTATCCGGAACCGTGATGACCGAAATTCCTTCACTCGCAACCCGTTCGTTGCCAGCCGGATCAACATTGCGTGCCATGACGACGACGCTTGGACGGGTACCTGCTGGCGGGAAGCCGTGGTCGCGGCGGGCAACCCCGCGGGTTATTTGCAAGTAGACGATGCCCCCGCGAACCAGATTGCGGTGGATCGTCTCCCGCAGCACCAATCCAAGCGCCACAAGCGACATCGGCATCGGAATGCGTAATTCGGCCAAAGAACGCTGGAGCCGAACCATGTGGCGCCGTTCGTCAACGATCCGGCCGCCCCTCACCTCGCAAACCTCATAAACGCCGTCGGCGAACTGGTATCCGCGATCCTCGACATGGACCATGGCGTCGCGGCGCCCGAGGTAGCGGCCGTTAACATAGGCAATGCGTGACATTTTATTCGATACCGAGTGCCTTGAGCTTGCGATGCAGCGCCGACCGCTCCATACCGACAAACTCGGCAGTACGTGAAATGTTACCACCGAAGCGCCGAATTTGCGCAACGAGATACT
This sequence comes from Xanthobacteraceae bacterium, assembly GCA_035300505.1. GTDB lineage: Bacteria > Pseudomonadota > Alphaproteobacteria > Rhizobiales > Xanthobacteraceae > VAZQ01. The sequence continues at coordinate 20,623 of DATGVJ010000304.1, forward strand.
CGCGCTCGAACACTTCGCGTGCTTCACGCAGCTGTAGACCCATGAGATGTTCGCCGCCCCCATTGGGCATGGCCGGAACCATCGAACCGACATCCTGGGGAAGCATTGCCGAGGTTATGACCGCATCGGGAGCGCCGCCGGCCAGGATCATCACGCGTTCGACATTGTTGCGCAATTGGCGGACATTGCCCGGCCAGTCGTGGGACTGAAGAACCGCCAGGGCATCTTCTCCAATCATGCGTTTGGGCAGCCCGGTCGCCTGGGAAATCTGGTCCATGAAATAGTCCACAAGGTCAATAATGTCGCCTCTTCTTTCTGACAACGGAGGAACCCGAACTGGTACGACATTCAAGCGGTGGTACAGGTCTTCGCGGAACCGTCCCGCTGCAATCTCCCGCTCGAGATCCCTGCTGGTCGAGGTCACGATGCGGACATCGACCGCCACGTTGGACGTGCCACCTACGCGCTGAAAAATCTGGTCGACGACCACCCGAAGGATCTTGTTCTGCGTTTCGAGCGGCATGTCGCAGACTTCGTCGATAAAGAGCGTGCCACCGTGCGCCTCTTCGAAGGCTCCGATTTTTCGCTCCTGTGTGCCGTTGACTGGCTCCGTGCCAAACAGCTCGATTTCCATCCGCTCCGGCGTAATTGCGGCCGCATTGATGACGATGAATGGTCCCTCGGCACGATCGGAAATGCCATGAATTGCGCGTGCCGAGAGTTCCTTGCCCGAGCCCGGCGGACCGACAATCAAGATCCTGCTATTGGTCGGCGCGACCTTTTCGATCGTCTGCCGCAATTGGTTGATCGTGGGAGAGTTTCCTACCAACGTCGAAGGCGCGAGTTGCTTGAACGCCTTTACCTCGCGTTTGAGTCGCGAGTTTTCCAACGCACGTTGGGCAACCAGCAACAAGCGGTCGGCTTTGAATGGTTTTTCGATAAAATCGTAGGCACCCTGCTTGATCGCCGCAACGGCGGTTTCGATATTCCCATGTCCGGAAATCATCACGATGGGCAACTCCGGGTGCTGAAGCTTGACGTCATCCAGCAATTGTAGCCCGTCGAGCCGGCTCCCCTGTAGCCAGATATCCAGAAAAATCATATTGGGACGGCGATTGGCGACGGCAGCCAACGCCTCATCGCTGTTGCGTGCTGTCCGCGTGTCGTAGCCTTCATCCTGAAGGATGCCGGCCACAAGTTCTCGTATGTCCGCTTCGTCATCGACGATGAGAATATCGAGCGCCATGCGTTATCAACTCGCCGCAGCTACGTGGGGTTTAAGGACATTCGATTGGTAGGTCTTGTGTTGGGCATCTTGGACCGCCCCGACAGGAACGGGCGCCGCCGCAAATATCAGACGCATCCAGGCACCCCGCTGCCCCGGTACTTTTTCCGCCGCATCATAAAGGTCGATGCGCCCACCGTGTTCTTCGAGAATTCGTCCGACAATCGCCAAGCCCAGCCCCGTACCTTTTTCCCGTGTCGTCACATAAGGTTCGAGCAGGCGACTTCGGTTTTCTTTAGGCAAACCGATGCCGTTATCGAGGACGTCGACTACAATATTGTCGCCCTCGCGTGCGGCAGACACTTGAATGCGTCCCTTGCCAAGCGTTTCGGGTGGAACGGCTGCGATCGCCTCCGCTGCGTTCTTGATGATGTTGGTCAGCGCTTGCGAAATCAGGCGACGGTCGAACCGCGCCGGCATCGGTCCATCTGCGATGTCGACCTCGATATCAATGTCCGGATTGCCGACACGCTGCAGGAATACGCTCTGGCGCACCATGTCTGCCATATCCTCGGCGCCCATCACAGGCTTGGGCATCCGGGCGAACTGGGAGAACTCATCGACCATCCGCTTGATATCATCGACCTGGCGGACGATGGTGTCCGTGCATTGAAAAAATATCGCTGCATCATCCTTGATCACGGACCCATATTTGCGACGAATGCGTTCCGCCGAAAGCTGGATCGGCGTCAGCGGGTTCTTGATTTCATGAGCAATGCGGCGTGCGACGTCAGCCCAGGCGGACGTCCGTTGCGCCGCGATAAGCTCCGTGATGTCGTCAAGGGTGATGACATAGCCATGATGCGTGTCGCCGGATTGTTCGCCGGTCACGCGCACCGACAGATTTCGATCGCGACCATTGCGGTTGATCGTGACCTGTCCCTGAACCAGACGCTGCGCCCCATCACGGGCATTGGTAAACAATTCAACGAGTTCCGGCACAACATCTTTGAGTGGGCGGCCAAGCGCCTCCGTCTCGATCTGCCCGATGAGCTTTTCGGCCGAGCGGTTGAGAATGCTGATTTGACCCTCGGCATTCACGCCGATGACGCCTGCACTCGCACCCGCCAGCACGGCTTCAGTAAATCGTCGGCGGCTATCCATCACGTCGCGGGCGCGCACGATGTCATCGCGTTGCGTACGTAATTCCTGCGTCATCTTGTTGAAGGTCTGTCCGAGCTGGGCCAGATCGCCTTCGGAATTCTGCGTTGGCACCTGGACGTGGAGGTTGCCTGTCGACACGATTTGCGCAGCCCCAATCAACCGGCGAATCGGCGCTACGAGATAGTTGGCAAAATTCAGACCGATCCACGCCGCCGACAGCAAAACAATCAAGGCAATCACGGTGTACATGAGCGCGAAGGCAATCTGGGTTCCAAAACGTCGATCCTGGAGCTCGGCGTACTGGCCGACGCCTTCTCTTGTCGCACGCAATTGTGTAACGACACGCGGATCCAGCAGGCGAACGACATAGAGATAGTTGTTCGGATAGGCAGCCAATTTGATCACAGCCGCAACATAGTTATCGTCGAGAAAAATCCCGACCTGCGGCCCATCTTCGTCAACTGAAGCGAGCGCCTCCTGCGACGGTTTCACAAACGCCTGGTCAATTTGGACATCCGCCCGATCTACGACGCCAAGATCCTTGTCGATTATCTCTACGACAGGCAGTCCGCGAACATGCGACAAGGCTGTGATGAATTGACGAAATTGGTTGCGGTTCTGCTCATACAGCGGTCGCAAATTATTGATTTCGTTCCGCGCCCCGATTGCATCCGCAGCAATAATGAGTTGGTGCTCGCGTACATAGGCCTCTGCCACGCCAAGGGAATTCTGCATGAGCAAATAAGTCGGTTGCGAGAAAAGCCGGTCCAACGCGCGGTCGACCGTAATGCTTGCAACGACGGCCACCAGAATCGCGGGAACTGCGGCAATGACCGAAAACAATCCGACGATCTGCACATGCAAACGCGATCCCGCTCGCCCTTTGCGACGGGCCTGAAACACGCGCCATATTTCGCGGCCGATGACTGCCGTGAGCAGGAGGCCTGTAAATCCGCTGAAGGCAAGCAGGGACCGCACGACATTGTGCGTTGGGACGATCGGGGTAAGGTTGGCTAGAACCAAAAATGTTGCAACCGCAGACAGCAGCGCGAGCACGACCGCTCCAATGCCTATCGCTCGCGCCAGCCGTCCAGCCGTCGGAGCTGCCGTATCGGCAATATCGGCTGTCACGGACTCCCCGGCATTCGTCATGCGTGGTAACCGCCCCTGAGAAAATCGTTTGAATGGAAGGAAATCCAGTTGGACTTACCGCCCCAACTGGTTGGATTACCCCAACTGACTGCGACTTTTGTGCAACATTGTTGCGCAATTGCGACAATTTCTTGGCGTGCCGCAATTATTGAAGGTAATTCACCACCTTCAACGTATTACGATTGCATCACAAGCTGGTTCGGATGACCTGGATGTCCAGATCTCTGACCTTTTTTCGCAATGTGTTGCGGTTGACGCCCAGAAGGTCCGCGGCGCGAATTTGATTGCCCCGGGTTGCTGCGAGCGTCACCGTCAGAAGCGGATGCTCGATTTCCCGCAGGATACGGTGGTAGAGCCCTGGAGGCGGTAAACTGTCCCCAAAGGTCGAAAAATAGGCTGTCAGATGGCGTTCGACCGAGGCGGCAAGCCCTTCAGCAACAGAGGGCTCGTCAGCGATCGAAAGTTTAGCGGGCTGCGATAGTTCCGATTCGACGACCGCCTCCGATATGATTTCCTGCGGATAGAGCGCGGCCAGCCGCCGCGCAAGGTTCTCGACTTCGCGTACGTTTCCCGGCCATCGATATCGCTTGATGCGTTCCAACGCGCCTTGATCCAGTTGCTTCGGGGGCAAGCCCTCGCGCTCGGCCTGGGCAAAAAAATGTCGAAAGAGATCCGGTACATCTTCAATCCGTTCGCGCAACGGCGGCAACCGCAGTGGCACGACGTTGAGCCGAAAGAACAGGTCCTCGCGGAACAGGCCTTGCTTGATAAGGACCCGCAAATCCTTGTTGGTGGCTGCCACGATGCGCACATCCGTCTTGATCGCCGTGCGCCCGCCGACCGTCGTATATTCACCTTGCTGCAAAACGCGCAGCAGCCTCGTCTGGGCATCCATCGGCATATCGCCAATTTCATCCAGAAAAAGCGTCCCCCCCTCGGCTTGTTCGAACCGTCCGGAACTTCGGGCCGTCGCTCCCGTGAAGGCGCCTTTCTCGTGCCCGAACAGTTCCGACTCGATGAGCTCGCGTGGAATAGCCGCCATGTTGATGGCGACAAATGACCCATTGCGACGCTTGCCATAGTCGTGAAGTGCGCGCGCGACCAATTCCTTTCCGGTCCCGGATTCTCCCGTGATCATGACAGTGAGGTCGGTCTGCATCAGCCGGGCCACGACCCGGTAGATCTCCTGCATCGCTGCCGACCGCCCGACGAGCGGCAGTTGCTCGAATTCGTCCGCCTTACGGGGTTCCTTCGTTCGCGTCTTTGGCTCAGCAAGTGCCCGGCCGACGATCGCGATGACTTCCTTGAGATCAAACGGCTTGGGCAAATATTCATATGCCCCTCGTTCGGAAGCGCGGATTGCCGTTATGAATGTATTCTGTGCGCTCATGACGACGATCGGCAGTTCGGGGCGAGCTTTCTTGATTCGTGGCAGCAGATCGAAAGCATTTTCATCCGGCATGACGACATCGGTAATGACGAGATCGCCATCGCCCTGGCTGATCCAACGCCACAGCGTTGCGGCATTGCCAGTCGATCGAACTTCATAGCCGGCGCGCGAGAGCGCTTGGTTAAGGACGGTGCGTATTGCAGCATCGTCATCGGCTATCAGAATACTTCCCGCAGGCATTTCTATTCCCCTTTTCAGGTCGTACTGCTCGCCTCAATGCCAGTACCCCGGAACATGGGCATGAGAACGCGGAACGTCGTGTGACGTGGCTGCGATTCGCACTCCACAATCCCACCGTGATCCCCAATGATCTTGGCCACCATCGCAAGGCCAAGTCCTGTGCCGGATGCCTTGGTGGTGACGAAGGGATCGAAGAGATGCAGAAGTAAATCATCGGGCACACCGGGCCCATTGTCTTTGATGCAAAACTCAAGCGGCAGCGACACCCGGTGCTTGCTGCCGGAGCGAGACAACTTGACGCCCGGCCGGAACGCGGTCGTCAATTGAATTTCTCCTTCGGTCGTGGAGTCGCCGATGGCTTCCGCGGCATTCTTGACGAGATTGAGAAAGACCTGAATAAGTTGATCACGGTTGGCGAAAACCGGCGGCAGCGAGGGATCGTATTCCTCGACAAACTTGATGCGGCTTGCGAAACCCGATTGCGCCAACCGTTTCACATGTTCGAGCACAATATGAATGTTGATCGACTCGCGTTCGACGGTTCGCTCATCCGTGAACACCTCCATACGATCGACCAGCTTTACGATCCGGTCGGTTTCGTCGCAAATCAGTTTCGTCAAGGTGCGGTCGTCGCCGTCTACTGATTGTTCGAGCAGCTGCGCGGCCCCACGAATGCCGGAAAGCGGGTTCTTGATTTCGTGGGCCAGCATGGCGGCAAGCGCGGTCACAGACCGCGCTGCTCCACGGTGGATGAGTTGACGATCCATTTTTTCGGCGATGGTGCGTTCTTGCAGCATGACCACCACGTGATCCGGCCGATCGGGCACTGGTGCCACGTGCAAATCGACGAGACGCTCGCCGGGATTCCGCGGCGTTCCAAGATCAACCCTGTATTCATTGACGGCGGCGCTACGCATGCGGACCTGCTCGATCAGCGCAAGCAACGGGCTTCCGAACGGCACCAGATCGCGCAACATATGGCGGCGCAACAGCGGTAGCGAAGCTTCAAAAAAAGATTCAGCTGCCATGTTGGCGTTGATGATCTTGCCATTCGCGGCAATCATGAACACCGGATGGGGAAGAGCGTCGAGAACGGCATCCGCACTGCCCGCAAGCATTGGCTCTGCCCGGTTCATGCCGCAGCCCTCCGTGGGCAGGCCAAAGCATCGAAGGCCTCAGCGAGCCTTTGAGCGACCGATCGTGGTCCTTCCGCTGTCAATACAATCTGGCGCAACAACTTGAGAAGCGAAGCTGGTGCGCCTGCCGTCAGCGCTGCTGCGTCCAGCGCCCAGCCAAGGTGCTTGCGCGCGTGGCGGGTTCCAACCGCGATGCCATGGTGGACCAGCATTTCCTCATAGAGCTTGGTTACCAGAGAAAATTGTACCGTCAGATCGGGCGGCTGCTCGCACGGCCCGCCGGCAAGATAACGCGCGACCTGCCCGGGCCACCAAGGCCGGCCTTGGGCCGCACGGCCAATCATGACCGCGTCCGCGCCCGACGCGGCCAGAGCCGCATCTGCGTCGGCAAATGAGTTGATATCGCCATTGACCACGAGCGGGATCGACACGCTTTCCTTCACGTGCCGCACCGCCTTCCAATTGGCCCTGCCCTTATAAAACTGACAACGTGTGCGCCCATGCACCGTAATCAAACGCACGCCGGCTCCTTCTGCCCGCCGCGCCAGTTCTGGGGAATTAATGGATCGATCGTCCCATCCAAGGCGCATCTTGAGCGTCACCGGGACCGATACCGCCTTTATGGTTGCCTCGATCAGGATCAGCGCGTGATCGAGATCGCGCATCAGTGCCGAACCGGATTCACCACCCGTCACATGGCGCGCCGGACACCCCATGTTGATGTCGATAATGTCCGCCCCGGCTGCTTCGGCGATACGTGCGCCCTCCGACATCCAATGGGCTTCGCAACCTGCCAGCTGCACCACATGCAGGCCCACGCCCTGCCCTTCCGCACGCAATCGGGCGCCCCGCCGGCCCTCTACCAAATCGGCGGACGCGGTCATTTCGGAGACCACGAGGCCAGCGCCTAGTTCGGCCACCAGGCGCCGGAACGGCGCATCCGTCACGCCCGACATGGGCGCCAGAACGACGCGATTGGGAAGCAGAAGATTGGCGGCCTCGGTGTTCATGGGACAGAAGAATTGGTTCCAAACCTCAGTATTTTCGCTGCCTATCCTTTAAGCGAATACACTTGCTGCTTATAGTTTAGACATTTTTTGCCCCAACGCAACTGTTGCAGTGCAATATATTTTTGTGTGACCTTTAGCCCAAGCGAGAATAAACCCCATAACGGGAATAATATCACGTTATCATCTTGTGGTTTTAGTTCGGCTCATCGGGAACATCGACACAATTTGGTTTGCCCCGCTCCCAGGACGCGCTAGATCAAATATTCAGGGCAATTTGGAACTTCCATGACACGAACTGTAGCAGCCATTGTGGTCGCGGCCGGACGCGGCCTGCGTGCTGGTGGCGGCAAGCCCAAACAATACCGAACATTGGGCAATGGCTCGGCAGTGCAGCGGACCCTCGAAACCATGGCTCGGCATCCAGGAATTGGCGCCATCCAACCTGTTGTCCACCGAGACGATGCGCAGTTCTACGCCATCGCCAGCGAAGGTCTCGACCTGCTATCGCCGGTATTCGGAGGCGCCACCCGGCAGGCCTCGGTCCGCGCGGGTCTGGAAGCGCTGGAAATCCACCGTCCCGATCTGGTTCTGGTCCATGATGCAGCGCGTCCATTTGCGTCCCATGCCCTTATCGGACGAGCAATAGCGGCGGCGACCCAAGCCGGCGCTGCCGTTCCGGTCCTGCCCGTCGTCGATACAGTCAAAACAGTCGACCAAACCGGCACGATCACCGGAACCGTAGATCGATCAAGGCTACGTGTGGTGCAAACTCCACAGGCATTCGATTTCGGAATGTTATTGAGGGCCCATCGCAAGGCACATCAGGCTGGTCAGGAAGAATTCACAGACGACGCTGCGCTTGCCGAATGGGCAGGGCTCACCGTCAGCACATTCGAGGGTGAGGTTGGCAACGTGAAACTGACCACCACGGAAGATTTTGTACGTGCAGAAGCCGAACACCTTGCCGCCCTGGGTGACGTTCGGATGGGTTTTGGATTTGACGTACATCAATTTGGCGAAGGCGATCATGTCATGCTGGGGGGCGTCAGGATTGCTCACACCCAGAGTGTCACGGGTCATTCGGACGCCGATGTCGTATTGCATGCCCTCGTTGATGCAATTCTGGGCGCATTGGCCGACGGCGACATTGGCATGCATTTCCCGCCAAGCGACCCGCAATGGCGCGGCGCCAGTTCCGACCGTTTCCTCGCTTTTGCGGTTGATCGTGTGCGTGGGCGTGGCGGCCGTATCGCCCTTCTGGACGTAACCGTTGTGTGTGAAGCTCCGCGTGTCGGACCGCATCGCGATGTCATGCGAACGCGCATTGCCGAAATTGCCGAGATCAACGTCGATCGTGTTGCGGTGAAAGCGACGACGAGCGAAACCCTGGGATTTACAGGCCGCCGCGAAGGCATTGTAGCCTTCGCCAATGCGACACTTCGGTTGCCTTGGACCGACCTGCCCACTTGAAAAAAACCGGTAATTGGGGTGTTGGCATGGATTGCGATCTCGTTGCGCAGGCTCAGGCGGTGCTTGATGTTTGCCGATCACGGAAACTTACGATCGCTACCGCTGAGTCCTGCACCGGAGGCCTTCTCGCAGCGACGCTTACCGATATTCCTGGGTCTTCAGAAGTATTCGACCGTGGATTCGTGACCTACAGCAACGCTGCCAAGGAGGTTATGCTTGGTGTGCCGAGCGAGGTCCTGGCGAGGCACGGAGCGGTGAGCCGCGCAACCGCCGAAGCCATGGTGGCGGGAACGTTTGCGAATTCCGGCGTCCATTTGGCGGTTTCGATCACCGGAATCGCCGGACCGGGCGGCGGACTACCGGACAAACCGGTTGGGCTTGTTCATTTTGCTGCGACATCGGATAGGGGCCAGTCCCTGCACCAGGAATGCCGCTTTGGAGATATAGGCCGATCCCAGGTGCGACGCGCTTCCGTAATTGTCGCCCTTCGAATGCTCCTGGAACTGGCGCAAGCCCGATAGCGGGGCACCGATTCATGTGTCGGTCATATTTCGCATAGCCGACGGTCGCCGCACTAAGGACACTTAGAACAATAACCGAATCGTGCGGCTTTGTTTGTAGTTCCGCCTTCACGGCGGCTTCGCCGCGGGCGGTTCTTTCTTTCACGCGATTAAAGGCCGCGTAAACGCGGAACTACGAACAAGCAAGGCACCACAATGACACCATAATTCCCTTAGCATTTATGGCTCGAAGTCCGTAGCGGCGATGGATATTTCGGGGGTCAGCCCAGTGCGCCTGCCCGTGGTTTGCTTGGCCTTATCGCTCGCCCTTGCCGGCGCCCCGCCTCCCCGCGCGCAGGAATTGAGCGCACGCTCATGGGAGCAATGTCTCGCGGAGCCGGACCGCGCTTGCGTCTGGACGAGGCGATGGATCTGCTTTACCTGCTGGACAGGACGGACCGGCGCCAGGCAATCGTTGCTGCGATGGCGGAGACCTGGGCGCAAGCTGGCGAAATCGACAAGGCAAAAGGACTTGCCGTCCAGGTCCCCGACCGGATGCTCGCGCGCGTCTCCCTGTTGCGTGAGATCGCGTCTGCCCAGGCGCGCGCCTCGCATCGTGAGGAAGCGGAGGCAGCATTCGGCCGGGCGCTGGCGCTCGCCTTGCGTTGGAACGACCCGTTCGAGCGCGTCGAAGCCCTTGAAGCTATCGCGCAGGCCCAGGAGGCCGCCGGCTTGAAAGCCGATGCCGGCACGACCGTCGATCAGGTGCTGCAAATTGCTTCAGAGAGATCCATTTTCAGCCGGAAGGGCCGACGGACGTTTCCATCACCGGAAACCCGGATTGCGCGGCTGCTCCAGCGGATAGCGATGCGACAAGCCGCGGCGGGAGAGATCGCACAGGCCCTGCAGATCGCCCGCTCCATTGCCTATGACCTTGAGACCCTGGCGCAGACGCTGCTGGCGATCGTCGACCTGCAAATGCGCGCCGGCGCGGCGGCGGAGGCGACGCTCGACGAGGCGCGCGCGGCGGAACATGATGCACGTTTCGGCCGGGCGCAGTGGCCGAGCTACCGTGACCCCGGGATACGGATCACCACGGAAACTAGTTCTGGCAACGTGCGCCTGCTGTGCGACATAGCCAAGGCGCAGGCCCGCGCCGGCCTGAACGCGAAGGCGATCGCAACCTTCGATGAAGCAATGCGGGCCGCACAGGCGATCTCGTTTGTCGGTTCTAATGCGGTCAAACCGGACGCGGCCATCGCCGGCGCGCTGGTGAATGTCGCGGACGCTCAGCGCGAGGCCGGATTGATTACAGCGGCGCGTGAAACCCTGGATCGCGCGGCCTAGTCTGCGGAGGCCAGCTTCGGCCGCAAGCGCGCCGTTGCGCTGCTGTGGCTGGCAGAGGCGCGTACGAAAGCAGGGGACGCGGACGCTGCGCAGAACCTGTTCGCGCGTGCGCTCACGATCGGCCGCACCCTCCCCGACGACCCCCAGCGTGCGCGGGCCCTCCAGCAGGTCGCCGTGGCGCAAATTGGGGCGGGGCTGCACAACGAAGGTCTGCGCACCTTTGTCGAAGCGGTCGCGTTTGCGCGCCTGCAGCGGGGCATGTTGCTGTCCGAGATCGCCAATGCGCAGCACCGCGCCGGCCTGACGGAGGAGGCCGCCGCGACCTTCGGGGAAGCGCTTTCAGCCACCATATCCGACGACGAAAAAGCCAAGGAATTCCGCCTCACTTCGCTGATCGGCACGATTGCCCAAAACGACCCCTTGAGGGCCCTGGTCGCGGCCCGGCCGTCGCTTCGCCTGCGGCTCCTCGAAGCGGTCCAAGCCATCCCCGACCGGCTTGACCGTGCTGCGGCGCTGTCCGTCATCGCGCGAGCATTGCCGAATTGACGTCGGCAACGACGCGATACGCCGGAAAGCCAATGTAGCGTTTTGCGCCGCGGCATTCGATGATGCCTTCAAAGACTATCCGGACAGGCTCCTAACCGCGAAAGATGGCATCGGCCCGTTGCTCGAATGCCAGTGTGAAGCGGCGAAATGCAATGTCGAACATGGATCCCAAAAGAAGCCCGAGCATGCGATTGCGAAATTCATAGGAAATATGAAACTCAACGTCACACGCGCTCTCTTCTATTGATCGAAACGTCCAATGATTGTCCAAATGGCTGAATGGGCCTTCGAGGTACTGGACCCGGATCAGCAGTTTGGGGCGATCCAGGGTGACACGGGTCGTGAACGATTCGCTGACCAGTTTGTAGGCGACATCCATATCCGCCACGAGAATTTCTACGCCGTCCGGTCCCGGACTGCGTGAGCGGACCCTCAGCCGGCGGACCAGCGGCAGGAACTCGGGATACTTCTCGATATCCGCGACCAAGTCGAACATGTCGCCGGCTGTATGCTTGACGCGCCGTGTGGTGGTGAATTGGGGCATGCCTTATCGTAAGGACGAACCGTTGGCGTCGCGGTTGCGCTTCAGGCGCGCGAAATCTTCCCCCGCATGGTGCGACGAACGTGTCAAAGGGCTTGCGGAAACCATCAAGAAACCCTTCGCGTAAGCGAGGGTCTCGTAGGCCTTGAATTCTTCAGGCGGCACGAAGCGTGCCACAGCCTGGTGTTTGCGTGTCGGCTGCAAGTATTGGCCCATGGTAAGGAAATCGACATTCGCAGACCGCAAATCGTCCATGACCTGCAACACTTCATTACGTTCTTCGCCAAGGCCGAGCATTATGCCTGATTTGGTAAAGAGTGTTGGCTCAAGTTCCTTGGCGTGTTGCAATAGCCGGATGGACGCGTAGTACCGCGCGCCTGGACGTACTGTGAGATACTTTGACGGAACAGTTTCAAGGTTGTGGTTGAGTACATCCGGTCCGGCCGCCACCACCGTCGCAATCGCGCCTTCTTTGCGCAGGAAGTCCGGTGTCAAGACCTCAATCGTCGTCTCGGAACAATGCGTGCGAATGGCCCGGATCACCTGCGCAAAATGCCCTGCCCCACCATCGGCAAGGTCATCCCGGTCGACCGACGTGACGACCACATGGGTAAGGCCGAGTTTTGCCGTGGCCTCGGCGACCCGATCAGGTTCCGCTGCATCCAACTTTCCTGGAATTCCCGTCTTGACGTTGCAGAAGGAACACGCGCGCGTGCAGGTGTCCCCCATGATCATGAATGTCGCGTGCTTTTTCTCCCAGCACTCGCCAATATTGGGGCAGCCGGCTTCCTCGCAGACCGTCGTCAGACCGTTGGCCCGCACTATCGATTGGGTCTCGCGATACCCCTTCGAAACCGGTGCCTTGACCCGGATCCAGGCAGGCTTTTGGAGCACGGGCGTGTCGGCCCGGCGCGCCTTCTCGGGATGGCGCTCCGGCCCTTTTGTGCCGATCGTATCGAGCACGACAACCATGGAATCTCTCAACCGTCCTCAAAACCCTGGACCCTATTTACGGACGGTAGCGGCGGGCAACAAGGGGCCTTTTCTATTCGGCAGGCAAAGGCTCGCTGGAATCAACAATGCGCCTAAGCGTTCTACGGGGTCTCCCGGTTGGTGCCGTAACGGCCTCCGGCTCAGGTGCTTGCGCGATGTTATTGGGGGCCGTTATCTCCTTTATCCGGTAGAGCACAAAGCGGGCGTGCGTAAAAACCGGGGTCAGGCGGGTCGGGTCCGGATTTTGATAATTCGCATCAGTGAACAATACGTACACATAGTCGAACTCGGACGTCCACCTCCGCCAATAGTTCGTGCCTTCGGGCTCGGTTAAAGACGCGACTTGCACCAATTGCTTGACCGAAGGCGGCGTCCCGTCGCGATTGTCGACACGTTCGCGGAACAGCTCGCGCACATGCATGATCTGCTTGCCGACGACCGTAAATGCGGTCGTGACCAGAGCGGACCGTTCGATGATGGCAAGGCATGCGGCATGAGCGAGGCCGAGATCCTTGACGTCATCGCCCGCATCCGCATCCGCATAGCCGACAAGCACTTTCGAACCACGCTCGATCTGCTGCACGGAATTGCGAAATGACGCAGCCATCGGCGCCGCAACCGACCAAGCATTCTGGACTTCGAAAACACGTATCGCAAGCAGCAGCACGAACACCGCAGCGAAGCCGCGTCGCGCGCTCTGCGCACGTAGATGGAGATGCGCGCACGCAATCAAGATGAATGCCAAAGAAATCGGCAACCTCTGGTCCGCCATGTATGTCTCGAAGAGAATCCGCGGCATGGCCATATAGGTGATTGCGCCCAAGGCCAGTAGCAGCCAGCCGAAGCCGTGAATCCGGAAGGCTCGATCGCGCATCCCCCACCCAGCCACAAAGGCGAGAATGCCTGTGAACAGAAATGCGGAAAAATGCGAATAGACTTCGACGACGTAGATCAATCCCTCAATTTTCCCGGCAAGCTCCCAGGAAAACGAAGCGCGCAAGCCCCACGTGGGACTTATCATGAGCAGCGGAATGACGGGCAGAAATGGCAGTCCAGTGGCGGCAAAGTCGAGTATAGGTAAAAACCCACGTGAGCCGGATCCGGAGCCAGGTCCAGCGGTCTGCAATCGAAGCTGCGCATTTGACCCGCTCCGATAAATTGCCAGCAACCGGTACAATTCGAATGCAAGAAGACCGAGGCCGTAAATTCCAACCGCATACATGTGACAAAAGAACAGTCCGATGACAAAAATTGTCGATACCGAAAGACGAATAACCGGGTGCCGTTCGCGCAGCCATACCCAGACGACCAGGGCCCAGAGCGACAGCCCAATGCCGAACACGTAGTTCATCGTGCCCACAAGGAACACGTTATTGTACAAGAGAGGAAATGCGATCAACGGCATTATCGACCATTGGCCAAATAGCCGACGGTTGAGCGCGACGGTGCCGGACAATATCAAGATGAAACTCGTGATCGTATAGATCTGTCCGGCCGCAAATACGCTCATGAACCGTTCAAGCGGCGGAATGACAAGATCCATCATCAGGTTCGGAATAACCTGCCAATTGATTTCGTAGAAACGCGCAAGATCCGGATCCGATCCGATCGACGCGATGACATGCATCCTTGACAGGTGGTTGACGTAGTCCGTCAACGGCGGCAGCGGATGAAGTATGATAGGAATCGAGGCGATTGCCGCCATCGCGACGAAAAGCAAAGCAATCTGGCGAACAGTAAAATCGCGAGACCTCCGGGTACGTTGGGGGCACAACATGGCCCATGAAACAGCTGGCACCCCCCTGGGATGTATGTCGGTAAAATTACCGCCCCGATGACGCATATCGACCATGATCGAATCTTTTCAATTCGCCCAACTCCTGGGAAAGTCAGACCAAATAATGAAAATTCCCCTTACCCATCGTGAACGTCGCTGGGCCCCAGCTCTGACGCTTGCCTGAATTAAGGTGAATGCGCGATGAACGTTGCTGGCTGGACTGATTTTGTTGACCGAGTGTGCCTTTTTGATCACAGGCTTCCGGACCTACCTGGTCAGACGTTCAACACCCTCCCATAGGCGTCCAGTACCGCCTCTTTCATCATCTCCGACAGGGTCGGGTGCGGGAATACCGTGTGCATGAGCTCTTCTTCAGTGGTCTCGAGGTTCATCGCCACGACATAGCCTTGGATGAGCTCGGTAACTTCCGCGCCCACCATGTGGGCCCCAAGGAGTTCGCCGGTCTTCTTGTCGAAGATGACCTTGACGAGCCCCTGATCCTCTCCCAGCGCGATTGCCTTGCCGTTGCCCGCAAACGGAAAACGACCGATACGCACCTCACGATTTTGCGCCTTGGCGCCCTGTTCGGTCAGGCCGACTGAAGCGACCTGGGGTGAGCAATAGGTACAACCTGGAATGAGCCGCTTATCCATCGGGTGCGGTTTGAGGCCCTTGATCGCCTCGATGCAGACAACGCCCTCATGCTCCGCCTTGTGCGCGAGCAATGGCGGTCCGGCAACGTCACCGATGGCGTAGATGCCGGGAATATTGGTGCGGCTATATGCATCGACCACGACGGCGCCGCGCTCGGTCTTCACGCCAACTTTCTCAAGGCCCAGGTTTTCGATATTGCCGGTGACGCCAACGGCTGAGATCACGCGGTCGACGACAAGTGGCTGGGTGCCGCCCTTGCCATCGTCGATTGTGGCTGTAACGGCATTTGGCATCTTTTCGAGCTTGGTTACTTTTGCACCGGTGAGAATCTTTATTCCCTGTTTTTCGAAGGATTTTCGAGCAAATGCCGATATTTCGGCGTCTTCCACGGGAAGAATTTGCGGCAGCACCTCGACGACGGTCACCTCCGCCCCCAACGTGCGATAAAACGAGGCAAACTCGATGCCAATCGCGCCGGAGCCAATCACGAGCAGTGATTTGGGCATGCGATCCGGCACCATTGCTTCGAAATAAGTCCAGATCAGTTTCTGGTCGGGTTCGAGGCCAGGCAAAACTCGCGGACGCGCTCCAGTCGCCAAAATGATGTGTTGCGCCTGGTAGGAACCTGCTCCGAGTGCCCCCTTGGGCGCCTCGCTCTTTGCTGCGCCCACCACGACCTTTCCGGGCGCCTCGATCGCAGCCTCGCCCCAGATCACGGCGACCTTGTTTTTCTTCATCAGGAAACCGACGCCGTCATTGAGGCGCTTGGAAACCGCACGCGAGCGCTTGACCACTGCCGCCGCATCGAAACTGATATTTTCCGCCGACAGCCCGTAGTCCTTGGCGTGTTGCATGTAGTGAAAGATTTCAGCCGATCGCAGCAGCGCTTTGGTCGGGATACAACCCCAATTGAGACATATGCCTCCGAGGTAAGCGCGTTCAACGATGGCGGTTTTGAACCCGAGCTGCGCGGCGCGTATGGCGGTAACGTATCCTCCCGGCCCCGAGCCGATGATGATAACGTCGAAGTTTGTATCAACCATAACGCCAACCTCAGAGATTCTGGCAACTCACCGCGGTAGCACTGCTTGGACGACTACACGACCATCATTACGGGATTCTCGATCAGCGCCTTGAAGGCACCCAGCAATTCGGCACCCAGCGCGCCATCGACGGCACGATGATCTGTTGACAGCGTGACCGACATCACCCACGCGGCTTCGATCTTGCCATTGCGTACGATCGGACGTTCTTCACCGGCCCCAACTGCGAGGATGGTTGCATGCGGCGGATTTATCACGGCGGCAAAATCCTTGATCCCGTACATGCCGAGGTTTGAAACAGCACTGGTACCGCCCTGATATTCCTCGGGTTTAAGTTTCTTGGCGCGCGCGCGCGCCGCATAGTCTTTCATTTCATTGGAAATGACCGAAAGGGATTTCAACTCGGCGCGGCGCACGATTGGCGTAATCAGCCCGCCCGGTATCGACACCGCGACCCCGATGTCCGAATGTCGATGTTTGAGCATCCCGCCTTCGGTCCACGTCACGTTGGCGTCCGAGACACGCTGCAATGCGAGCGCCAGCGCCTTGATGACGAAGTCGTTGACCGACAGTTTATAGGTGGGTTTGCCGTCCACCTTGGGCGCCGCGCCGTTGATCTCTTCGCGGGCTGTCAGAAGCTTGCCTATATTGCAGTCAAGCGTCAGGTAGAAATGAGGAATCGTCGCTTTTGCTTCGACCAGCCGCCGTGCGATGACCTTGCGCAGATTGTCGTGTGGTACAATGTCATAGGTGCCTTGCTCGAACAGAGCCCTGATCTTGTCGTCCGATGGCGGCGCAATTGTTGATCGGGCGCCTGCCTCTGGCGTTCCCCCCTTGCCCCCCTTGCCTGATTTCGCCGTGTCCACGTCTCGTGCGACGATCCGCCCATGCGGGCCGGAACCTTGGAGGCGGCCAAGATCCAAACCCGCGTCTTTGGCAAGCCGCCGTGCCAACGGCGAGGCAAATACGCGATTGTTGCCGTGACCGTGAGGCGTGGCAATTGCGACTAGTGCGTTCGTAGCCGCGACCACCGGCGCGGGCTGGAGAACCGGTGTCATGGTTGGCGCAGCCTTGGGTGGCGCGGCCCTTGGTGCGGGCACCGCAGTGACAGCAGCCACTGCGGTTTTCGGGTCCTCGCCATCCTGGGTCAGGATTGCGATCAATTGGTTGACGGGCACATCCTGCGTGCCTTCCGGCACCACGATTTTTGCCAGCACGCCATCATCGATCGCCTCATATTCCATTGTGGCCTTGTCAGTCTCGATTTCGGCAATGACGTCGCCGGCCTTGACCTTATCGCCTTCCCGCTTGAGCCACTTTGCGAGATTGCCCTTGTCCATTGTGGGCGACAGTGCGGGCATGAGAATGTTGACCGGCATAACGAGCCTCAACTGACGGCGCTGATGGTTCCGGGATCCGTCGGCGAGTCCATCTCCGCATTGAAAAGGGATCGGATCCGCTCAAGAGTCTCGGTTTCGCTGAACTTGTCTTCAGTCGCGTAAATGCGTGCGACATGGCGTGAGATATCGGCCATCACCATGCCCCAGGCTTCAGGGTCATCGAAAGCACGGCGCAGTGAAATATGCAAAGCCCCGTCGACGATGACGGCACGCAATACTTCCACGCCGCCTGATTCAAAAACAACGGGCGGAACATGCAGCGCATCAAACACTGGCGCCGAGTCACCTGGGGTCGAGTCACCTGGGTTCATATCATGCTCACCGGTAGCAGACCGCCTTTGCAGCCTCGACCACCTCCGCCACCGACGGCAGCGCAAGTTTCTCCAAATTGGCGGCGTACGGCATTGGCACGTCCTTGGCGGTCACACGCATGACCGGTGCATCAAGCCAATCGAACGCTTGCTCCATCAAGCATGCCGCGATCTCGGCACCGACGCCCGACTGCCGCCACCCCTCCTCCACCGTGACGGCACGGCCCGTCTTCTTCACCGATTCGATGATCGTGCCAAGGTCCATTGGCCTGAGCGTCCGCATGTCGATGACCTCTGCGCTGATCCCGGCACTCGCGAGTTCGTCAGCGGCCTTCAGGGCATAGCTCATCCCCATGGACCACGAGATTATTGTCACATCCTGGCCAGATCGCGCGACTTTTGCCTTGCCGATGGGTACGAGGTAGTCGTCAAGTTTTGGCACCGAAAAACTCTGGCCGTAAAGCACTTCGTTCTCGAGAAAAATAACAGGGTTGGGATCGCGAATTGCCGATTTCAACAACCCTTTGGCATCAGCGGCCGTATGCGGTGCGACAACTTTGAGGCCAGGAATGTGAGAAAACCAGGCAGTAAAGTCCTGGCTGTGTTGGGCGGCAACGCGCGCCGCCGGCCCATTCGGTCCGCGAAAAACTATGCTGAGGCCGATCTGGCCACCCGACATGTAGCGCGTCTTCGCGGCGGAATTGATCAAATGATCCATCGCCTGCATGGCGAAGTTGAAGGTCATGAACTCGACGATCGGTTTCAATCCGGCGAGTGCTGCTCCGATACCCAGGCCGGCGAAGCCATGTTCCGTAATCGGTGTATCGATGACCCGCCTCGCGCTGAACTCCTGCAACAGCCCCTGGGTGACTTTGTAGGCCCCCTGGTATTCCGCAACTTCTTCGCCCATCACGAAGACGTCCTTGTCGCGACGCATTTCCTCCGCCATCGCATCGCGAAGCGCTTCGCGGACCGTCATCATTACCATCTCGGTTCCGGGAGGTACGTCTACCTCAGGCGGCGCTTCGGCTCTCGGAGCAGTTGTCGAGACCACGGGGGACGCCACCGGGGAGGATGGTTTTTGAGGGCTAGCCACCTTTGCGGTGTTCTTCAGGGCCGCAGAGCTTTCGCCATCCACCAATATCATTGCAATGGGCGTGTTGACCGCGACGTCGTTGGTCCCTTCCGGCACCAAGATTTTCCCGAGCGTGCCCTCATCAGCAGACTCGACTTCCATCGTGGCTTTGTCCGTCTCTATCTCGGCGATAACATCGCCAGACTTGACCGTATCTCCCTCCTTCTTGAGCCATTTGGCAAGGTTCCCTTTCTCCATCGTGGGAGAAAGCGCAGGCATCAGAATTGGAGTCGGCATGGGGGTTAGAACTCGTTCCGGATTAGGATCGAACGTCGGCATAGACATCCGTGTAGAGATCACTGGGATCGGGTTCAGGGTCGCTCGTTGCGAATTCCGCGGCCTCGTTGATGACAGCGCGCACTTGTTGGTCGATTTTTTTCAGCGTCTCCTCCGTGGCAGATTTTTTGGCGATGAGACGCGCGCGAACCTGTTCGATCGGATCATGTTCATTGCGAACCTTATCGACCTCTTCTTTGGGTCGATATTTGGCAGGGTCCGACATGGAATGGCCGCGATATCGGTATGTCAGCATCTCAAGAATAATAGGGCCGTTGCCGGCGCGGCATGACGCCACGGCCTTTTCGCCCGCGGCCTTTACGGCTCGGATGTCCATCCCGTCGACTTGCATACCGGGAATGTCATGGGAGCGTCCGCGCTGCGACAAGTCGGTGGTCGCCGACGCGCGCTTGACTGAGGTCCCCATTCCGTACTGGTTATTTTCGACGATGTAGACAACGGGCAGGTTCCACAGCTTCGCCATGTTGAAGCTCTCGTAGACTTGGCCCTGGTTGGACGCACCGTCGCCGAAATAGGTGAGCGAAACGTTGTCGCTGCCCCGGTAGGAATTGGCAAAGGCCAAACCGGTCCCCAGCGGGACCTGGGCACCAACGATCCCGTGCCCCCCAAAAAATCCAGTCTCGATCGAAAACATATGCATGGATCCGCCCTTGCCGCGGGAATAGCCGTGTTGGCGACCGGTGAGTTCAGCCATCACACCCTTGGGGTCCATCCCGCAGGCCAGCATGTGGCCGTGGTCGCGATACCCGGTGATGACCTGGTCACCCGGTTTCAAGCACATCTGCATGCCGATGACGACGGCTTCCTGACCGATATAGAGGTGACAAAATCCTCCGATCAGACCCATGCCATACATTTGGCCGGCCTTTTCCTCGAACCGTCGGATGAGGAGCATATTTCGGAAGCCGACAAGTTCCTGGTCTTTCGTCAGTTCAGGAAGTACCGGGACGCCCCCGGCGTCTCCGCCGGCACGGGCTGTCTCGGCCGGGGCGCCATTCTTGGTTGCGGCTATTGCCATAAAGTTTCTCGCAAATATTGGCCGGAAAGGGGCCTTTGGCCTGCTCCTTAGCCGAAATCCCTTGCGGGCGAAAGACAAGCCTTGGCATATGTGGGAGACTTATGGTCGGGCAACCTGCAGCGTAAGGTCGTTGGGATCGACGTAGTCGAGAAGTGCCCTGGCCCGCTCGTCCAGCATATCGGGATCGATGCTTTCAGGCTGGAGCAGGGAGACACGGCGCTCCCAGCGCGAGCGTTCAGCCTTCAGGGTGGCAAGTTCAGCATTCAGCTGGGCTATGCGCGTGTCGAGATCTTGCCGGGCATTGAGACCATTGGGGCCGGTATAGGCATTGACCCAAAAGTAGCCGATCAGCAGGGCAGCCCCAACAAACAGGCCGATCGCTGTCAACAGTGATCGCAACGGTTTACGCGTGACCATTGCTCCAAAATGCCCCTGGCGTCTTAAGGGGCATTTAACGCGCCGGCCCAAATGCCGAATTCGCCGTCAAGCCGATTCCCCGACCTGTCGCCGGGTCCGGTTCCGCAATTCGTCGAGTAGAAAATTACCGATCCGTTTGCCGCGGTTGCGCAGGTAGCGCAACGGGCCTTGGTCGACGAAATATGTGAGCAAAATCGAATCGCGCGATTTGACCTCCGGACCTACCGTGTCCACAGAGTGCACAAAGGTGGTGTCAACCGCAAAGGCATAACCGGAATTCGGCAGGAACTTCATTTGGACCCGCTTTGGGCGCCTTCCATCAGGCATGAGTTCATGGAAGATGGTTCCGATGTGTGACGACTTATCATCCGCAGGCAGGTAGAATTGCACTGTGATCCCCTTCCAGTGGGTGTCCGCGTGAGCCACGATCCAGTACCCTGGAACATCGCGGGTCAAGGTTGGGAGCGGATACATTCCAACCTTTGCGTATCCCGGACCAAACCGCCGCTGCAGCACCGGAGCGAGCCGCCGTACCAGGGCGTCCTTGACCGTACCCGAACAGAGCGCATCCCCAACAATCTGCCAAAGGTTTCGTCTTTCAAGGTCGAGATTGCGGAGCATTTCGGGAAACAGATCGAGCTTTACGCGGGTGTGCGTACCGTCTGCCAAATCATTCCCAGCCGCGCGGCCAGCCATGGGACGGTAGGCTGAAGAAAGCGGCATCGCGGCAAGCATTGCCGCATAGACCTCATCGGGAAAAACTCGGTCCAACACAATGTGCTCAAATGGCATTTGGTCGGCATGTGACGTATCGATCGAAGCCGCGACATGACTTGCCAGCCGTTCGACCGCACGCTGCCGATCATGCGACATTAACGCGATTGAATGATCCATCCCGATGGCTTCCTGAGGCGCCAAAAAGTTGCGTGGAAAATTGGCACCGGCTTTCGCACGCCACGACTTGGTCAAGGTCGAGACTTGTTGGAGCGGATACCCAACATTTTCCGCCGATACTATTGCCGATGTCAACTCGGCAACGGGTCACCACTTTCCCGTTCAGCCGGGCGAATGCCTGGCGGCCAGTTGTCAACGGTTCGCCCGCAGACAGGCCCTCCCGGCATATTGCGCCTGGGCCCCAAGCTCACCTTCGATGCGCAGGAGCTGGTTGTACTTGGCCGTGCGGTCCGAACGGGCCAAGGATCCCGTCTTGATCTGTCCACAGTTTGTAGCAACCGCGAGATCGGCTATCGTTGCATCTTCGGTCTCACCCGAGCGGTGCGACATGACGGCCGTATACCCCGCCTTGTGAGCCATTTCGACCGCTGCCAAGGTCTCAGTCAGGGTTCCAATCTGGTTGACCTTGACCAGAATTGAGTTGGCCATCCCGGTCTTGATGCCTTCCGCCAAGCGGGTGACGTTGGTCACGAACAGGTCATCGCCAACCAACTGGCATTTTCCGCCGATCAGTTCTGTTACTGCTTTCCAGCCCGCAAAGTCGTCTTCCGCCATGCCGTCTTCAATCGAAACAATCGGATAACGTGCCGCAAGCTCGCCGAGGTATTTGGCTTGATCCTCCCTGGTCCTTTTCTTTCCTTCGCCTTCGTAGACGTAGGTGCCATCCTTGAAGAACTCGGTGGCCGCGCAATCGAGCGCAAGGACGACGTCGTCACCGGGCCGGTATCCCGCTTTCTCGATCGCCTTCATGACGAAGCCAAGTGCGGCGTCGGCCGAAGGCAGGTTCGGCGCAAAACCACCTTCGTCACCCACATTGGTGTTGTGCCCGGCGTCTTTGAGCGCCCCTTTGAGTGTATGGAAAATTTCAGCCCCCATCCGCAAACCTTCACGGAATGATGATGCCCCAATGGGCATGACCATGAATTCCTGAAAGTCGATTGGGTTGTCGGCATGGACACCGCCATTGACGATGTTCATCATCGGAACAGGCAGGAGACGCGCGGCGATACCGCCGACATAGCGGTAGAGCGGCGCATCGTGGGCCTCCGCCGCCGCTTTGGCCACGGCAAGCGAAACACCCAGAATGGCATTCGCTCCCAATCGGGCTTTGTTGGAAGTCCCATCGAGCGCGATCATCGTTTCGTCGATCTTGACCTGTGCCTCGGCATCCATGCCGCCGATAGCATCGAATATGTCGCCGTTGACGGCCGCGACAGCATTCTCGACACCCCTGCCGAGATAGCGCTTCTTGTTCCCGTCGCGTAGCTCGACGGCCTCATGGGCGCCTGTCGAAGCTCCAGATGGAACACCCGCGCGGCCTCGCGTCCCATCCTCCAGCACGACGTCGACTTCGACCGTAGGATTTCCGCGGCTGTCGAGGATTTCGCGTCCGATAATGTCAATGATGGCAGTCATGGCTTTCCCGTGAGATTGAGCATACAAATTGAGGTTTGGGTTCAGTCCGCTTGTCTACAGAACCGCACATTGGGCGCAAGGGCTTGTGCTTGTCGCGCACGAAACCGTCAAATTCCGGGCCAATCTGCTCGTTAACCGAATTTGCGTTCGTCCGGGTTATCAACCAATTTGCATCGTCGCCGGGCAAATGGAGGTATTGATGAGTTACGTCAACCAAGTCATACAACCTGGGGAGAAGCTCCGGCACATCGCTTCCATTCACTGGATCGTCTACCTGCCGGGCCTCGCCCTCGCGGTGGCGGCTTTGGTCACCTTTGGCTATTCGGAATATGCCGTAAGCGGAAAGCTGTTCTTGAAAGTGGCTGCCGCACTCCTGGGCCTCGGTGCTGTCTATCTGCTCGGTCGCGAATGGTTTACGTGGTGGACAACCGAAATCGCCGTCACCGATCATCGCATAATTTTCAAAACCGGTTTGGTCCGCCGCCGCACGAATGAGATGAACATGGAGAAGGTCGAAAGCGTCCAGGTGGACCAGTCCGTTCTCGGACGCATCCTCAACTATGGGGATGTCGTCATCATCGGCACCGGTGAAGGCCAGGAGCAGCTTCGGGCTATCGCCTCCCCGATCAACCTGCGCAATCACATCACAGGCATCTCATAAGACGTCGAGCCGCAATGGCGCGAGCACCAAAACATCTTGGCCAACCGAGCCCTATTCCAGCCTCTCCGTCCGAGTCAGCGCTCGACCGCGTCGCCAATCCCCATGTCAACGAAAACTATGTGATCCGCTTCACCGCGCCTGAATTCACGACGCTTTGCCCCATCACGGGCCAGCCGGACTTCGCGCACCTCGTGCTCGACTACATCCCGGAACATTGGATTGTCGAATCCAAATCGCTGAAGCTTTACCTGACGAGCCATCGCAACCATGGCGCATTCCACGAGGAATGCACGGTGGCAATTGGCAAAGCCCTGACCGGCTTCCTCAAACCCAAATGGTTTCGCATCGGCGCCTATTGGTACCCGCGGGGCGGCATTCCGATCGACATATTTTGGCAGTTCGGAAAATTGCCGTCAGGCGTTTGGTTGCCCGACCAAGCCGTATCGCCCTATCGCGGCCGAGGCTAAGCGGCACGGCTCATGCCGTAGGTTAAGGATCGTAGCCCGGATGAGCGTCCAGCATCAGCGCGTTTACGCGCATGATGTGGGCGCGATATCCGGGACAGCCGCTCCCGCATGTCGCCATCTCGCGTGAAGAACGCGATATGGCTCATGCGGGCTACGATGTCCGCCAACGTAACCAAATGCCTATGGGGGCACGGGCTCACCCGGGCTAACCCTGCCAGCAGAATTCGGCCTTACGCGACAATCGCATGTGGGAGAAATCGCGAAGTATTCTTGGTAATCGGGCTCGCGTCCTCGCGGACTGACAATCCGCACGGCCGACCAGCCGCGATCCACGAACCGACCACTGCGTAACTGTCACCAAATCGCGGCAGCAGCGACACCGCTTGACGCACATGGCCTTCGGCCCCGTATTGCCCGCTGCCCTTGTCCTCGATTTGGCCATCTCGCACGATTTCCACATTGGCCCCTTCTCGGGAGAAGATTGGCTTGCTCACAAACGAACTGCCAAGTTCGTTGGCCTTGGGATCGTCATCGAAATACGCCGGTAGAAGGTTGGGATGCCGCGGAAACATTGCCCATAGTAGCGGCAGGATACCTTTGTTCGACAGAATGGCCTTCCATGGCGGCTCGACAAATCGAGCCGAAGCACCGGGCAGATGCACGCCGAAGGGCTCGCGAAACATCCATTCCCACGGATAGAGCTTGAAGATGAGCGTCATGGCGTCATCGTCGAGGTCGACGAAACGACCGCCCGCGCCGTAGCCGATCGATTCAATGTCTAGAATTGTCGTCAGCAGGCCGGCTTGCCGCGCCGTATCTTCAAGATAGCGAAGCGTTCCGGCATCCTCGGCATTGTCGAGCGCGCCTGCAAGATGAAGGCGACTACCTTTTCCTATCGCTGCCCACCCTTCGATGAGGCACTCGTGCAACGAATTGAACTGGTCGGAGCTTGCCGGAATAACTTGCCGGTCAATCGCCTGCTCCAGCGAGTGCCATTGAAATACGGCAGTTTCGAACACCGCGGTCGGTGTGTCCGCGTTGTACTCAAGCAGCTTTGCCGGCCCATCGCCGCCGTAGCAAAAGTCGAAGCGGCCATAGAGGCTCTTGTCGTTGCGCCTCCAACTCGCGGCAACCAAATCCCAATACGCCTGCGGAATACTTAAGGACCGCAAAATGCGTTCGTCGGAAACCGCGCGCGCAACGAGATCACGGCACATCTGGTCGAGTTCGCCAGTCGGCGCCTCGATATCGCGTTCGATCTCCTCGAGCGTAAATGCATAATAGGCACTCTCATCCCAATATGGCTCACCATTGATGGTGTGAAAGTCAAACCCCGTCTGCTCCGCTTGTTGGCGCCAATCGGGTCGCTCCAAGCACGTTACGCGCTGCACGTCAGCTTCCGAAACTGGAAAAAAAGCCATGACCAGTTGCGCCAAAACCGCCCCGAGGCGTGGACGTCTGGCTCGCCGGCGCGGTCGACACCGTATTGCGACTGGTATCCGATCCGCGAGTCGTCCCAGTGCCGTGGCTTCTGCTTGAACTGCTGCAGGACCGAACATTTTCCTGTGCGACACCCGGGGACGCCGTTGCGCCTTGCGGACCACATCTCGCGGGCGACACAAAGTAGTCGGCGGCGGCACTCACGCCGAGAATGCCGGTAACGGCCAGTAGCACTTGGCTTGACCGCTTCAAGGTTCACCTCACAGCGCCATAGAGGCGGCGTTGAGCATCCCGGCAGCCACCGATACCAGTCCGAGCCATATTGCGGGAGCGAGTTGGCCTTTTGCGATCCGCCCGGTCAAGTCGGGAATGGTAGACCGCACCAGATAGTAAACAACGACTTGCACGACCAACGCTATGAAACCCCATAAGGCGCAATCGAGTACGCTGGCAGAGTGGCCGATCGCGCTTGCAAGTGGCAGCGCAAATCCAATTGTACTCAGCCCTAGCGCGATGGCGGCGCCCGGAATGTCCGCGCGTATCAGTGCGAACTCATCGTGGCGCGTGATGGTCGTATAAATAATCACATAGGCAACAACGAACCCTGCCGCGATACCAAAGTAGACTATGAACGCAGGCAGTCCGGCAAGCGATTGCAAAACCATGATGTGTGTTCCCCCGTCCATCGCACAGGCATGCATTCTAGCTGATTCAGGTTAATCGCACGTGCCTTGGTAGCGTCGCCAGCAGCGCCCTGACCTCCCGTTCCGGATCGGCTGCCCGCATGATACTGCCCATCACGGCAATCCCGGCCGGCCCCGCGGCCAGCACTTCGGCAGCCCTTGTGGCATTGAGTCCCCCGATGGCGAGCACGGGAACTCGTGCCGTTGCGGCGATTTCGGCAAGGCCCTTGCGGCCTATCTCGGGCCCATAGCCGGGTTTGCTCGCCGTCTCGAAGGCAGGTCCCGCAATGGCGTAATCGGCAGCTGCAGGATCGACGGCCTCCGCCTCGGTGATGGTGTGAATCGACACGCCGACCAGCTTGTCTGGTCCCAGAAATCTGCGCGCTGCGACCGGATCGCGCCCCGCCGACAGATGAACGCCATCGGCGTTGCATCGGCTTGCGAGTTCCGCACCACCATGCAGGCTCAAGCGCGCGCCGCTACGGCGGACCATCGGCAGCAGGGTTCGCACCAAGGCAACCTGTTCGTCTTCGGAGAGGTCCTTCTCGCGCACGCTCACCCAACGGCACCCGGCCACGAGCGCCCCACGTACGATTTCGGTCAGTGGGCGGCGCGCCTGGCGGCGGTCCGTCACCAGGAGAAATGGCGGATCGGGTAGCTTCACGTTCCAACGAGACCAAATTGCGGGCTCGATGGTTCTGCGTGGGCAAGTTTGGGAATGCGCCCGGCAAGCCGCGCCCATCTGCCGGCCTCAACGGCGGCACGCATGCTCTTTGCCATGGTGACGGGGTCGCGCGCTTTCGAGACCGCGGTGTTGAGGAGAACGGCGGAGCAACCGAGTTCCATGGCAAGCGCGGCATCGGAGGCCGTGCCGATGCCGGCATCGAGCACGACTGGAACCGGCGAACGTGAGCAAATCAGTTCGATGAGATGTGGATTGCAAATTCCAAGGCCCGACCCGATCGGCGAGCCGAGCGGCATCACGGCCGCAGCCCCCGCATCAGCAAGCTTGCGGCAAACCACAGGATCGTCGGTGCAATAGGGCAAGACCACAAAGCCCTTTGATACCAATGTTTCGGTGGCGCGAATGAGTTCTTCAGTGTCGGGATAGAGCAGTTCGCGGTCGCCAATGACCTCGACCTTGATCCAATTTGTTTCCAGAGCCTCGCGGGCGAGTTCCGCGGTGAGCACCGCATCCTTGGCGGTTTGGCACCCTGCCGTGTTGGGCAGGAAATGGATCGATTTTGGTATGAGATCGACCAGGCTTTCATCATCGCCCGCAAGGCTGATGCGACGGATCGAGGCTGTGGCCATCTCGCTACCGCTGGCCGCCAAGGCATCGAGCATGAGCTTGCGGTTCGGGTATCCGGCCGTGCCAAGGAACAGGCGAGAGTGAAATTCGCGACCGGCAATAACCAGGGGATCAGACATCGTTTAACTCCGTAAAAACTTCATCCGCTAGCACCTTCATCCGTCAGCAACTTCATCCACCCTGCCGCGCACGAACAATCTCAACCGCGTCGCCGGGCTTGAGGACCGTTGCGTCCCACGCCGAACGTGCAACGACAGACCCGTTGAGCGCGACCGCAATACCGCGTTGGGCCGTATCGACGGCCTTCTCCTCGAGCAGCGCCGCAAGCGTCGACACGGACAATTCCTCGTTCATGCCATTGATACGAATGCTTGCTGCCTGTTGTGACATCGTTCGCAACCTATTCCGCAGCTCGGGCCGGCGCAAACCGTTCCATCCCAAAGGACCGGATGGCCGGATCGAGCTTCCCGTCGAATACAAGCATGGCGATCGAGTCTGAGGTAACCGGCGCCAGGAGAATTCCATTGCGATGGTGGCCGGTGGCATAGACCAGCCCATCGACCGGTCCAGGACCGAGGATTGGGGCGTCGTCGCGGCTTCCCGGCCGGTGTCCGACCCACATTTCGTCGATTGGTAGTTCTTCGATGGACGGCACGATCCGCCAGGCTGCGTCGAGCAGCGACAACAGTCCGCCGGCCGTGAGCGTCGTGTCGAATGCTTTTTCCTCGACCGTTGCCCCCGCGATCAGGCGCCCATCCCGGCGTGGGACGAGATAGACGCCAGGCGCCCAGACGACATGCTTGAGCAGCGGCGCGGCCGTGTCCATGCGCAGCGACAGCATCTGCCCTTTGATCGGACGCACGGGCGGACGCAATTGTGCAGGAACGCCTTCGATGCTGCGAGACCAAGCCCCGGCGGCGAGCACGACCGCATCCGCGGCAACGTGGGTGCCGTCAGTGAGGATAATTCCATCAGTGCGCGGCCCCTTGATCGATATTTCCTTGACTGGCGCATTTTCGTGGATGGTCGCCCCGGCCTTTTCAGCCGCGATCCGTAAAGCCTGGACGACCTTGCGATTGTCGACCTGATGGTCCTGCGGGCTCCAGACCGCGCCGGCAAGCTTGCCGGCGAGATGCGGTTCGCGACGCCGTGTTTCGGCTGCCGTGATCCACTCAAGCGGCAGGTCGAGCTTTTGCTGAAAGACAAGGTGATGATGGAGCCGCGCCTGATCATCGGCGGTGGAAGCCACAACCAGCGTGCCCTCGGTTCGCAACTCGACGTCGATGTCGGATACGGCTTCAAGTTCGGCCGCGAAAGCAGGCCACCGCGCTTGGCTCTCGCGTCCGAGCGCGACCAATGCCTCCTCGCCGGGTTCCGCCTCGCAACAGGCGGCAAGCATGCCGGCCGCCGCATGGGTCGCCCCGGCCCCAGCCACACCGCGATCATAAACCGCAACATCTGCACCCCGCACCGCAAGCCGCCAGGCGACGCCGAGGCCAACGATGCCGGCCCCTATGATGGCGACTTTAATTGCGGCTTTAGGCCTGCCGGAATGAATATGCGGATCGCTCACCGGGCGGCTCCCTTCGCTGGAATGACCCAGACAGGTTCGATGGGTTTGATCTCAGCCGCGACCGCCGCGGCACCCCAAGCCAAGGACCCCATCATGGGGATTTCCGCGACATTGTTCAACCCCCTCAACGGATTTGCGATCTGGTTCGGTGACGCAACAAATGCGAGCAGACCAAACCAACCATAAAAATGAGGACGGCACCTGCCAGCATGGTCGGCCGTTCTCCGCCATGCGCGAACCCGTAGCCATAGACCACCGGCCCTGTTGCCTGGCCGAGGTAGAAAAAACATGAATGCAGCGAGGCTGCGAGGCCGCGCGCGGTGTCGGAGAGTTCGGTGACATGAACCTGGATGGAGCCGTGCAGCAGATAAAACCCGAAACCGAATAGTCCGAACACAAGCAATTGAACTTGCCACGGAAATTCAAACGCAATCAGCGCCAATGCGCCGGCCGCGAGCGCGCCTCCGCCGATCATGAGATGACGTTGCGATACGGCAGCGACCAGGGCTGGAACCGAAACAGAATAAACGACCCCGCCGAGTCCGAAGCATGCGATCATGGCTCCCGCAATGGATGCGCGCGTTTCGCCGGCTGCAATCAGTAGAATGGCGACGTAAGGAAACAGTCCGTGAATGAACACGGCTTCCACGAACACGGCGGAGAAGCAGACCTTTGCGCGCGGGTCGGCAAATATGCCGCGAAAACCTTCGCGCGCAGCCGCAATATTGAACCGCTTGGGCTTGGGAACCACGATGCCCCGGAAGGCAAAATACGCCACGACGGCTGCGGTCAAACCGAACGCACCGAGGA
The DNA here is from genome assembly GCA_035300505.1 of Xanthobacteraceae bacterium. Taxonomy (GTDB): domain Bacteria; phylum Pseudomonadota; class Alphaproteobacteria; order Rhizobiales; family Xanthobacteraceae; genus VAZQ01. The sequence continues at coordinate 50,705 of DATGVJ010000304.1, forward strand.
CGACCGCCAGTCGACAAAATCCGCGATGACGCCGGCAATGGAGGCGCCCAGAAGATTTCCCGTCAATGCGATGGCAAGAAGCCGACCGATGGCAACCTGGCGCTGTTGTGGCGGAACCAGATCGCCAACCAGGGCCATTGCGACCGGAAACACGCCACCGGCGACCAGGCCTGAAACCACGCGCAGGGCGACCAGAAAATAGAAATCCGTTGTAATCGCCGACAGCAAAGCCGTAATGGCGACGATCACCAGGGATGCATTCATCAGCCTAGTCTTGCCGAAGAAGTCCGCGATCATGCCGAGCACGGGCTGCACGAGCGCATAGGGAAACGTATAGGCGGTCGAGAGCAGAGCGGCCGTTTTCACATCAATGGCAAAAGTAGTGGCGATCTGCGGAATGATCGGCTCGACCGCGCGCGTGAATAGCGTCGACGCGAATACGACTAGGCCGACGATTTTGAGAATGGGCGGAATGGTGTTCGCTCACTTTGTTCAGGTCAGAATTTACTTCCAGTCAGGACTTGGCTTCCAGTCAGGATTTGGCCAGCCGGTCAAACGCAATGAGATTGGCAAGCAACTCAGGCATATCCTTGAGATGGAGCATGTTGGGACCATCGGACGGCGCCCGGTCCGGATCCTGGTGCGTCTCGATAAAAACACCCGCAACCCCGACCGCAACCGCGGCACGCGCCAGCACCGGCACGAATTCGCGCTCGCCACCTGAAGACGTGCCCTGCCCGCCCGGCTGTTGGACGGAATGGGTCGCGTCGAAGATAACCGGCGCGCCGGTGGTGCGGGCAAGGATCGGCAGCGCGCGGAAATCCGAAACAAGCGTGTTGTAACCGAAGGAAGCGCCGCGCTCGGTGACGAGAACGTTTCGATTTCCTCCGCCGGTGACCTTCGCCACCACATTGGCCATATCCCATGGCGCCAGAAACTGTCCCTTCTTGATGTTGACGACCCGCCCGGTCGCGGCGGCCGCTAACAGGAGGTCGGTTTGGCGGCAGAGAAAGGCCGGAATCTGCAGCACGTCGACGACCTCGGCGACGCGGGCGCAGTGGCCGGATTCATGAATGTCAGTCAGGACCGCAACGCCAAGCGACGAGCGGATTTCCGCAAAGATCGGCAGTGCTTCGTCAAGACCGATGCCGCGGTTGCTCCTAGCGCTGGTGCGGTTAGCCTTGTCGAATGACGTCTTGTAGATAAATCCGATGCCGGCCGCCGCCGCT